>CAMWID010000052.1 GCA_947174235.1 uncultured Porphyromonadaceae bacterium | reverse complement strand
GGGACACAAGGATTTTCAGTCCTTTGCTCTACCAACTGAGCTATGGCACCTTTTGGTTGCTGATCGGTGTCACTCTTTGTGTCCTCATCAGTGCCGTTTGCGAGTGCAAAGTTAGATACTTTTTCCGGTTTCTCCAAATTTTTTGTCTATTTTTTATTATTTATTTTCATTATTTTTTATATACCTTTATAGATCAGGTTGTTGATTATGCAATCATTTTGAGTAAAGTATTAACTTTAGAGATATTTTTAACGTGATTTTTATCCATTAGTTATTAGGATTTTTATCACGCGCCGTCATTTTTGCCGGAATCTTCCGAATATGTATGATGAAGCCTCCTTTAATTCCGGGTAATCCCACCACCACATGATGCCGATATAGATAATGCCTCCTCCTGCAATTTCCGCTACCAGAGTCAGGAACGGTGCCATCGGGATCATTCCAAGAATCAGGCATATCAGGCACATCACCAATGATGGGAATGCAAATGGGATCAGATCTGCAATCATATTCCATATACCGTATCCAAGAGTTTTTCCAACCATCGACACAATCAACGCATATGTGACAACAGAAGCCGCCAATTGCCCCCATACGAGCAGCTCGACACTATTAAAAAAAATCGTAGCCAGGATGGCTACAGCTATAGCCACATCCTTGACCACCTCTATCATGAAAAGACGCCTGCCATATCCCTTCGCAAGCATGTAATTGCCATATAGGGACACCAACACCACAAATATTCCTCTTACCACCAGTATCTGGAACAAGATAACGGCGGCATCCCATTTATTTCCGAACAACGTATGGAACAACGGCTCCCCTACCGCCGCCAGACCTGTCATAAACGGGAAAAGTATAAATGCAGTAAAACGGTTGATCTTTCTGACATACCTTTTGAAATCTTCCGAATTATCCTGAAATTTCGCCAACAGGGGCACAAACGACGCTGTCAGTACCTGCGACATCGAAGCGCTGCCCATTTTACTCCATTTGTCAGCCTGCGTATAAACTCCGAGAGAAGCCAAAGAATAGAACGCTCCTATGACAAACGAATATATTGTCTGGAACAGCGTGTTGAGCATTGATGAGGAAAAGACACTGAATCCGATTCTCCAGATTTTTCGAAGTGAATCTTTCTTTATACCACAAGTCGGCATCCAATGTCCTGTCGCCCATAAGATACCTGTCTTTATTCCCGCCAATGCCACTGACTGCCATACAAGCGCCCACGCCCCGAACCCTCCGAGAGCCAGCGCGACACCGATGATCCCACCTCCGGTCTGGGCAATAAGATTTGACACCGCTATCATTTTTACATCCATCCGTTTCATAAGACGGTTTGTCTGCACGATAGCGAGCGCGTTAAGCACAAACGTCAGAAACATCACTTTCGACAGAGGTATCAGGCGACGGTCTCCTTGAAAGATATCCGCTATCAGAGGAGACGAAAACCACAGGATCCAATATATCGCGACACTTACGACAAGATTAAACCAGAACACGGTGGAATAGTCCCTGTCGTCAGGATCCTTCTTCTGGAGAAGAGCCGCACCGAAGCCACTGTCAGCAAAAATTATGGCAAACGCCTGAAAAACCAACAGGGCGCCTACAAGACCGAAATCCTCTTCCGTGAGGATATTCGCCAGCACTATGCCAACCACCCCGTACAGCACCTGCGACGCAAGACGGTCGACAGTGTTCCACTTAAGGGTACGTGCGGTTTTCAATTTCAGAGGAGCATCGGCATCCGGCATATCGTTTCAGGTTACAATCCAACGTCAATTTTCTTCAGAGCCATCATCTTCCGATGCTTCGACACCCCGGTCTTCCCCTGTCGTCTCTTCAGTGACGACAGTGTCAAGCGGACGCCCTTCCGGAAGCGGATACAGCTTGCCGCCCCCCGATTTCTTAATCTTCGGATCTCCCTTGTAATATATCTTGGTAGAACCCAGCCCGCGTACAGAAAGTTCTATTCCGGGATCACAACCTATAGAGCCGCTTCCCAATATCTTACACTGCACATTATCAGCCTCAAGACGGTCTGCGGCAATCATTCCGGTTCCCACCATCTTCAGGACGGCATCCCTGCACGATCCTGATATATTCACAGTACCGTTGCCGGTGGCGAGCGACGCAGTCACCTTGTTAGCCTTCAGGTTTTCCACCGCCAATGTCCCGTTTCCGATCTGAGTCGCCTTGAACTCAGCGCAAGGAGCGGGATCTTCAATCCGCAGCGTAAAATTCGAAGCATTCTCCGCAGAAGTCAAAAAGTCGGAATATACATACAGCACAGGTAAATCAGGATGCCCCACATCTTCAGTAGACACCTGTATCTTGAGATTCCCGTCCTTGGGTGTTATTATAAAGGCGTCCGCGAACTGCCTGTCGCCTCTGTACTGAATAAAACCCGATGAATCGGGCAGACAACGATATACGACATTGACATTGTCACACACCTTGATTTTATCAAACTGTCCGACCTCCACCTTATAATCCTCCACCTGAGCGCCGGCACGGAAGATTCCAAGCGCCATTACCGCGATCGCAATACAGATAATTTTATTCATCAATATAGAGTTTAATTGTTCTGTTTTTCGCCCGGCAGATATGCATCCATAAGTCCGGGCATCATTACAACGGAGAAAAGTGACGGTTTAGCCGAAATACTTTTCCTCTATTTCTCGGAATATCTGTTCAAGTTCGTCAGCGGTCTCCGCACGGAGCATCCTTATCCTCGTCTGTCTGAAATCGGGAAGACCCTTAAACAGCGGAGTTGCCGCAAGATGCCGTCTTATATGCAAGATCCCCCTGTATTCATCGATACGGTCGATACTTTCCTTAATCTGACGACGCAACAGGGCAAACTTTTCAGCATCGGGCAAAGGAGACCACTCCCCTTCCCTCAGATACTGCGACACGTCATGAAATATCCACGTGGCGCCAATCGCCCCGCGTCCTATCATCACTCCGTCGACCCCATACTCGTCGAAAGCTTTTGCGGCACCTTCCGGAGTTGTTATGTCGCCATTGCCGATAACAGGTATCTCCATTCTCGGATCAGCCTTAAGCTCTCCGATAAGCGTCCAGTCTGCCTCCCCCGTATACATCTGGGATCTTGTCCTACCGTGGACAGACAGCGCCGCGATACCGCAATCCTGCAGTCTCGGTCCAAGATCAGTTATAATTTTATTTTCCGCATCCCATCCGAGACGAGTCTTGACAGTCACCGGCAACGCGACAGCTTTCACCACAGCCTCCGTGATCGACAGCATCTTGGGAATATCCCTGAGCATACCTGCCCCGGCACCTTTTCCCGCCACTTTCTTTACCGGACAGCCGAAATTGATATCTATCAGATCCGGACCCGCGTCTTCCACCATTTTGGCGGCATCCACCATAGCCTCCGGATCCCTTCCATATATCTGTATAGCCACCGGCCGCTCACGGTCGTCTATATGAAGTTTTCTCGCCGTAGATGCGATATTCCTCACAAGCGCCTCCGACGATACAAATTCCGTATAAACCATCTTCGCACCCTGTTCCCGGCATATCAGGCGGAACGAAGGATCCGTGACATCTTCCATTGGGGCGAGCATCACCGGCCGTTCCCCCAAATCTATATTACCTATTTTCATTTCTATTTCCTCAAATCAAGGTGAGACAACTGCATCTGTCATGCACCAGAAGCTCCGCCACTTCCCTGACCTCTTCCGCGCTGACAGCCATGATTCTCTCCGCTGTGGTCGATATATCATGGATCTCATTATAATAAAGGATACTTTTCCCGAGAGACATGGCTCGGTTCTCCCTATGATCCGAACTTACGAGCAACTGCCCGCAATATTGCCGTTTGATCTTGTCGAAAGTCTGGGCGGGAAGAACAGACTGCGCCATACGGTCAAGTTCGGAGCTTATTATTCTCCGGCATTTTCCCACCACAGCCGGATCAGATCCGAAATATATGAACATCAGTCCTGAATCGCTCATAAGGCTCACATTGCTGTCAACCGTGTAAACATACCCACGTTTCTCACGTAATTCCCTATTAAGACGGGAGTTCATACACGGACCGCCTATATAATTGTTCAAAAGGAAAAGAGCATAGCGGCGGCTGTCATTCCTTCCGAACACCCTCGCCCCCACTATAGTGTTCGCCTGATGGTTTCCGCGATCCCTTCTCAGGTCAAACCGGTCCATTACAGGCGGCGCCATCCTAAAATGTGGAGCTTCAGGAAAACGCATCGACATAAAATAGCGTTCCACAAGCCTGCACAATTTTTCAGGCGCAAGAGGGGAGCAACAGTAAACCACCATGTTGCGCGGAGTATAAAACCTGTCGATAAAATCGCGGCAATCTTTACTACCGAGACCCCTCACACTATCCGGCGTGCCGAGGATATTATGAGACAGCCCAGATCCCTTATAAGCAAGCTCCTCAAACTCGTCATACACCGAATCAGCCGGACTGTCAAGGTAGCTTTTTATCTCTTCAATCACCACCTCCTTCTCCCTTTCCAGTTCCGATTCCGGAAAACAGCTCGACGTGACGAGGTCAGCGAGCAACTCGACAGCCCTTTCCTCATATCCTGCAGGGGCGTTGGTATAAACCATCGTCTCCTCCTTTGAGGTATAGGCATTCAATTCACCTCCCACAGCTTCCATCCTGCCGGAGATCTGCCAACCCCTACGCTTACGCGTGCCTTTGAACACGGTATGCTCTACAAAATGGGCAAGCCCGTGACAACAATCTCCCTCATCGCGGCTACCGGCATTTACCACAGCGCCTATATAACTTACCATGCCATTGACGTGCCAGCATACCACCCTAAGACCGTTGGACAGGGTAAAAACCTTGTATGATTGATCCATATCTCAAAGTTGTTTAAACCACATTCAGAAGTTATCTTCATCAATTTGCCGTATGAACGCTTTCATACCTTTTCAATCTCCCCTTCCCGATTTTCACCATCCATTGGCATGTGTCTGACCCATGCCAATGCCTTTCTACAGTCCGAGTCAAACTTCATTCTACGGAAGTCTCTTTAGAAATCAGTAAAAACACCGGGAAATAAAAAATTTAGACAACTTCACCGTTTTGGCATCCATCGCCGCAGACCCGTCGGTCCTCAAGCTGAATAATGGACTTCAAGAGCGCAAAATTAATAAAAAAATCCGTAACTTTGCACGTAAACCGTCACCCGGTTGGAGTTCTAAAGACAGTACTATAATAATTCAATACAATCATGCGAACTTTTCCGTTTTCCTTGTTCATTGTTGCGTGCATCATTGCCTTTTGTTCAGGCGCATGTGATTCCGCATCTGACGCACAGAGAAAAAATTCCGCACTCCCTGCAAAGATACTCAAGCAACTCAACACAACAATATCGCGTGCAGCCTCCTATCAAGAGATTAAGATAAAACATATAGACTCGCTTAAAAATCTTTTAAAATCCGGCAACATGCCCTCAAGCCAATGGGAGATATTGATTGAAATAGCCGACCAATATCGTCAGATGAATGCGGATTCTTCAATATACTATGCAGAAAAAGCAGTGGATGCGGTTCCGGAGGATCCTTCCGGATTCAAACGTATCAGAAGCGAGCTCTCCCTCGTCACCGCCCTAAGCACGGCAGGCATATTCTCCCCTGCCGTCTGGCGTCTTGATTCCATAAGCAGGATAAATCTGCCCGAAGATGCCAGGATAGAGTTCTGGAAAGCGTCAAGGATAATGTATTCCTATATGCTCGCTTTCGTGCAAGACCACACTCGTTACGCTGATTTGTTCCGGGAAAAATATATCAACTGCGACGATTCTCTTCTCCAACTGCTTCCTCAACACGATCCTTTCCGCCAGTTTATTGCAGCGGAAAGACTTGTGAACGATGCGAAATGGGAAAAGGCAAAGTCACAGCTTGAACTGATTCTCAAAAGCAATCCTGAAGAAAGCAACATATATGCCATGGCAGCCTTCCAGCTCGCTATTGTGAATAAGAATTTAGGCAACCTCAACGGATATGTCGAAAATCTCGCCATTTCCGCAGAATGCGACATAAAAAGAAGTGTCAAGGAAGGGATAGCTCTCCCTACACTCGCCAACTGGCTTTACGAGGAAGGAGATCTGGAAAACGCTTTCAATTACATCAACTTCGCGCTCGAAGAAGCCAACAGCGGCAATATCAGAATGCGCACCGTATCGATAGCCGCTTTCATGCCGCTCATCGACGAGGCATACCGTCACAACATAGATGCCTCCAACAATAAGATGCTTGCATACCTGCTTATTTCCACTTCTTTGCTGCTCATCTCAATAATCCTGTCGGCGAAACTTGTAAAAAACATACGCACCTCAAAAACAAAAGGGAAAAAACTTGAGGCGACATCAAAAATGCTTGAGGCATACGTCGGAAACTTTATCGGGCTTTGCTCGAACTATGCCTCAAGACTCGAGCAGTTCACAAAACTTGTAACAAGAAAAATCAACTCCGGACAAAGCGACGACCTCATCAAACTGATTTCCTCAGGCAAATTCACCGGTGACGACAACGACGAATTTTACCGACTTATCGACAAGGCGATCCTTGACATATTTCCCGACATCATTGAAAAGATCAACTCCCTATTACTTCCTGACAAGAAAATAGAACTTAAACCCGATGAACTTCTTATCCCCGAAGTGAGGATATATGCATTCGTAAGACTGGGGATTGACCAGAGCTCAAAGATCGCTCAGATTCTAAACTACTCTGTAAATACCGTGTATGCATACCGCAACAGAATGAGGAACCGCGCCATTGACCGCGACAGATTCGACAGCAACGTAGCAAGACTATGGCGTAACGATGAGGATCCAATATCGTTTTTAGCATGACACAAACCCTGACAAGCATCTAAAATGCTCCTGAAAACATCTTTGATCATCTATATCTATATCTATATTTCATCTATATTATAAATTTATAATATCCTAATAATCAACTTTATTTATTCTATATTATCTATATTTATACCCTATTATATTTATAATATTTGCAAAACCTCCGACATATGCTTAATTTTGCAACGTCCGAGAAACAAAGACTCGGGCTTGGTTAAAAATTTCATGACTCATAGGTTATAAGGTAAGTATTATTTCAGCATTGAAGTTTCTACTCGTAGAAATCTGAAAGGTAAAAAAGACAAACAGGTTCAAAATAGGTAAAGTTCTTAAGGAACTTAAAGATATAGATTAAATAAATCGTTTATGTTAGGTTTGTAGAAATAATTTTGATTCGCAAAGTGGCAGGCTTCTTGTGAAAGAAGTCTGTTTTATTTTACCCTTTTTTACTCCAATACTCTTACCATATCCCTTCCCAATTGTTATAACAAAGTAGCTGGTAAAAAAAACAGCATACACATAAAACCATTTCTCATTCCACTTCCCGTGACACAAATTAATTGTCCGCAGCCAGGAATATGAATAACGCAGAATCCAACAATCAAGGTTATGAGACAACAAAAATTGCGATCATACGATAAAACAGCTTCCGCAGAAAAGGCGGACTCCCCGGCGCGAGGAGCCATGGGCTCGTTTATAAGATGGAGGAAAGCTCATATCTCTGATTTTGCATTTTTAATTATTCTGGCAATTTTCACCGGAATTGTCTGCGGATTGGGAGCATTCGTATTTAAATTTCTGATTTCCAAAATTTCAAGTCTATTCATACCTCATATTGAAAACTCCAAACCCAACTGGTGGATCATATCCGCACCTGTAGCAGGAATATTACTGACGGGAATCTTTACAAGATATGTCATCCATACCAATCTCACACACGGCGTGGCACAGCTTATGAGAGATCTGAGACACCACACTTACAGGCTGCTTCGCAATCTCACCTACTCCCCGGTCATAGGAGGATCCATTACCTTAGGCATGGGAGGATCATCCGGAGCCGAAGGTCCGATAGCATATACAGGAGCCGCCATAGGGAGCAACATCGGACAGATGCTGGGATTACCCCCGGAAATGCTACGGATACTTATAGCCTGCGGAGCAAGCTCAGGCATCGCCGGCATATTCTCTGCTCCGGTAGGAGGTCTGATGTTTGCGGTTGAATTACTGCACATGCAACTTTCAGTCAACGCACTCCTGGCGGCTACCGCCGGATCTTTGACTGCATATCTTACCATCTTCACATGCAGAGGATTTCATCCCGATCTTACATTCACTCCTCTCGCAGACTATTCCCCGGAAATACTTCCAATGGTGATCGGACTCGGAATATTCTGCGGGCTATACAGCCTGTATTATTCCCACATAACCTCCCATATGGACACATTCTTCAAAAGAATATCCAACCCATGGAAACGCAATCTCACGGGAGGCGTTATGCTTGGTATCATTCTGCTATTTTTTCCATCCATGTTCTCCACCGGATATCCGGTAATAGGCAACCTTATAAATGGAGACAGCACCGCCCTTGCAAAAGGCAGCCTACTTCTGCACTTCATAACGCCTGACATAATGCTTCCTGCGTGTGCGGCGGGAATTCTTCTGCTCAAATGCCCGGCAGTAGCTTCCACCAATTGCAGCGGGGGCGTAGGAGGCGATTTCGCCCCCACATTATTCGCGGGGAGCATGGCAGGATTCTTATACGCATGGCTTTGCAACCATCTGTTCGGCATCTCCTTGCCAACCGGGATATTTGCATTTATAGGTATGGCGGGAGTAATGGGCGGAGTGATCGAAGCCCCTCTGATGACAATTTTCATAACAATGGAAATGACGCAGTCATACAGATTCGCCCTCCCGTTAGTGATATGCACCACCCTTTCCTACGCCACAGTAAGATCAGTCTCAAGACTTACAGGCAACCGTCATCCCCTTGTAATCCACAACAGGTGGTTCAGCCACGATCATCCTGAATCCACAGTCAACAGCAAGTAAAAAAAAGGACAGCCGACTCGAAAGCCACTGCCCTTTTCATAAAATAAGCAAATGTTTTATTATCTTATGGAAATATTGCCAATTGAATAACTTAGAATCCAGACAAATCTCATTTTGCGAGACGTGCATTCTCGCGTGCGATATATCCTTCAATATCCATACCGTTGCCTAACTGGAACTGAGGATAATCATTCTTTATTGAAGTATAGCACTCCAGAGCCTTGTCATAATTCATTTGCTCGTCATAAATGTTCGCCTCCTTAAGAAGCACGCGAGGAACTATCTGGGAATTGCCGTCAGCTTTCTTTATCGCACGCTTGTATGCGTCAAGAGCCTCTTCATATTTCTTAAGATTTACATAACAGTCTCCGGCAAGCACGAGAGCATTCGCATTGAGGACTGCATCGTCTGAAGAAAATCTGCCGAGATATTCAGCCGCTTCAGCATACTTACCCTCGCTGTAAAGAGATATGCCCGCGCTAAGGGCGGCAAGCTTGCCGGCGTCGTTGCCTTTGTACTGGTCAGCAACCTGCTTATACTGCTCGGCAGCTATAGAGTCATTGGCAAACGACTGCAGTTCAACTTTATTGTAGGCTTCAAACGCCTTTTCATTTCGCGGATTCCGATAGATAAAAAGATAGCTCAGAACAAACACCGCCGCAATGAGGACAGCGCCGACAATCCAAAATATTATTTTCTTGTTGTTTGCAATCCTGTCGCCCGCCGCTGTCAGCTGCGAGTTCACTTTATCGATTGCCGTTTCATCCTGCTGATTCTGATTCTGGGATGCCATTTCGTTAGTTTAATTGTTACTGTAATTGGAGGTGACGCTGCTAATTAACAGCCTTGCCGCAATCCACTGCAAAGAAACCGTAAAGTTCCACGCGAGATATTTACATCTTATATGGATTCCGTTTCGAGTCGCGAAATTAAGCATTTTTTATCGCATTCGCAATTTTTTCATCCTTTTTTTTCTCCACTCCCAAAAATATACTAATTTCGCAGTGATTTTTTTACTATTATGCCATCCGGACAATCTCTTTCACTCGACCAGCGCCTTACCATGCGCCTATCGGCACAGCAACTCAGATTCGTGAAGTTGCTGGAATTCAACACGCAGGAACTGGAAGACGCAATTGAAAAGGAACTGGAAGACAATCCCGCCCTCGAAGTGACGGAAGAATCACCATTCCAAGACACGCCCCAACCATTTTATGTCAATCATGCAAACAACTCTTCCCCTGACGATTGGTCGAATTACGACTTCTCACCTGCCGACACCGGAGAATCGCTGTATGACAACCTCTCCAGACAGTTGGCAGAGCGCAACCTCCCCGACAAAATAAGACAGGCTGCCGAATATATTATCGGAAACCTTGACTCCAACGGATACCTGCGCAGATCCCTGTCCAACATCATCAACGACATGGCTTTCGGACCTGGGATTGATGTCTCGGAAGAAGAGGCGGAGATCGCCCTTGACACAATAAAAGATCTCGAACCGTTCGGAGTGGGCGCGTCAGACCTCAGAGAATGTCTACTCATACAATTGCGGCATCTACCCTCCTCAGTAGAGAAAAAAGATGCCGAAAAAATTCTCGAGACTCAATTTGAAGCGTTCTCTATGAAACACACCCACCGGATAATCACAGGACTTAAAATAGACCGTGAGCGAGTCAAAAAAGCAATAGACCTAATCATCTCGCTCAATCCAAAACCGGGAGCTTCAATCAATTCTGATCTTGAATCAGCCAATATTATTGTTCCAGACCTTATAATTAACAACGAGGAGGGAGAACTTTCCGTGGCTCTCAACAACAGGATTCCGGAACTGACAATTGAGAAGTCTTTCTCTGAAGCTGTCCGCGAAATGGACAACGCGGCATCAAAGCGGCGACAAAAGAAAGGGCGGGAATTCATCACAACAAGATACAATGACGCCCGCGACTTCATAAGAATATTGCGTCAAAGGCAGGACACACTGGTCAATGTCATGACCGCTATAATGAAAATACAGGAAGAATATTTCCGCACCCAAGATGTATATCGGCTGAAGCCGATGATGATCAAAGACATCTCGGCGCTCACCGGATATGATCTTTCGGTGATTTCAAGGGCGACAAACAATAAATATGTAGCCACGCCCTGGGGTATTTTCCCTCTCCGGTTCTTCTTCAGCGATTCAATCGGCGATGAAGGAGACGACGCGTCAGACGCCCTCACCAACCGTAAAATCGAAGCGGAAATCAACGCATTGGTCGAGAAGGAAGACAAGCGGCACCCGCTCAGCGACGAGAAGATCCGGCAGGAGATGGAAGCGAGAGGATACGATGTCTCCCGAAGGACTGTGGCAAAATACCGCGACCGCCAGGGAATCCCAGTGGCAAGGCTGAGAAAAGAATTGTAACTAAAAAATTTCATCCCTCCCTGTTTCAATCCGACAAGATTTTTTATTACTTTTGCATCCAAATCTCCCCGACCGGATTATCCGGTTGCCCGTATCATTCAGGACAACACCGGGAAACATTCAAGCTAAATACTTAATAATGAAACGACTCATCAACATCCTCACATTGCTTATCTGCCTGTTTTCAGTGATACCCGCCCAGGCAGTCACCGACAAAGAGATGGATCAGGCAAGGGCAATCGCCGCCAAAGCATATCTACGATACGCCAACGACGGGTCAGGATACCTTGACAACATCAGCCCTAAGAGCATGGCGGATCTGGAAAAATCCCTGAAGCCCAAAGAAAAGGAAAACATCAAGGCGTTCCGCAACATTCCGGTCCCCAAGGATTATGCTTCATGGGACAAACAGAAACTTGTAGAATACTGGGGAGTCACCGCTTTTTCGGCAAAAGGACTTCTTGACAAAGGGCGTATAGGCAAGGGACGTGCGAAAAAGAATCTTTTATCAATGAAAGTATCAGCCCCTGCCAAAGAGGATAAGCCTGCTCCCGCCAAACCTGAGACCGCGACTCAAGCATCCACTCCGGCATCTGACAGAAATCCCGTCGCCACAACATCTACAGCCCCATCCGCCTCCTCTCAACAGACGGAGACAAACACAAACGACACATCGGCAACCTCTGCAGATCCTCTTTCCGATCCCCTTTTCGCAGATCTTGACTCCGAGCCTCAGCTCACAAAGGCGAAAGATCACACGTGGGTATACATTATAATACTCTGCATTCTTGTGGCAGTTGTGGTAGCGTTGGTTGTGTTCGCTTCCAACGTCATGAAAAAGAACGGAGAAAGGATTTCGCAGCCTGTTTATTCTCCTGCCACCGGTGATTCAGCGACAGGAGACGCCGATGCAATCCGGAAAAAATACGAGGCGGTCCTTTCCGCTAAAAACAATGAATTGAACGCTCTGTCAAAAAAAATTGAATCGCTCAACACGCAAAATACGTCGCTGAAGTCGAATCTTGAAGGACTTACGGCAGAGATCGCGTCTTTGCGCAATCGCCTTGCAGAAGCCAATAAAAAAATTGCCGGATATGAATCATCGTCAAGCGCGCCACAGAATGCAGCGTTCCAAGCCAACATCCCGGTGACTCCATCACCCGCGCCCGCTCCGCAAGCATTCAGGCAAGCGCCACAACAGGCACCAACCTCTCAACAGACCGCCTCCTCGCAAGCATCTCCGGCAGTGAGATCCATATTCCTTGGCAGAGCAAATTCCAAGGGGATATTCGTAAGGGCAGACCGTGTACTTAACCCCGGCAACTCAATATTCCGTCTGGACACCACCGACGGTTACGCAGGATCGTTCAGAGTTGTCAGCAACCCTACCGTATGGGAAATGGCGAGACTCGCACCGGCTGAATACCTTGCCGGAGCATGCGTCGCCCCCGACTTCACAAATACCGACTCGATGACCAAAGTGGTAAACGACTCGGCGGGCACCGCCATTTTCGAGGGAGGATGTTGGAAAGTGATACGGAAAGCCAAGATCCATTTTGAATAACACAGGGGCGTTTACCCTATTGTTACAGACCGATAATATTTTTTAACCAACCAAAATACTCACAAAGGTTGCGTATTAAAAAATTTAATATTACCTTTGCACCCGAAAACACCGACAATCATGTCGGATCAGGACATTCAGCCCTGATGGCGGAATTGGTAGACGCGTTGGTCTCAAACACCAATGGAGCGATCCGTGCCGGTTCGAGCCCGGCTTAGGGCACTTGTTTGGAGAGTCTCTTCTTGAGGCTCTCCAATTGTTTTTTCCAGTCCGTTCATATCACACGATATCAGGAGCGAATTATTTACAGCTCCTCACAAACAATATATGTGTTGCCAATCAGTTAAATCTTACACAAATTAACTTAATCAAGTTAAATTATATGTTTTTATGTGATATTTTCATATTTTTTTGACCCAACCATTGTTTATATTACAAAAATAAATATTAACTTTGCACCGTTTTTGATAGCAAATATTGTTTTATTATTTTAAATCTTTAAAGAAATGAAAAAAGTAGTTCTTTCACTCGCTGTTCTTTTCAGCGTAGCTATGGTAAGCTGTGGTGGTAACAAGGCTGCAGAGGCTCAGGATTCTGCTGCTGCTGTTGTTGAAGAAGTAGCTGTAGAGGAAGTTGTCGTTGACAGCGCTGCTCCTGCTGATTCTGCTGTTGTTGCTGACAGCGCCGCTCCTGCTGCTGAAGCTCCCGCCGCTAACTAATCAACGGCTTTCAAATAAGACAAAAAAGCAAATTATTGACCGATGCTCTCCAGAGACATCGGTCAATTTCTTTATACCTACCCACCCAATCATGAAAAATCAAATTCCCGATTCACTCCTCCAATGGGCGGAAGATGTGGATTATGCCGTCACAATCTGCGACGCAGACTGCAAAATAATCTTCATGAACCGGCGTTCGAGAGAGACATTCGCGCGTCACGGCGACATCATAGGAAAAAATCTCATAGACTGTCATTCCAGTGCTTCAGTAGAAAAGATCAAGAAAATGCTTTCCGATGGATCCTCAAACGTATATACAATTTCTAAGGGGGGCGTCAGAAAACTCATATATCAATCTCCCTGGAGAATCGATGGAAAAATAGCCGGGCTCGTAGAGACATCCATGATCCTTCCCCCGGAAATGCCCCATTATGACAGAGACATCCAATAATCCCATATCTTTGCTCCAAAGTCTTGGGCATTTTCAAAATTCGTTATAACTTTGCAGTCTGTGGGATAAACTCCCCATGTTGTGCACATGAACAAAAACCAGAAGATAATCATCTACGGAGGGATCGGAGTGCTTGCCTGCCTCATCGGGCTGGTAATATTTCTGATCATTTCAAATTCCAACCGTACAAACGAAGTCAATGAAGCGCGCGCAGAGACAGAAAACCTTCGTCTCGCCAACGACCGTCTTCTCCTTACCAATGAGTTCAACCAGCTGAACGCTGATTTCTCCCAATATGAAGATCAGCAGAGATACCTGAAAAATGACTCCCTGGTACAAAAATACAATGAGGCAAGGCTGAAAGTCGAGGGCCTCCTCTCGGAGCTTAATCAAGAAAAACAAAGCAATGCCGCGAACCGCAAAAGAATCAAACAGCTCGAAAGCGAGATCACTACATTGAAAGGTATCGTAAAGCATTATCTTGAAGAAATCAAACGGCTTGGCGAAGAAAACGAAGGGTTGCGCCAGGAAATTCAGCAGGTGAACCAAAGAAACCAACAGCTTGCATCACAAGTGACGCTCGCCACAAGTAAAAATGAAGAACTGTCGCAGACCGTAAAACTTGCGAAAAAACTCAATGTGACCGGTCTCTCCCTTCATGCCTATAATAAAAGAGGGAAAAATGAAAAGAATATAACCAAAGCAAGGCAACTTGGCGTGAGCTTCACGGTCAGCCCCAACAACACAGCCGCGCCCGGAATGAAAGATTTCTTTATCCGTATACTCTCTCCAGAGGGATCACTTCTCGGTGGCGACGGCTCTTTCCAGATTGACGGTCAGACAGTCACCGCCACGTCCCACAGACAGATGGAATACGCCAACGAGGAACTGAGCGTAAGCGTATACTGGGATGTGAACACAACCCTTACCCCAGGTGATTACACAGTGGAAGTGTTTGCCGACGGATACCGCCTCGCATCACGCCACTTCACAATGAAGAAATAACCCCGACACAGGCATAGATATATGCCGAAATATAAAGCGCACCTCCCGGAAAGAGGTGCGCTTTATATTCAGCATATTGTCAATGCAAAGCAATCATCTTCCGACGATCACTTTCCGCGTTTCATTTCCGCAACGAAGCACATATATTCCTGGAGCTACATTCAAGACTCCTGATTCAATCACACTTCCGGCTTTCTTTCCATCAATGCCATATACCTCCACGAGTCCTGGAGCGCTGTCAATGACAATACCTCCCGGCACGGCATAAGCCAAAATAGCGGAAGAGACTCCGGATCCGATCTCATCAATTCCTGAACTCACATTGGCGCTACCTATCACGACATAGCAATTTGCAGGAACGGTCACCGTTTTTGCAGCCGCGTTGAAAGAGGGATCACTGCCATATGATCTCGACAATATTTCATAGGATGCATTATCATCTTTTGTGAATCCTACACTTACGGTAATATTTCCCGAGACATTAGGATTGATCACAGTAAACATCTCTTTATCACCTGACTTTGAAACCAGTCTTCTCCCTGTTTTCCAATCCGAAGCCGAGCAATTGCTTTCAAACTGCGTGTCCTCGGCAAAAAGATCTGTATTGCCGTTGCGCAAGGATATAAGCTCAGCATAGCAGTCATACAGACCTTTACGGTCGGGAGAATCCAGAAGATTCCACCTCACGGTCTTGGGATCGGTGTTATTGCCGCCATCCGCGTTTTTAGTATTGTCATAATTCCCTAATTCCGAGAACTGCCAGATCATGTGCGCGCCGGGAGCCATGATCATCTGGGCGGCAGCCGAGCCGAGACGCTGCATCGAGGCAGCCAGATTCCCTTTAACTCCCGCCACACCCCACTGGTTCTGCTTATAGGCGAGACGCTGCTCATCGTGGCTTTCAAGATAGGAGACAGTCGAACCCCATGTGCGGCTGTCTTTGGGGGCATAAAACCTGTTGAGATCGGAACCGGAATCATATCCCATGGCAAACTGGCATCCGGCTTCGTTGACATTCGCCCAATTGAGCTGACCTGTTTCCGCCATCTCATTCTCCTCTTTAGCGCCCGCGAGATTCTCATTTATGAAATAAGCATACGGATTTACCGATTCAACCACTTTCTGAAGCTCCTTCATGCGTGCGACCCTTGACGCATTGTAGGCGTTGGTGGCGGCATCTCCGGCGTTGGCATATGAGTCATTATCTCCCAAACCTTTTACAAGGTCAAAACGGAATCCGTCAAACTTATACTCTTCCATCCAATAACGCAGCACATCTGCCCACTGCTCCTGCACCATAGGGAAACCCTGATTCCAATCGTTCAACACACTATAAGCATGCGGTGCCGTCTGATTATAGAACGGATTTGATCCGGAAGGATACATCTGATACCACGGATGCAATCCATCGCTCTGGTTGAACACCATGTCAAGGATCACCGCAATCCCTTCCTGATGACAGGCATCGATAAATTCCTTATAATCGGCGGGGGTGCCATACGCCTTGTCAGGCGCGAAATAGAAATTGGGATTATAACCCCATGATATATTGCCATTGAACTCCATTATCGGAAGCACTTCCACCGCATTCACACCAAGCTCCTTGAGATAGGGAATCTTCTCTATCGCCATACGCACTGTGCCGTTGCCGTCAGCCTTTCCTTCAGTACCGGTAAAATCTCTGAATAGCAATTCATAAATTATGAGATCTGACGGAGCGACCCCCTTGAATTCTTTCACCTGCCAGTCGTAGTCGTTGATACTGCCCTGATATATGGCGAGAGGCACATTGGTCACCTTGTCTTCCGGATATTCGGGAAGTCCGGGAAAAACATCTGTAAGTAGATATTTGTCATTCCAGGGATCAAGCACAAGACGAGCATAGGGATCACCCACGCTCAAAGAGCCGTCCACAAGGAAATAATAGCCATACATCTTGTCATTGTCAAGACCGGAGACCGTAATCCAAAAATAACGCATCCCGTCCACATCAGTATAATTCATTACATAGTCGTTGCTGACAGCGTAATCATTCCATGCGCCGACAAGAATCACGCTCTTCTTTTCAGGCGCGCCGATACAGAAAGTCACGCTTCCGTCAGCATTCTTCACCGGGCCCATCTTGGGAACCCCTCCGGGATATGCCGCCTCCTGCGAGGAGCCTGCATATACAAACGTCTCGTTGCGTTCTACCGTGACGCCGTCTGACGTGGCGGTGGCTTTGACTGTGTAGTTGCCGGGACCGGGGAAAGTGTAAGAGGCGGTCAACAAAGTCGCGTCCTTCACGGACCCGATCTCCTCTCCGTTGACACTCAAGGTTATGTCAGCAGTCTTGGTGGTGCCGACCTTGAAAGTCGCATCAGCATTCTCCGGAGTGATGAGATTTCCTTCGAATCCGGTCTCGATAGCTATCTGAAGTCCAGAATCGACCACGTCAAGAAAAATATCGGAATTGCCGGTTCCCTTCCCCTCCTTGCTGCCGTTTGAATTGCGGAACACAAACGCAAGGCGGGTCACTTTCTCCGCAGGATCAGTAATGCCGTAATAAGTGCGGATATCCCCTATATACAGCTTCCATAAATTCTCGCTGACATATGTCAGTTCATATTTTTCTGAATTATCACCCCATGTGGGAGCATATTTCCAGTCATTCCCGCCGTTAACCAGTACGCCGGTATGGGCATAGATCTTCTGAGATCCGTCAAGCCCCATCAGCCCTTTGTTGCCCTGGTCGGCATGAAAGAAAATCGTCACATCCTCAGAATCTTCCTGCAAAGGGGAAGGTTGGGAGGTGACCTGAGCGCTGACGTTTATATTCAACGCGAAAGCCACTGCCATAAGCAGTAAAATCAGGTAAGTTTTCACCATGGTCAATTT
Source organism: uncultured Porphyromonadaceae bacterium (assembly GCA_947174235.1). GTDB lineage: Bacteria > Bacteroidota > Bacteroidia > Bacteroidales > Muribaculaceae > Lepagella. Next base: position 7,182 of record CAMWID010000052.1, on the reverse strand, counting down.
ATTTAGTTATACAAAAATTGAATTGTTGCAATAATCAGTCTTCGTCGGGCACAAATGTCTCTTCCCTCATATGGAGATATTCCGACCATCCGGCATCTTCCTCCGCCTCTATCACCACAGGTATCACCGGCAGGGCTTCGAGAGCCTTGTTGAATACAATCGAAAATATTTTGAGATTCTTGGTATAGAACACCCAGTCCCGTCTCCCGTCCCCCGTATATATACCGGTCATTACCGCCACCCTGTCTCTCTTAAACGCATCCGAAAGCGCGTCAGTAGCCTGCTCCATAAGGGAAGCGTCTTCATCCGCAGGCATTCCGTCAGGCAGAGCGTCATAATTCCATGTCACGTCAATGCGGTAGATATATTTGCCGCTTTCACGGTAATCGTCAATACAGTCGCGACCGGTGACTATCACCGTCTTCCCGGATTCCCCCTCGGCGGGATAAGACCACCATTTATCAGTATGCTTCATATCTGTCGGCAATTATGTATCAATGGATTGTTACAAGAGTGGCGCCGAATCCATACTCCCGGAAAGACGCGTCCTGAAGTTCAGCCTTCGGATACTCTTTCTTAAGCAGATCCAGGACAGCCTTTCTAAGCACTCCCTCACCCTTACCGTGAATAAACACCAGCTTCTGCCCTATCCTGCCGCCGTGTGCCTTCATGTGCTTTCTCACTGCGTCAAGTTGGAGTTCAAGCATATCCTTAGGTTCCATTCCGGCAATCGAATCGGTAAGCTCCCCGATATGCAGATCCACCTCAATCAATGGAAGCACCTTATGAGGATTGTCATGATGCGTGCGTCCGCTGTTTTTGCCGGAATCCACACGATATTTCTTCGACAATTCCTTAGCCACATCCCTGCCTTGTCTGTCGCCGGTCATTGCCGCCTCCATCTCGGATGCATTCACTTCAAGCGGTCTTGACGCCACCCCGTCTGTGACTACGGGGATCTCTATGACTGCTGTCTCAAAATATACCCCCGGTCTGAAACAATGAAATTTATGGAATTTTGTCAGGTCAAGTTTCCTTGAGACGCTTACCGGAGCCTGAAGGGTATATGGTTTGTCTTTCTTGAAAGCCACGCATTGGAAGCCCACTTTTTCATATTGAGGCAAAGTCTCATGAGTGAGCACGGCAAGATCGCAATATTCGTTAGGCGCCACCTCACCCTGATACACCACATTCCATCCCCTTTCCTCTGATCCTCGCCGAAGGAAAACGAAATTCAGGAAATAATTGGAATCATTTACAAGTATCGCGGAAAAGCGCGACTTGTCAAGATGTTTCACATCCGAAGGTTCAAACGCGAGCGCTATATTCATCCTGTCGCCATGTGAGGTCTCTTCCACAGGCAATTCCGGCTGCGGAGCCGGCATCATTTCATCTTGAATTCTTACAGGGTGTTCCGACACTTTTTTACCCTCGTCAAACGCTTTCTGGTCAAAGATCTTGCCGACGCTCCCGGATTTCGGATCATGACCGGCAGGCATTACCACAACCACCTCTTTCAGAAGCACCGGTGTCTCAAACCCGTCATCATCCACATAAGCTATCTGTCCCTCTATTCTCGTTATCTTTCCGCCCCCCACACTGTTGAGGAAGCGTACAGTATCTCCTATTTTTGCCATGTCAATCTTTTTTAATTGATTATATGCCATAGATGTCAGGCTTTACTGTCCTGACCCAACGGCTTCATTTCCGCCTCAAACTCATCGTCGACCTTCTTCTCCCTCGCCTCATAGGCATCCACTATACGCTGCACCAGAGGATGGCGGACTATATCCTTCTTTCCATACTCGATGATGCCGATCCCTTCCACGCCCCTGAGAATCCTCAATGACTGCAACAGGCCGCTCTGCACTGTGCGCGGGAGATCAATCTGGGTGGCGTCGCCGGTGATTATCATACGGCTGTTGACTCCCAGACGCGTAAGAAACATCTTCATCTGGTGTTTCGTGGTGTTCTGAGCCTCGTCAAGGATTATGACAGCGTCGTTAAGGGTACGACCACGCATAAACGCGAGCGGAGCTATCTGGATGGTATCGTTTTCCATATATTCCTTCAGCTTGAGCTGAGGGAGCATATCTTCAAGCGCGTCATAAAGCGGACGGAGATATGGATCAATCTTGTCTTTCATATCCCCGGGCAGGAAACCGAGCTTCTCCCCCGCCTCCACCGCAGGGCGCGAAAGGATTATCCTTTTGCACGCCTTGTTTTTCAACGCAGCCACGGCAAGGGCTATGGCGATATAGGTCTTGCCGGTACCGGCAGGTCCGAGTGCGAACGTGAGATCATTCGCGGCGAAACTTTTCACCATCTTCACCTGATTGGCGTTGCGGGGCGCGATAGGTCGCCCCGACTGTCCGAAAATGATGATCCCTTCGGTATTCACCGCCTTAGGTGGCTCTCCTTTTATTATATCGATGATCACATCCTCGGTGAGCTTGTTGTAAGTGGAGGCATAATTTTCTATCTCCTTCACCTTCTTTTCAAACTCTGCGGTCTCGCTTTCCTCGCCTATGACCTTTATTACATTTCCGCGCGCAGCCATACGCAACTTCGGAAAAAGATTGCGTATCAGGTTTATATTATTATTGTTGACTCCATAGAATGTCTGCGGGTCAACCTTGTCGATTATTACTATCCTTTCGTTCACCTATCAAATAATTTCAATTAGAATCCTAAACCCAATTAGTAATTAGCAATTGTCCTTACCCCACGCTCCCTTCGAGTGTGATCTGGAGGAGTTTCTGAGCCTCTACGGCAAACTCCATTGGGAGTTTGTTCATCACTTCCTTGGCATAGCCGTTCACGATCAGAGCTACCGCCTCTTCCGTAGGGATTCCACGCTGTCTACAGTAAAACAGCTGTGCCTCATTTATTTTTGAAGTGGTGGCTTCATGTTCCACGGTTGAAGACGAGTTCTGCACATCTATATACGGGAATGTATGAGCCCCACACTGATTTCCCATCAAAAGGGAATCACATTGGGTATAATTGCGGCAGCCGGTCGCATTCTTGAGCACCTTCACCAGTCCGCGGTATGAGTTCTCGCTTTTACCGGCTGATATACCCTTGCTGACTATCGTGCTCGTGGAGTTTTTACCGAGATGTATCATCTTGGTTCCGGTGTCTGCCTGCTGATAGTTGTTGGTGACTGCCACTGAATAAAATTCTCCCACGCTCTCATCTCCTTTGAGCACACATGAAGGGTATTTCCAGGTTATGGCGGATCCGGTCTCCACTTGCGTCCATGAGATCTTGGAACGGTGTCCACGGCATAATCCGCGCTTCGTCACAAAGTTGTAGATACCTCCTTTCCCTTCCTTGTCGCCGGCATACCAATTCTGTACGGTACTGTATTTCACCTCGCTCCTCTCTTCGCAGATAATCTCCACGATTGCCGCATGAAGCTGGTTCTCGTCGCGCATCGGGGCGGTACATCCTTCAAGATAACTTACATAAGCATCATCGTCAGCCACTATGAGAGTACGCTCGAACTGACCGGTGCCGGACGCGTTGATACGGAAATACGTGCTCAGCTCCATCGGACACCTCACTCCCTTGGGGATATAGACGAAAGATCCGTCCGAAAATACGGCGGAGTTCAATGCCGCGAAGAAGTTGTCTCTGTATCCCACCACGGTTCCAAGATATTTCTTGACAAGATCCGGATAATCTTTCACAGCCTCCGAGAATGAACAGAAGATGACTCCGAGTTCGGCGAGTTTCTCCCTGTGGGTGGTTTTCACGCTTACTGAATCCATCACCGCGTCGACAGCCACACCGGCGAGCTGTTTCTGCTCCTCCAGTGAGATTCCAAGTTTATTGAATGTCTCCACAAGTTCCGGATCAACCTCATCCATACTCTTCTTGAGTTCCTTCTTTTTCGGAGCCGCATAATACGAGATAGCCTGAAAATCTATATCCGGTATGCGCAGATGAGCCCAACGGGGCATCTCAAGGGTCTGCCAGTAACGGAAAGCTTTAAGCCTGAATTCCAGAAGCCATTCCGGCTCCCCCTTCACCTTGGAGATATATCTTACCACATCCTCGTTCAGACCCGGAGGCACAATCTCCGTGTCTATGTCGCTCGTAAACCCGTATTTATATTCAGAACTGGTGGCGTTGCGGAGCACATCCTCTGTCTGTACGCTGTCGCCCCCTTTTATTTCTTCCATAACTGTATATTCTAATCTGCCGTTATTTGCTTTAAAAACAATCCCCGACACATCATGTTGGAGACCAAGGCTAATTTCCCACAAAAATAATCAAAATCCCGCATTTATACAAAACAACTTTCCCGCCCCGGCAGGAAAGTTGCTTTTTATTTTATAGAGCTTTTCTTACAGACCGTTTCTATTCCTTAAACGCATCAAGTTTATCCTTATAGTATTTCCGGATCTCTTTCCATCTGTAATACGGTCCGCTCACAGCTTCTCCAGGCATCGTCACTTCCCTTTCATTGATAAGCGCCTTAACAAGCACATCGTCCGGATCAGAACCGTTTTTACGATAATACACAAGCTGCAGATTGCCACCCATCGGAATTATATCATGGTCATGCCATCCAGCGCTTTCAAGTTCTTCAAGAGAATCTATCCTGTCGCCATAACCTCCGAGTTCCATTAATGAAATAAGGTTGAGCAATATGCCGTCATGCCCGTAACGCAGACGCGCACTTGACCTGTCTGACGCTATCGCGCTATCCGCCTGCGAGATAATGCGGTCGAGCAAGTTTCTTTGCACATAAGGGGGACGGCCGGCTGTCAGAGACGTGTTGCCGCCATGAAGAAACCATCCCGCATTCCCCTGAAGCCAGTTTTCCTTTAGTTCTTCAGCCGTGAACACATCCTCCAGAATCCATGGCTGCCCGGTATGGCTCTGGGTGTTGGCAAGCACCCAATAGAGATAAGGCATCAGACCCGGCGCAACACTGTCGCGCGCGAACTGCGGATCAGACACCAGACGGTCAAGATACGAATCCGTGCCGGCATGTGCCTGTTTAAATGCCTCCAGTACAGTTTTGTCTGCCTCTTTCTTTTCCTCCCAGCCGTTTTTGTCATTGAAATTCATAAACCACATGTCCGAACTGCTGGCATCGACTGTGGGATCCACGTCGGGAGCCGCCTGCAAGATTCCCCTCAACCCATTGAACATTGAAAGAATACACCTTCTCACGACAGTAGCCTTGGCATCTATATCCGCTCCGGCATTAAATATTTCCGGAAAATTCTCAGCCATCCTTCTTCCTATTACCCTGTGCTGCACCGCCCCCTTGTCGGAAAGTTCGCCCAGTCTGCCCACTGACGCTACCTGGGCATTTCTCAACACTTCGAGCGTCTTTTCACCCAAAGGGGTCAGTTTTCCATGCCTTTCCGCTGTCTCAAGCCTTTTCACAGGCGTAAGGTAATCATCCCCTCCGATAAGCCATCGGCTTCCATGGCGGGAATAATGCTCCATATGAAACGGTCTGTAACCTTCCGGCGGCGGTGTCTGCGAAGGAGGCGCGACATCCACATACGGATACTCCATCAGATTGCCCGACAGCTCCTTTGCCGTAAGATTTCCACCGCATCCCTTGCCAAGATCAATACCCTGCGCTGCGACATGCACACATCCAGCAGCCACAAAAAAAGAAAGCACTCCTGCCCTCACGTCACAATATCCAAAACGAAATCTCATTTTTATTTTAAAATTAACAAAAAAATCCAATACATCAAAATCCGATTCCTCCCTCCTGCAAATCTCATCCTCCCCCACAAATTTCATCCGGCCCTACAACATTCATCCTGCCCAACAAAGTTCAACCTCCCCCACAAATTTCATCCGGACATGCCGCAAAATCCCATCCGGCAAGTCCGCGCATCCCGATCTGTTCTGTTACCGGCTCCTCGGAGCCGGTCGTGCGCGAAGCCATCCGTGCGCGAAGCCATCCGTGCGCGGAGCATGCGCGCAGCCAACGGTCAAGCTTTCACAATCCTCCAGTCTTCCTCCCCGGCAGCGGCAAGCCAACGTGCGAAATCATTAAGCGCCAATGCCGTAGATCTCGTAAGCTTAACCTTCTTCATAGAATGGATCTCTTCTCCGATAATCAGAAGCCTGCCCTCTCCGCACAATTCATGATATTTCCCTTTCGGAGAAAATCTTTCCGGAAATCCTTCCGTTTGCAAATGTATTACAGCTGCCCCTTTTTCTATCATTTCATTCCTGATCCGTTTCTCTTCTTCACTGTAGAAAGGAGATACCAGTACCCCGCAGTTTCTTGCCACGGAATTCCATCTGAACAACCAATCCGATTTCTCCCGAATGGAATATTTACTGCTCACAATCAACGGTGATTTCATCGGCTCCTTCAAAAGTAAGAAATTGCCATATATTTTCCATCTTCTTCCCCTGCATTGCAACACGAACTGACTATTGAACATCTCCGGATAAAGACTTCTGACCAGATACCTCCTTGGATTATCCGAAACATAATTCCTTAACTTCGACAGCATACCCTCCCTCATTACAATCCTGTCATGGAATCCTTTATTGAAAACACTTGTCCCTGACAATGAAAACTCTCTGTCAATCATTCTTAATTTCCTTGTGCATCCCCCCTTGAAATAATTGACGGCAGCCCCGAGTCCTTGTAAAAATTCTCTCCTCACATAAATGACCGCATGGACATGGTCAGGCATTATCACATTGTCAAGAAGTTTTATTTCCTTGAAATGTATTTCCATTTCATAAAGACTTTGGAATATCAACTTGCCGGTTTCTGTCAGGATGACATCGGCACGCAATCTACCCGTCTGATCTTTACCCCCATTCTCTATTATTGAAAAAGGTATTTTAACCCGGTCATTTCTTGACACAGTCACCATGTAAAAGCATTTGGAAGTATAGTCATGCCAATGGGCACGCCTATTATAACAGGGTATTCCATCCCGCCAATACGCCGGTCTATGCGGATCATCACAGTCAAGTGAAATACAACGAGAGTCTTCCATGATATTTTTTCGCCAAAGATAATGATTTTGCAAAAATAATTTCGAAATATCAGAATCTATTTTATATAATTCAGGCTTTGGAGATGCAGAAAAGACAGCACGAATCGCTCCAAGGAGCGATTAACCGAACAAATCGGAATTAAAACAATCAGATCATCTCTACCCCTCCCATCCC
>CAMWID010000051.1 GCA_947174235.1 uncultured Porphyromonadaceae bacterium | reverse complement strand
TGACAGCTGAAAGTTACGCAGAAAATTTAGCTTTTGCACGTAATATGCACGTAAAAATTAAAATCAGCGAGACAAGTATGTGATTATCACAATCTTAACTCGCTGATTTTGTGCCCAGAACAGAACTACCTGTTTGTGTGAATACTGATGATTCTGGTGAGATGGGTGGTTACTGTTTGTTCTTCTGGATTTGTTCGTTCATGCGTTCTGTCGTTTCAAGGGCTGACCATGTGTTACGGGGATTTTTCTGAACACCGATCGCCACTTTCACTCCCGGTTTTTCAAACGACAATACATACCCTGCGCTGTCGGGCGTCATGACTACGGGAAGACCTTTCACATCTGCGGAACGGTAGATTCCACTGTCACCTTTTTCAAATGGTTTCTCAAGAACAACCTTATAGTCTATCTTTGTACGGTTGCCGTTTTCATACACATAGATAGCCGACAGATCCGGGCTAAGAGAGAAGAATACCCTGCCGTCAAACTTGCCTTTTCGTGCATTCGTGCCGACAATATCATAACTTGTGGCGTCATAAAGCCCGCTATGCACCGGCTGGGTGGCATAAAACGCATCGTCATCCGCAGGAGCCTGCGCCGCCTTCTCTTTTGATCCTCCACACGACACAAACAACAGCAATGCTGCAAATAAACTGAAAATTGAAGTTGTCTTCATTTGATTCAAGATTTTAGTTAGTTTTTCACGCCCAAAAATAATCATAAATTTCAATTCCAGCAATTTTTTATCTGTAATTACTGGCAAAATCATCAATTTCAGAGATCTCTGAAAGCAAATTTGAAAACAAATAGGATAATGTCCTCATAAATTAAGCCCATTCATAAGTTCATAAGTATGTGTGCTAAATTAAGTATTGTAATATGTGGATGAAATTCTGGATTCGGATGACGGCGCAATGGAGTTCCATTGTAACTGAATCCGGATTCGAAAGTTCGCCTCAGATTTTATGAAGCTATGCATTAATTAATTTTGAACACATACTTATAATTTTTTTCTTTCGGGAACTCCGGAAAAATTTTAATTTTGCAGTAGTTTATTTTGCAAATTGAATTAGAATGGAAAAAATAGCAAGTTTTACAATTGATCATAACCGTCTGCTCCGCGGAGTCTACGTGTCGCGACGCGACATCACTCCCAACGGAGACGTAATAACCACATTCGATATCAGGCTTACAGAACCCAACCGGCAACCTGCCATATCCCCTCGCGCCCTTCATGCCATGGAACATCTTGCGGCGACATATCTACGCAACAACCCTGAGTGGAAAGACAGAATCGTGTACTGGGGTCCAATGGGGTGCTGCACCGGAAATTATCTGCTTATGCAGGGGAGCCTGGAACCTTCCGACATTATCCCCCTGCTCACCGATACCTTTGAATTTGTCGCTGATTTTGAAGGAGAGATACCCGGAGCCACGGCAAAAGACTGTGGCAACTATACGTTCAATGATCTCCCGGGAGCAAAAGATGCCGCCCGGAAATTCCTTTCTGAAGTCCTGAGAGACATCAAACCGGAAAATATGACGTATCCTTCATAGGATACGTCAATATTTCCGAGATATAATTCCCCCGTTATCTCCTCAGGCACAGCAATGTGGAGCCGAGGCTGCAAAGCACCAGTATAACCGAAGTGGTATGGATCAGATCTCCCATTCCTACCAAAGGTGAAATCAAACCTCCGAATGCAAATCCCACCGCACCCAAAACAGCCGAGGCAGCCCCTACCGCCTGCCGTCCGCTCTCCATACCGAGTGCCGTGACCGACGGAAAGATAAAACCAAGGAAAAACAGCATGCACAGGGTAAGAATCTCATATACCGCAAAAGAATCTATCATATAGCCGGATATGAGCGACAATGAAGCAAACACCGTCATGCCGGCACTGCTGAAAAGAGCAGCGTTCTCCATTCGCCTGAATTTCATTGCAAGACCGGAACCTATCGCGATTATGATGGCATTGGTGCCAAATGTTAGTGAGAATTCCATTTCTGAATATCCGAAATGATCCTGCACTATGAATGACGCCGATGAAATATAGGCGAACAACACTCCGTAGGAAAGACCGAAAACCGCCACGTATTTTCTAAATGCCGGCACCCTGAATATATCAACGAAACCGTGGGCGGCTTTCCACACAGACCCTTTGACACGTTTGTCTTCCGGCAAAGATTCCCTGTAAGGCACACACATACACAACAATACTGCCCCTATCGAAAACAAAACCCAGAAAATCCCTTTCCATCCTATTGCCTGCGAAACAAGACCTCCCGTAACAGGTGCGACCACAGGGGCGATCCCGTTTATTGCCCCGACAATCGCGAGAACCTTTGCAAGTTCCCTCCCTTTGTAACAATCTGTGGCTACAGACCGCGACATAACTATCCCTCCGGCTCCGCCAAGTCCCTGAAGAAACCGGAAAATATCAAACAATTCGATGTTCGGAGAATAGATACATCCGACTGTGGATAAGGAAAACAATATAAGCGACCAAACCATTATCGGACAACGGCCGTATTTGTCGCTCAACGGACCGAAAAACACCTGCCCTACCGCTATTCCCAAAAGACTTGCGGTCAGTCCGAGCTGAACCATGGATGCGGACGTCTGGAATATCGATGCCATCGAAGGCAAAGTAGGTAGATAAAAATCTGTTATAAACGGACCGAATGCTGACAACGCACCTAAAAATACAAGTAGAAATACAAAATAACGTTTACCAAAACTCTGAGCCATATTCAAAAGTATTTATACACATCACACTCAATGGCGGAACAAAGCAATATATTCCTGCTCAAAATTGGGAGTAAACACTCCCTTACCCATGTTGGAAAGAATTTCCTCCTTACTCCAGAACCTCCCTCCGGAAAGTTCATCGCTTGGAACAGGATCGTATTCAACGACTGTTTTGAAAGCATTCACAAACTCCTTTTCCCGTGCGGATTCAAACACGTAACTCTTTAGTTTCTCTGCTATAAAATCTGTAAGTCCCAATTCCTCTCTTGCTTCTCTCCTGAGGGCTGATATGACATCTTCTCCATAATCTATATGTCCCCCTACAGCGGTATCCCACTTTCCGGGTTGAATATCTTTCCAATCCGGCCGTCGCTGAAGATAAAGCCTTCCCGACTTATCGAAAACATGCAAATGCACCACCGGATGCAACAACTTAGATCCGCCATGACATACTCCCCTTGTCGCCTTGCCGATCACGTTTCCTTCGGCATCCACTACAGGAAAGATCTCTTCACTATTATCACTTCTCATACGTTCTATATTCTTGACTTATTCCTATTAACGTTACTATTAACGCAAAATTACCTCTTTATCATATATAAGAAGTTTCCACCGCAAACCGGTGGAAACTTCCATTTCCCAATTCTTACTGATATTCTGTTACACTTGTCAGATCTTTACCTTAGAGTATGTGTACTTTTAACATTAAGAAATCTTTAGAAGTCTTTTTGGCTTGTTTTAAGTCTTCATTCAGTCGTTATGGAACCCCATAACTCCTTCACTCAGTCTCAAAACAACCTCAAAAACTCTTTCTAAATCTTAACTTATGCCAAAAGTAAACATACTCTTAGAAACTGTTTAAATTTATTTGTCGAAGGAATTGAGAGGATTTGTCGAGCAGATTTTTGATATTTATGATGGAGTTATGGGGTTCCATAATGACTGAATAAATATCATAAAGATAATGACAAAGATCTCAAAGACAAGACAAAATAAATTTTAAACAGTTTCTTAGACCCTATCCCCAAAAAAATGTACAACCGTCCGTGATAGTTGCGGAATATTCTTCCCTTCCATCAATGGCGTATACGCCCACCTCTCCTCCGGTCATATCATCCGACAGAATGACTGAATAAGATATAATCAGGTTCCAGGCTTTTTATCGAGGCTACGCCATCTTTATTTATTTTCAGGATTCTCGTAAGAAGCCTGCATCTGAGGCATGAACGAAGCATTGTTGTCACATGAGAACCAGCCGGAAAAATCGTTCAGATTTTTATCTGCAAACTTTATCGTAAGCTTGTTCCAGCCCTGTTTCAAAGGGATTTCTTCGTAGCGGCATTCATCGTTCCCCTGTGCGCCTTTAAACTCCTCATCATTGACAAAGAATGTGACATCCGGATTTTTCACTTCCATTTTCAATTTGGGAACATTCGGTTCAATCAGAAGGTCATCAAGCGGACGCGGGCTATATGCATAAAATGTGAGCGTATATTTCCCTTCTGAGTCTTTTGATGAATGTTCAAGCACAGATTTCGGGAATATGATCCGGTTGTCTCGGAAGAAGAAAACATCATTTGGATCAATTGACCTCTTTGTCATCTTGACGCCTGCATTAGAAAGGATTGTGTGGAGTGTATTATACCCTTTCTCTGAGTTTGCAAATTCTGTGAGTGTCGACACATATACGTCATTGTTTTTACCAGCATATTTCACAAATACCGCCTGAGCCCGGGGACGTTCAAACTCACTCCGGTATGTCCCCGCTGTCTTTAATTCTTCCGCTCTCTTGTTCCAGTGTCTCCAGTCTGTCGGACAGACATTCAGCATTATCTCTCCATTGTCTACCAACAGCCCTGACATCACATATTTGCTTGCATCCCCTTTCTGAAGCTCGCAGAAATAAAAATCGGAATTGTTCAGCCCCCGGATCCATCCACGCTGTTGCGGCAGGAAGGATGAACGTGTAAGACTTTCGAGAGTCAGTCCGGCAGGAAGAATCTCGGAAACAGATTCAAGGGTTTCAGGCGTAGGGCCCCATACCCATACGTCAGCACCTTTTTCCGATGCTTTTTTTATTTTCTGTATCTCTGATGCGGAAAGCTGTTCCGAACCATTCACGATGATAAGTGTATTTGCCGGATTTTTTATCACTTTGCTCCATGCCACACCCTGATCATCAAGAGCGGACTTAACCCTGCTTCCTTCCGAGCCTATATAAACCACGTCAGCATACTGTTCTGCAGCCGGGACAGCAGCAGGAGCTTCATATATTGATTTGTCTGTCTGTGCCCATTCGCTCCATGAAGGACCGTCGGGAGCATTTGCCGAACGCAACGCTGCAAACAGGGGCCATTCCTCATATAGAGGAAGACCCGGATCATATCCGGGATTGAATGTGGTGGAATACGGTCCCACCCTTTCAGGCTGAACCCCGGGGACACCTTCCACATATTCTCCAAAGAATATGCCGTCCTCTTCAAGAGAGGGAGAGGTGGAGAGATCACGCTTGCCAAGAGGCAATGGCTTGAGGCCATACCATGCCATATTAAATATGGTACTGAAACTCGCCCCCATGTCTCTCTGGTCTTTTATAAGATTATAGCATTCGTTTGCAAGACCCTCCATACGACCCTCCTGAGATTCGTATGCACGTTCGCCGTTGTATACGGATACCTGTTCCGGGGTGCCGTAATAAGCCATTGAATGCTCGCCCATACCCCATGGTTTCCCGATCGCTTTCCAATGTTTCATGGAATTTTTATCTCCATAATGACCCACCGTCACCGGGAGAACACCGTCTCCGTCATCCTCCCCGTCGGAAGAAATCCATGGCCGCGTAGGGTCAAGCTCACGCACTATATCCCGCCACTCCCTCCATGCTTTTTCCTGAAGCGGCATCAGATCCGGACGGTTGAACACGTATAAGATCACCGGTTTGTTCTCATTGCTTATTGACCACCCGAAAACCGATGCATGATTGCGGTCTCTCTTTACAAATCTTCTGAGATGGTCTTTTGAATTTTCCCAGAAAAGTTCAGAGTCCAGTTTAGAACCGCCGTCCGAAGCCCAGTTTGCAGTCTCATCAAGCACACAGATCCCCATCTCGTCAGCCATGTCAAGATAGAATCTCGGATATATCTGGGCATGCGGACGCACAGCGTTTCCGTTCATATCTTTAATAGCTTTAAACCAAGCCCATGCATATCGGCGCGTCATCTGCGGAATCCCTTGGAAATGCCATGAATCGCTTCTAAGCTGATACGGTTTCCCGTTAAGACATTGTTCTGTCCCATTAAGGGTCCATTCCCTCCAGCCGAATCTGTCGTATTTGACATCTATCGCTTCTTTCTTATTATCTATCGTAAGAACGAGCCCATAAAGATTCGGGGTTTCCGGAGTCCAGAATTTAAGTTTTCCGTCTACTTGAGCATTTATGGTGGTCTTGACCGAGGAATTTGCCGGAATCCTGACTTTCACCGGAGGGAGTGCAAGTGCCGTCATCCCGAGCTCGGATGAAGGGACAGGTGACGTATTGACATCAGTCCCCGCTCTGTTGATCCATTCCTTCACATCGGCACGGAGAGTGACGTCAACATTTTTTTCAGTATTGTTTGAAAGTTCCACATCCACCTCAAGAAGATTTTTCGACACAAGAGGACGTACATAAAGGTCATTTACACTCACCTTCGGTCGGGCGAGCAAATACACATCCTGCCAGATCCCGTTGATATGATACCCCCACATAGAGCCGGCGGGAATTATACGGCGTCCAACCGTGCTGTTGTCTTCAAACAGTTTCTGGCTTCTTACACCCACGAGTATTTCTGCGGTCTCACCGGGGGTCACGTATTTCGTTATGTCGCACGAAAAAGGTAAGAATATATCAAAATTTTCACCTGCGAAATGCCCGTTGACGTAAACCCGAGCCTCTCCTGCCACTGCCTCGAAATAAAGGATGATGTCTTCCCCTTTCCAATCGGAAGGGACTCTCACCGTTTTTTTGAGCCAACCCATTAAAATATCGTCCCATTCTTTCGGGTAGGAAGGATAATTCCGGTGGTCGGGTCCCTCAAGATCTCTGTATGCAAAAGAATTTATATTCCAGGGCGACGGAATCTTGATCTTTGTGGCGCTCCATTCCCCTTTTTCAGGCTCAGGGAGCTCGGGAGCCTTCCCACTCCCCTGTATGTAGTTAGCCGGAGTTTTCACCGGCTGAAAATCCCAATATCCGTTAAGACAGACTTCTTGCCGGAAAGGTTTTTCAACCTCATTTACAATTCCTGTCTGCGGAGCGAAAGGAAAATTGTATACAGTTTTCGCATCTGAACAGACAGTAGAAAAGATCCCGGCTACAGTCAGAGCAATTGTTCCTATTGTTTTTTTCATAAATGATATGATTCTTAGAGTATGTTTACTCTTAATTGCCAATTGTATCAAGTCCCCATCGGTGATTCGCGACAGGACCCATTTCCAACTCAAGTTTGCCCCCGTCTTTCAAATCATCATGACTGAACCAGGGACGGTTAAGTTCATTGCCGTTAAATTTTGCCGATTGAATGTATTTGTTTGTTTCTGAACAATTATTGGCTATGACTTCAAATTTATTGCCGTTTTCAAGATGGATTACGGCACGTCTGAACAAGGGGCTCCCGATTGAATAGACAGGTTCACCCGGAGTCACCGGATAGAAACCGAGCATAGAGAACACGACAAAAGCCGACATCCCTCCCCCGTCTTCATCTCCTGGAATGCCCATAAGGTCATTCCTGAACCATTGTCTCAACAATGTTCTGATTTTTTTCTGAGTCTTCCAGGGCTGTCCTGCAAAATTATACAGATATGGCACGTGAAGACTGGGTTCGTTAGCCATTGAGAACTGTCCCACATTTCCGGTATGGTCGGGCAATTGTGAATAAAATTCAAACTTGCTCTTGCCAAGCGGTTCTTCAAAAGTATTGTCTAAAGCCCGACAAAATTCAAGCGGTCCCCCCATAAGCGAAATCAGGTCCGGAATATTGTGCTGTACATCCCAGCGATAGACCCATCCGTTGTTTTCCCCATAATATTCCCTTGCTCCCATACCTCCGGCATAACGGTAATCAAACGGCTCTATGAAATTGCCTTTTGAATCTTTAGGATGGAAGAATCCGGTCTGAGAATTGAAAACATTACGATAATTGAGAGATTTTGTGAGATATTTTGCAGCCTCTTCCTCTTTTCCTAAAAATGACGCTATCCTCGACAGACACCAGCTATCGTAGCTTGTCCCGAGGGTGACGGCTATGGGCTGACGTTTCTCGAAATGGTGCACCTCCTCCCACGTTTCCTTCTCCCCCACACCAACGGCGGGAACATATCCATAAGTTTCATAAAATGCATTCAGTTTTCCGGCAGGCACTCCACTCCATGGAGCGAGAGTCTTCTCTTCAATACCTTTCCGGCATGCGTCATAAGCAAGTTGCAGGTCAAAATCGTGCAACCCTTTTGCCCATGCATCCGCCACAGTGGCTACGCCATGATTGGAATTCATCCGGCGCGTGTCGCCGGTAATCTCTGGAAAAGTCGGCATCCACAGACTGTCTGTCTGCTGAGCCATCCGTAGATACGACCTGATTATATCCGTTTCTACCTGAGTATCGGAAATCACCCTCAGGGGATGGGCGGCGCGATACGTATCCCAAATCCAGTCATCAGTATAAAATGGATGCCCTTCGTCATCATGCACTTTCCCGTCTGAGGCACTGAAATACCTCCCGTCCTCACTAAGGCATACCGGACGCTCGTGAACACGATAGAGTGCTGTATAAAACACTGTCTTATCATCCTCATTGTCAGTTTCCACCTCATATTTCCCCAACGCGTCGTTCCATATTTTTTTCCCTGCCGCAGCCACAGAATCGACATCATAATTCGAGATCTCCCGGTGAAGGTTTCTTCCCGCCTGTTCCTCGCTTATAAATGATACCCCATAACGGATTTTGACCTTATCCACTTTATCCCCGAAATAGAGGGCAAGACATGCATTGTCTCCTTCAGCCGTCCCGGTTGAAAAAGACTCTTTTTCTCCTACCGACAAGATTTCTTCAGGCATCTGTTCTGTTTCGAGATAAAGATATACCCTGACATCATTGTCAAGTTCCTGATAACCGCGCACCACGTTCCCTTCAGACATAAGTCTTCCTTTTTTCGTATTCACCACCATATATGAAGGGGCGTCCGGGTTCATGTCAAGCTCATAGACGGCACTCTGCCTTGACGGGGCGAAACGCACGCTTATTTCCGGCTCGTCGAGAAAGACCGAATAATAATACGGACGAATATCCTCGTTGTCATAAGTATAGGAAATCACAGGACTCAGAGCCATCCTCTCTCCTTGATACGGGCTCAGGTTGAATGCCGATTTTTCCCTGTGGTTGGTGGTTATAACCGGGAGACCTTTCAATTTCTCCGAAGTATAGTCTCCGCGCTCCGGCACAGCTCTGAGCATACTGTTAGGAAGATGCACTGTGGGAAAGGTGGGCACAAGAAGGTGGCTTATGTTCCCTATGTTGGGATTAACATAGTCTACAGGTGTCTTGGCTTTTTCTTCCGATATTCCGCAGCTGCCTACAGCGACCAAAACCGGAAGACACCAAATGTTTTTCAAATTCATGATAATTGTATTGTATGGTTAATTCGTTTAAATCGTTTCCCTCTTTTTCCGAAAAAAGGAGAATTTGAAGGGTCATATCAAGTTGAAACAACTTCAACGATTTTACAAAGTAAGCCTTACACACTTAAGATTTATTTAACAAATCACTTAATTATCGCTTAATCCAGACAATAACCCTTATATTAACTGAATTATTGACATCATTTCATCAATTTATAATCTGCCGATATCATATTAATCATTCTTTTTTCCTAATTTTGTAACAACTCATCTCCCCCATACTCTCCCTGCATTCTTTTCTAATATCTTTTGATGAAATGAAACACAAACTCTACCTTACATCAATAATCCTGACGATATTTGCAGTCGCTGCCCATGCCATGGACTACGGATTGAGATTCAATTCCCATTCTTTACCCGGCAGCATGCGCACATCCTTGAAACTGGGTGCAGACCGGGATTTTAAATTCTCAAATAATCTTGCTATAGAATTTGAATTATCGTTTTACGACACTCCCCATTTCGGACAGATATGCACAATAGAGTTTGACAACGGTTCTTCAATAAGTCTTGTCTCTGCCGTGAACGACAATCTTGAATATAATCCCGCCATTATAATCGACGGGGAACTGCATGTCATGCCATCTGATTTCATCGCCGACACTAAAGATCCGGCAAAAATAAGGCTCTATGTCGACAAAAAATCCGGCACGGTCACATTGACATACGGCGGGGAAACAATTTCGGAAAATTTACTGAAGACTGATATGAATGCCGCCTCCATCACCTTCGGTTCTACGGAAAACCAGCCTGCGGTAGCTCCGGCAGACATGCGCGACATTAAAGTTTTTATCGACAATAGAAATACAAATCATTGGGAACTTGCAAAGCACGACGGCAACATGACATACGACTGCATATCTGACGTTGCCGCAGAAGCGAAAAATCCAAACTGGATAATCGACGGTCATTTTAAATGGAAGAAAGTTTTCGGATATAAAACTGATGAAAACATTCAGACTGCTTTCAATCCGGAATCATCCGCGTTCTATATCCTATCTGACTCCCGTCTCAAAATTTTCAATCCCGTTACCGGTATTGCCGAAGACATTGATATCCCGACAGACAGGAGGGTGATGATGTTTTCAAACCACCTTGCATTCTCACCTCTCTCTAATTCTTTGATATCTTACAATCTAAAACAACTCACATCATCCCGCTTAGACCTTGACTCTTTTTCCTGGAGCGGTGCTGAAAAGAATACGGCGGAACCGTATTTCCATAACCATTCTTTCGCGTCTGACGGAAAAAATGCATCCTGTGTCTCCTCTTCCGACTGTAAGCAGAGTCTCTGAAAGTGTAAAATCTTTTTTAAGTTCCTGACAGTAACAACTGGAATATATGGTAGTTGCCAACATGCCGGATAAAATGCATCTGATGATATTCATGATAACAATTGATTATTTGTAATGATACAAAGATAGCTATGCCTCATTAATATGCCGGTTAATATTTGCTAAACATGCGATTAAATTGATAGATCCATCAACTTTTATTTCAAGATTTCGTCATACTTAGAACAGAAAATTCCGCCTCATCGACATTTTTTTGTGACATATAGAGCGTGTTGAACGGATTCATTTATTGCAAATTTATATCAGATTCGTTCATTTATGTATTTATTTTTCTTTTTTAATTCATTTAGTTATTCATATTAGTTAACTTTGTATCCGGAAAAGCGAAGAGTATTTCAATATTCAGAAACGTATTAAGAATAAAACATTATTTTTTATTCTTATGTGACATTTCTTATTGACGGCTTACTGTATTCTACGTCATCGGCATTTCCGCATCACTGACCGGTCAAGCCCAAAGTATATCTCCGGAAATGGCTACACCTACATCTGCCTTCAACAAGATTAGTGCCACACATTTCGACAATTTTAACCGTACTGACATTATGAGTAAGATAGTGACTTTGGGTGAGATCATGCTTAGACTCTCACCGTTTGGAAACGACAGATTCATCCAGACCGACACATTGCGCGTGATCTGGGGCGGAGGAGAGGCTAATGTGGCTGTCAGCTGTGCCAATTACGGGCATGAAGCTTATTTTGTCTCTAAACTGCCGTCGCATGAAATCGGACAGGCTGCCGTAAATGCATTACGCCGATATGGTGTCAATACTGATTTTATTGCAAGGGGCGGCGACCGGGTCGGTATATATTATTGCGAGACCGGGGCATCGATGCGCCCGTCTAAAGTGATATATGACCGCGCAGGCTCTGCAATTGCCGAAGCGGATCTGTCAGATTTCGATTTCGACAAGATCATGGATGGCGCCGACTGGTTTCACTGGAGTGGTATAACTCCCGCTTTAAGCGACAAAGCCGCAGAGCTGACTCGTCTGGCGTGTGAGGCTGCAAAACGTCACGGAGTGACAGTAAGTGTCGATCTCAATTTCCGCAAAAAACTCTGGACCTCAGAAAAAGCACAATCCGTGATGCGTCCGCTCATGAAATATGTCGACGTATGTATAGGAAACGAAGAGGATGCCGAACTCTGCCTCGGATTCAAGCCTGACGCAGACGTGGAAGGTGGCGACACCAACGCAGAAGGGTATAAGAATATATTCCGGGAAATGGCAAAAGAGTTCGGTTTCAGATATGTGGTTTCCACACTTCGTGAAAGCTATTCCGCCACTCACAACGGATGGAAAGGGATGATATTTGACGGAAAGGATTTCTACGAGTCAAAACGTTACGACATCAATCCTATCGTGGACCGTGTAGGGGGTGGAGATTCTTTCTCCGGAGGACTTATCCACGGACTTCTTACAATGCCCACTCAAGGGGAAGCTCTCGAATTTGCCGTGGCGGCGTCAGCCCTTAAGCAAACCATAAATGGAGACTTCAATCTTGTGTCGGAAGCGGAGGTCAAGGCTCTTGCTGGTGGAAGCGCGAATGGCAGAGTGCAACGTTAATACAATCTGGAAATGGCAAGAAACAATAAATTGGATGTGCTCAACAAGATGGCGTCAGCCCCTATGGTTCCCGTCTTCTATAATAAGGATGCGGAAGTGGCTATAGCCGTAGTGAAAGCATGCTATGACGGCGGTGTCCGCCTTTTTGAGTTTACAAACCGTGGAGATTTCGCTCATGAAGTTTTTGCGGAAGTATCTAAGTTTGTAGCGAAAGAATGTCCTGAAATGGCACTCGGTGTAGGTTCTGTCGTTGAACCGGCGACAGCCGTCCTCTACATGCAACTTGGTGCCGATTTTGTGGTAGGTCCCCTTTTCAATCCCGAAGTTGCCAAGGTATGCAACAGACGCGGAGTGCCCTACGTGCCCGGTTGCGGAAGCATCAGCGAGATCGGGTTCGCACAGGAGGCGGGATGTGATGTATGCAAGCTCTTTCCCGGAGACGTTCTCGGTCCCAAGATGGTAAAAGGGCTACTTGCCCCGATGCCATGGTCAAAAATTATGGTAACCGGTGGTGTGGAGCCTACCGGTGAGAATCTTTCATCATGGTTCAGCGCCGGAGTCTTCGCGGTAGGAATGGGATCAAAACTTTTCCCTAAAGACCGTATTGCCGCAGCCGACTGGAACTGGATCACGGAAAAATGCAGAGAGGCATTGTCTTTCTGTCACAAATAATCTCCGAGGCGCGGGAATAACTTTATATCCCGCGCCTTGGTTTCCATTTCTGCTAACCTTATATTAACCGATAATGTCATGACTCCCGAATCTTGTTCCCCTTCAATAGGCGTAGATCTTGAAGCCTCAAAAAAAATGACCAACTACAGATGGGTGATTTGCGGAATGCTTTTCGTCGCCCTTGTAGTAAACTATCTTGACCGGCAAGTTCTTTCCCTGACATGGAAAAACTTCATTGCCCCTGAATTCAATTGGACAGATGCCGACTACGGACGTATCACCGGCATATTTTCTATTGTTTATGCCGTATCCATGCTCTTCGCAGGTAAATTCATTGACTATGTCGGTACAAAACGTGGGTATCTGTGGGCAATAGGAATATGGTCTGCCGGAGCGTGCTTGCATGCTTTCTGCGGAGTGCTCACCGACGGTATAGTGACCGGACATTGGACATTTTCATTTTTAGACGCACGGGAGAACCTACTGACTGTACAGAAAGCAGGATCCATCGGAGTCATGGTCACTACGGTGAGCGTATGGCTCTTTATCGCCGCGCGCGTCGTCCTCTCCGTAGGGGAGGCAGGCAATTTCCCTTCGTCCATAAAAGCTGTCGCGGAATATTTTCCCAAGAAAGACCGTGGATTCGCCACCGGCATTTTCAATTCCGGCGCACAGATCGGCGCTCTTCTGGCACCTTTCACCATTCCCCTGATCGCAAAATATTATGGATGGGAAATGGCATTCCTCGCCATAGGTGTCTTAGGATTCATATGGATGGGATTCTGGGTATTCATATACAGGGAACCGGGAAACAATCCTTATGTAAACCGTGCGGAACTTGATTACATTGAACAGGATCTCCATCAAGAGGCGAAGATGGAAGAGATCTCTGACAAAAAAGAGGAAACGGCTCAGGAGGAATCAAAAGTCGGACTTCTGCAGGCTTTCACGTTCCGACAGACATGGGCTGTGATATTGGGAAGATTTCTACCCGATTCCGTATGGTGGTTCCTTCTTTTCTGGGCACCCGCATTCATAAGCGAGGTATATGGATATTCAACAGCATCAACCGAAGGAATGCTCGCGATATTCACCATATATCTGATATCCATGTTATCCTTATTCGGGAGCTATCTCCCGACATTCTTCATGAACCGCAATAAGGTGAATCCATATTCCGGAAGGATGAAGGCTCTGCTTATCTTTGCCGTCTTTCCCGTTTTGGGTTGGTTTGTAATGCCGCTCGGCAACATCTCCATGTGGTTCCCTGTCGTGATTATCGGTATCATGTGTGCCGCACACCAAAGCTGGAGCGCGAACGTATACAATGTTGTGAGCGACATGTTCCCGAAATCAGTCGTGGCTACCGTGATCGGCGCCGCCGGTCTTGCAAGCGGTCTCGGCAGTTTCTGCTCCAACTATGGCGCGGGGCTTCTCTTCACCTATGCGGAAAACGTCAATCTCCGGTTCATGGGTTACGAAGGTAAACACGCAGGATACATGATCGTATTCCTGATAGCAGGTTCAGCTTATCTGTTGAGCTGGATAATGATGAAGATTCTGGTACCAAAATATAAACTTGTAGTGCTGAAGAAATGAAACCATTTATAGATGCGGACTTCCTGTTGGAAACGGAAGCTGCCAAAGAGCTCTACCGCAATCATGCTTCCATACTCCCGATAATCGATTATCATTGCCATCTGTCGCCACAAGAGATCGCCGACGACAAAAGGTTCTCTACAATAACGGAATTATGGCTGGGAGGAGACCATTATAAATGGCGTGCCATGCGCGCCAACGGCATTGATGAAAAATATATCACGGGAGATGCCGACCCTTGGGATAAATTCCAAAAATGGGCTGAGACTGTGCCGTACACCCTCAGGAATCCCCTCTATCACTGGACTCACCTCGAATTGAAAACAGCTTTCGGAATTGACAGGGTGCTCAATCCTTCCACCGCACGCGAGATTTACGATATCTGCAATGAAAAACTCGCGCAACCCGAATTTTCAGCAAGGGGACTTATGTCGCGATATAATGTGGAAGCCGTCTGCACGACTGATGACCCTGTTGATTCCCTTGAACATCACAGGCGTATCAGGGAAAGCGGATTCAAGGTGAAAGTGCTTCCTGCCTGGCGTCCCGACAAAGCTATGGGTGTGGATGATCCCGATAGTTATAATCAGTATATCGACAAGCTCTCATCTGTTTCCGACACTCGGATATGCACCTATCAAGATCTTATCGAAGCGTTAAAAAAACGTCACGACTTCTTCGCGTCACAAGGTTGCTCCGTGGCTGACCATGGGGTAAGCTCGTTCCCATGGGTTGAGTGCTCTGAGACAGAAGCCACGTCTATTTTTGCAAAAGTCAGAAACGGGGATAGACTGACAACTGAGGAAACCACAAAACTTCAGACCTCCATTCTTCTTGACCTCTGCAGGATGAATCATGAGAAAGGGTGGGTACAACAATTCCACTTCGGTCCCCTAAGGAATGTAAATACCAGAATGTTCAACAAATTAGGTCCTGACACCGGATTTGACACGATTGGAGACTACACTTCCGCCATACCTGTTGCAAGATTTCTCAACGCCCTTGACTCTGACAACAGGCTTACGAAGACAATCCTGTATAACCTTAATCCGTCAGACAACACCTGGGTAGCCGCCATGATCGCCAATTTCCAGGATGGAAGCATGCCCGGCAAGATTCAGATGGGATCGGGATGGTGGTTCAACGATCAGCTTTATGGAATGGAGGCTCAGATGAACGCATTGTCCATGCAAGGACTGCTCAGCCGTTTCGTGGGGATGCTTACCGATTCACGCTCCTTCCTTTCATATCCCCGCCATGAATATTTCAGAAGAGTGCTCTGCAATATCCTTGGCAAAGATCTTGAGAAAGGATTGATTCCTGAAGAAGAACTTTCAAGGGTCAGACAAATGGTAGAGGACATCTGCTATTACAACACTAAAAACTATTTTAATTTCTAAGTTATGGAAAAAACATGGAGATGGTTCGGTCCTGACGATCCCATCACTCTCGACATGTTGCGCCAGATAGGTGTGGAAGGTATCGTGACCGCCCTTCACCACATCCCCAACGGTGAGATCTGGACAGAAGAAGAAGTCAACAAAATGAAAGATTTCATCGAAACTCATGGTTTGAGATGGTCCGTCGTGGAAAGTCTTCCGGTCAGCGAAGAGATTAAATATGCCGGTCCCGGGCGGGATGAATTAATTGAAAAATACAAAATCAGTCTGGCTAATCTCGGCAAGGCAGGGGTCAGGACCATCTGCTATAATTTCATGCCGGTGCTTGACTGGGCGCGTACTGATCTTGAATTTCCGAATCCCGACGGCACCTCCAACCTATACTTCAACCGCGCGGAGTTTGCGTATTTCGACATCCACATATTAAAAAGGGAAGGTGCCGAAAAAGATTATGACGGAGCCACTCTGAAAAGGATGAATGATGAAATCAAGCCCAAGATGAATTCCGAAGCGGAAAAACGGCTTGTGGAGAACATTATTGTAAAGACACAGGGATTTGTCAATGGCAATATATCTGAAGAAGATCTTGATCCTGTAGGCAAATTCCGTGAACTGTTGGCTCTATACAACGGCATTGACGCTGAGACCCTTCGCGAAAACATGGCATATTTCTTGAATGCCATAATGCCGGTCTGCGATGAATATGATATAGATATGTGCGTACACCCTGACGATCCGC
Source organism: uncultured Porphyromonadaceae bacterium (assembly GCA_947174235.1). Lineage (GTDB taxonomy): Bacteria > Bacteroidota > Bacteroidia > Bacteroidales > Muribaculaceae > Lepagella. The sequence goes on along the minus strand of CAMWID010000051.1, from coordinate 8,436 downwards.
CGCTTCAGATTCTTGGATTGCCACGCATAGTGACATGTGACGAGGATATCCGGAAATTCCTTGATGCAGTCCCTAATCCTCATAATGGACTGACATTCTGTGCCGGTTCGTTGAGTGCGGGAGCACACAATGACGTTGTTGAACTCGCAAAAAAATACGCCGACCGCACCCATTTCGTCCATGCCCGTATCTGCAAAGTTCAGCCTGACGGTGATTTCAAGGAGTCAAGCCATCTTGATCCGCGACTGATTGAAATTGTTCGTACATTCGAACTTCGCCGACCCGGAGTGCCCATGCGCGTTGACCATGCGCCGCTCATGCTTGGTGACGAGAAAATGGGTTATAACGCGGGGTATTCATTTCACGGCAGGATGCTCGCTCTCGGTGAGATAGCCGGTGTAATGGCGGCTGTGAACACTATTTGCAAGTAATGATCAGCGATATATTTCAGTCAAAATTAAACTAATTTATCAAGATTATGAACGAATTATTTTCGGTAAAAGATAAAGTTGTGGTTATCACAGGTGGCACAGGTGTGCTCGGTTCTTGTATAGCCATATACCTTGCGTCCGAAGGAGCCAAGGTGGCGATCCTCGGCAGAAGGAAAGAGGAAGGAGACAAGATTGTTGCCGAGATCTCTTCCAAAGGAGGCGACGCCATGTTTCTTGTGACGGATGTGCTGAATGCGGAAACGCTCCGGCAAAATCGTGACGAGATACTTTCAAAATACGGTAAGATAGATGCCCTCCTTAATGCTGCCGGAGGCAATATGCCCGGCGCCACCATTCCTCCGGGAAAGAACTTTTTTGATGTGGATATAGAGGCTTTCCAGAAAGTGCTCGGCGTAAACCTTACAGGCACAGTGCTTCCCACACAGATTTTCCTCAAGCCAATGGTTGAGGCGGGGAAAGGCGTTGTTGTCAATTTCTCGTCTATGGCGGCATTCCGTCCGATGACGAGGGTTCTCGGATATGCAGCCGCGAAAGCCGGCATAAGCAATTTCACACAATTCCTGGCAAATGAGGTGGCGACAAAGTTCACTCCGGAAATTCGTGTCAATGCCATTGCCCCAGGATTCTTTATCACCAACCAGAACCGCGCCTTGTTGACAAATGAAGACGGAAGTCTCACCGAAAGAGGAGAAGACGTGATCCGACAGACTCCCTTCAAGCGATTCGGAAAGCCTGAGGAACTATGCGGTACCATCCAGTATCTTATCAGCGACGCGTCATCATTCGTGACCGGTACGGTAGCCGTTGTAGACGGAGGCTTCAACGCTTTCGCAATGTAATTCGCTATTACCATTAATTTTTCGCAAACACCGCTCAAATACGTTAATGCGGCTGTGTCATAATAATTTTTTTGACACAGCCGCAATCATTTTTAGAGTCATAGGAGATCAGAACATCCATTTGAATGTGGCGATGACTTCCAACGGGCGCAGTGCATAACGATAGGTGCCGATGTCAAGACTGCGTGTGATACTATATTCATAAACCCGTTCATCCGTGAGATTCGCACCCTTCAGTTCGATTTCAAATTTTCTTTTTTTCAACCTCATCCCTGCATCCAGAAACACATATCCCCTATTGCCACCTTCAGCCAGCCGGCTGCGCTCAAACGCTACGGAGGAATACAATTCCAGATAAGGAATAACGAACCCGGAAATCTTGAAATTACAGTTCACGTTGCTTTGGTCAGTTTTAGTGCCGGTAGCCTTTATTCTCTGTTCAATTCCCGTATATCCCGCCGTAACATCCATATTCAGCCTGTCTGACAGGAAATAAGTGAGCAATGTAGCCGAGACTGTCCGGAAACGTGAATCGACGGTAAGATCACGGTTCTGACGCATAGCCTCCCTTTGCGAAGCAATTCCGTTGCCCGATACCTTTACCACTACATTATGCATCCGCTTGGCGGCGTCTATCGCCCAGGAGAATGTATTTATCCTGTTGCGTCTCTCAATGGAAGAGACAGTCTCTTCCGTCTCGCTCACCACTGATGACGACAGTTGATTACGGTCTGTACGGCCGCACGACAACCTCAGTGAAGTGTTGAGACCGTTCAACGGATTTGAATACCGCAACATCACGTTTCCTCTCTTTGAACCGGAAGAAGACAACGCCCCCGTTCCCAACACGGTCTCCGTGCGATAAGAGGTATAAAGAGGATTATCGATAAAATCTTTCAGTCCTCCGTAATCATGTCTTAATGAAAATCCACCCTGCAATGATAAATAGACCGACATTTTCCATAGAAGATTGCTCGAAAAGTCAATATACGGACGGCTATCGGAATATATCCGATTATCAACAACATCCTTATACCGTATTGTATGAAATGAAACCGGAATCTCTGTCCGCCACTTCAACCTCCCGATATCAAACGAAAAGAAAGGTCTTAAAAAGACACCTATCTTGTATCCATGTTCCTCATTAGTACCGACAAACATATCACTGTCTCCTTCATCCGATCTGAAAGAATCTAAGGATATATCGGCATTGGCATCTCCTCCGAAACTGAATGTATCCCACACGCTTGTATACTTCGCGGTGAACGTAGAGAAGAATGTATTCCCTTTAAGTATCTGCGAAATATACGGAACCTCCGAAGTATTGTCCACAACAGTCATCCTGTTGTGGGGAGATGTTGAAAAAGTCATTCTTGCCCCGACATCGAATACATTGCCTCCTTTGCGTATGATACTGTTGAATCGATCTTCCACAAGGAAATCACGGTTGGAGAGCGACTGCATGACAGTTCTGTCATTGCATATCCTGTAGTCATTGTCAGAAAATTTCCCTTGAAAATACAATTCATTCAGAAGATAGAAAGATTCTGAATTGCTTTCCAGATTTATACACGCGTTTACGCTGTGATTGGCGAACCATGACGTGCCCTCATCGCTATAAATCACGTTATCTTCTCCGGTACCGAGATACTCGGTATAAGTCGCGTTTGAATAATTGTCTTTATCGAATGAGTAGCCTACACGCGAGGTCATTGTATAGTCGCGGTTGATTTTGAAAAGTGAGCTTGCATTCACTTTTGCAGAGTTATTGTTGTAGTACCTGGCAACGGGAAGAGATGCAGATCCCAAAGGATAGAGGTTGACTATGTCGCTGCATAAGTTGTAATTTCTTGTCTCCCCTCCAGTCTCATTCATGGTGCCGTAGACCTTGCCGGCATTGTTTCCTCCGGCAGCCAACAATGACTGATTGGTCGGAGATATGAGCATCCCGTATACATCGGCATCATACAACATCCTGTCTCCCGCACCTCCGCCCGCTTTCACAAAACCGATAGGCCGGAGCATCCTTTTTTTCTTCAATGTGAGATTTAATGCCGCACGGTCAGTAAACTCGACATCTTTCAACACTTTCTTCGGCTGATGGCGTTCGTAGACACTGATACTTTTTATGTCTTCCGGATTTATATTGTTGGCTGCCACAGAATATGAACCGCCGAGCATGTTCATGTCTTCGATATAAAAACGGTTGATCGGCTCCCCATCATAATATATGACATTTCCGGAAATTGTGACTCCCGGCAACTTACGGATAATGTCGCCTATATTTCTGTCGGATTTGGATGTCAGCGATGCAACATCATACACTATAGTGTCTCCTTTGACCCTGGTATGGGGGGCACGGACTACAAATTCTGTAAGATCCGTACCCTTTTTCATCAACACGACATTGTAGACGGAATCTTCACTGACAACTACTTCCTGACTTTCATAATCCAAGAGAGAGAAAGATAATATCATACCATTTGAAACGGTGTCTGTGTTGAAACTAAACTTGCCGTCTCCTCCGGTAGTCATAAAATCGATTGGATCTTCCCCTTCGATAAGTTGAACGATAACCCCTTTGATCGGAACATAGTCCTCGTTTGAAACAATGCCGGTAATCGTCTTTCCGCTTACGGTCATTGCAATGACAGTAACCAAAATAAAAACAAGGATTCTGTCAGGAAAATTTTTCATATTTATTCCAATTCGATAGGGTTGTAGAACAGTTTCTTTCGACTTGGACGAATTATATTGCCCTCCTTGTCTTTCGCTACTGTGCCTACCGACTCCAAAGATTTCACAGGGTCATTCTTATAGTCTGCCAATTCTTTCAAGAACTTTTCCCGTGTACTCTTAACATACAATTTTTGAGGATACCCAAAGGGTATCGAAGCCTGACGTATCTCTGTAGCTTCTATCAGGTGTTCCCCTTTTGAATCTTCCATTTTAAGTATCACACCGGGTAAGCCTCCGAATTTCCACGGACCTTCGCTGATCGGAATATCAGGACAATACCATGCCGTCCAATCCCTTCCTCTGAATCTACAGGTCGCCATGCGACATTTCTTTCCCAGTATGGTTTCCGTACCTTTGGCAAGCTTCCACTGGATTTTGGGAATTTCTTCCGTGTATCTGTAGCTATTCATAAAAATCCATCCGCCATATCGTAATGTTCCCGCATCGTATGACTTTACTAAATTATCTTGAAAACCGCCAAACTCATTATCATACCTTTTATACTCATCATATGTCATATACGGATTCTTGCTCAATAATGAATCGACCTTATATCTGCCATATGAACGATACATACTGAATTTATCTCCAAGCAGCAGCATTTCATCGGGAGCCTTTGCCACATCCAAAACCGGATCATAAGTCCGATGGACATATATAACTACAAGCCGGCTTGTATCCACAATTTCATATCTGAGAGGATTAAGCCTCTTTAATTTTTTTGGTTCCTGCGCAAACACAAAACCGGCAAAAATTATCATCAAAACAGAAACAACAAATATACGATATCGTCTCATAACATAAAAATGGAGCTTGTTGATATTATATATTAAAAAAGACGAAAAAATGTTTTCTTCGTCTTTTAAGCATCTTGAGAATCAATTGGATTCACGTGGTCCAGAACAATCATCATTGCAGTAAATCGCATTCAAATCTTCCTCAAAATCTTTATTATCCTCAGGATTATCGAAATAATCCTGATCAACTGTTTGGACTTCGATTCCGCAACATGTTTCGAAATTTCTGTTTGCATACACAACTGCGCCCCCCAATACAAAGGTAACGACACTTAAAACTATCAATTTTTTCATAAGCATTCATATTTTATTAATATTTTACAAACTTATAAAAAAATATTATAAAAACACCAAATATATTTTTCAATTTAACACATTTTAAGGATTATAGATCATCTCCACATGTCCTGCCGGAAGTGTAGAGCTCAACAACAACGGGATTCGGTCGTCCACTCCTACCTGCGCCTTCACAGGATAACCGCTCATTTCTCCATGATAACTATATTCAAACTGCATTTCATATGTAGGATAAACCTTATCATCAATCTTGTACTGGGATTTTCCGAGGAAAGTGACCACAACCCTTTCCGGCTCTCCCCCTTCAACTTCTATAGGTATTGTGACCGACTCTCCTGCCGACATACGCTGTAGATCCATTTCCTGAAAATAATAAAACATTCCGAGCATATCCGCAGTGACAGTGATCGCCTCCATTGTGTCATCGCTTGCATCAAGAGATCCCTCTCCCTTTATATTCTTATAGTTAGAGGGATCAGATGGATCAAAGTTGCCGGAATGATAAGCCGTGACTTTCGGCTTGAGATACCAGCCGTTCTCATATACGACGGTCTCCTTACTCAATCCTGAACCGGGTGTCATTATAGTGCGCAGTGTGTCAGAGACACAGAACACTCTCCCTTCCCAGGGAATGCTGCTGCCGTCAAGTGTGGCGTCAAACCGGTCGCCGTCAGTCTGCAATGTCACAGTACCCTTTGCAATCATCACATCTATCAGTCCCCAATGATAATTGACATTATACTTGATCTCTCTGGTCGGGATATTGACCTGCGCGTCCCCTATAAAGACGCAGCAAAGCAGAATTATCAGCAGTAAACATTTTTTCATAACATTCCGATTTTTTCATATATTAACAATCAGGAACGCACTATTGTTGCTTACTTATGATCTCACCCTTGCCAATCTTATGATCTGACGCACCGTCCTGACTACATTCTCTGATGCCTGGGTTCTCTCCATAGCCTTCTCAAGCGTTTCCGGCCCTCCGGCTATCGGGAACACACATGTGAATCCTGACTTGTTCAATTCCTCATAATCCTTCACAATTCCGGCAATAGCCACAACCGGGACACCACGTGCTGAAGCCCTCTTCAACACTCCGCTCGGAACTTTCCCCATAAGCGACTGCCTGTCGATACTTCCCTCACCAGTGATTACAAGATCCGCTCCGTCAAGTCTGTCATCAAAATCTACGGCATCAAGCACCATCTCTATTCCGGATCGCAATTCAGCATCTAAAAACACGGAAAAGGCGCATCCGAGACCTCCTGCCGCTCCCGCCCCGGGTCTCGCAGCCACATCTTTCCCAAATTCCTTTTTTATTACCGAAGCATAATTCACCATTCCCCTCTCAAGCGAAGCCACCATATCAGGATCAGCACCTTTTTGTGGTGCGAACACGGCAGAAGCCCCCCTTTCTCCAACAAGAGGATTATCAACGTCACACGCCACCACATATTCCACATTCTTGATCTTTTCCGATATTCCCGAAATATCGATCCGCGAAACAGACCCGAGATCAGCTCCGATTCCTGACAACCGATTTCCGGCATTGTCGAGGAACTCGGCACCCAGCGCGGTCAGCATTCCCATACCTCCGTCATTGGTAGCGCTCCCCCCTATTCCCATATAAATCTTCTCACACCCTTTGGATACCGCATCCAATATCATCTCCCCGACTCCGAAAGTGGATGTCAGCATAGGATTGCGATCCTCCCGACCTATCAGACACAATCCGGCACACTGCGCCATTTCCATGACGGCTACCTTGTGGTCTTTACTTATAAGGTAACGCGCATCCACATGACCGGAAAGCGGACCTTTTACACTCACAGTGCGCGGAATGCCGTCAAACGAATCTTCGAGAGCCTCCACCGTACCCTCTCCTCCGTCGGCAAGAGGACAGACTACTGTTTCAGCCGTCGGCAATTCATCCTTTATCGCCGTCTCACACAGAGCAGCGATCTCCCTTGCGGAAAGACAACCTTTGAATGAATCCGGCGCCACAACTATTTTTCGCAATTCCATATCTGATAATTTTATATAATCTGATACTTTTATACTACAGCCGGATGTGTTGATAAAAATACTATGGCACTCATCAAGAATCCGGCTGTCTTTGTCATCACAGTTACAAAAATAACGAATAAGGTGCATTCTTTGCATAAAGCACCTTAATATTGTTTAAAATACATTCTTTCTCTTATCCGTTTTTTTACGTCAGGTGTTAGATAAATAAACGACATAAACATAAATTTTCATCAAATATGAAATTCTTATCAAATGAAAAGCTGCTGATTGTGGGCGCCGCCGGAATGATCGGCTCAAATATGGCTCAGACTGCAATCATGATGGGACTTACCCCCAACATCTGTCTTTATGATCCCTATTTCCCCGCCCTTCAGGGTGTGGCTGAAGAGCTCCTTCAGTGCGGGTTCGAAGGAATGAACATAACTTACACCAACGAAGTAGAAGAGGCATTCAAGGACGCCGCCTATATCGTATCTTCCGGTGGAGCCGCACGTAAGGCGGGAATGACACGTGAAGACCTGCTTAAAGGGAACGCGCAGATCGCCGAAGAATTCGGTAAAAACATAAAGAAATATTGTCCGGACGTGAAACATGTGGTGGTCGTGTTCAATCCCGCCGACATCACAGGTCTGATCACATTGCTTTATTCCGGACTGAAGCCTTCTCAGGTCTCCACACTCGCCGCCCTTGACAGCACACGTCTGCGCAACGAGCTCGCCAAGTATATGAAGATTGATCCTGATACAGTTGAAAATTCTCGTACTTACGGCGGACACGGCGAACAGATGGCGGTATTCGCCTCAACCACATCCATCAACGGCAAACCTCTGACCGAGATCATCGGAACAGAGACTCTCCCGCAAGAGGAATGGGAAAAGATGAAAGTCCGTGTTATTCAGGGTGGAAAAACAATCATCGACCTCCGCGGACGTTCATCGTTCCAGAGCCCCGCTTATCTTTCTATCGAAATGATCGCGGCAGCTATGGGTGGGAAACCTTTCCGCTGGCCTGTCGGAACATATGTGGACAATGGCAAATTCAACCATATAATGATGGCAATGGAAACCACCGTCGACAAAAACGGTGTCACCATACAGCCCGTAAGCGGGACACCGCAGGAAGAGGCAGATCTTGAGAAGAGCTACGAACATCTCTGCAAGCTTCGTGATGAAGTGATCGAAATGGGTGTGCTTCCTCCTATCAAAGACTGGAACAAGCTTAACCCGAATATCAAATAACCGGAATAGACAAAACCGATAAAACAATTTGCGGCGGACATCT
>CAMWID010000050.1 GCA_947174235.1 uncultured Porphyromonadaceae bacterium | reverse complement strand
TTTGCCATTTTCTATGTTGATTTCAACACTTTATCTACAAATATAATATAATTCCTCAAAAATCTCAAATTGATCCAACGCTGTTTGCATACTGCAAAAATTTATTTAAATTTGCGGTGTTGATGAATTTTAACCTAACATAATTCCGGGGATTTTAATTTTATTATTTTTAATAAAATTTAGGATATATTCAGCATACGGATTTGTCCAGTTATTTGAGAGAAGCGTATCAGTTCAAGAGCAAACAATAATTTAATTTAGATAATAGCAATTTCGGTTTATAATTATACGTGATTGGAAAGTTTGTTGAGAGAAAGGAAGGCATCATTCCAAAATCAATAGTTTTTTCAATAACTATATGTCAATCATACCGGCGCTATTGTTTGTGATGAATCAGGTAGGCAGGTTATTTAAATAATTGATTTAGACAATTCCGGCAAATACAAATATGATAGACTTCAAATAGAGGTGGAGGTCCGGGAATCAGTCCGTAGGTAGATCTGTATAGTATGGCGTTCCATAACCAAAATCTCTATGTGAGGTTGTCGATCATAATACAGTAACTACCTTTTTAATTTCTAATCACATGACTGAAACAGGATTTTTATCAGTCGGCAGACTACGGGATGTATTCAGCCGCAAAGTGACAAGGGTATTGACCGTGATGGCGCTTGCCCTTATCTGCAATGTCATGACGGTGTCAGCCTCCTTAGAAGGGGGATCGGGACAGCGTCAGGTAAAAAGTGTTGTCGGAACGGTGCTTGACCGGACAGATAATGAACCGATCACGGGAGCTACAGTCCAGATTGTCGGTACTAATATAGGCACCAGTACGGACATTGACGGCAAATTCATAATCAGTAACATTCCTGCGGGGGCTAAGAAGATTAGAATCAGCTTCGTGGGTATGAAAAGTCAGGAAGTCGATATAAAATCCGAGATTACAGTCTATATGGAGCAGGATGCTCAGGACATGGAGGAGGTGCTTGTGGTTGCTTACGGCACAGCCAAAAGAGGCACTTTTACCGGTGCCGCGAGTTCTGTCAATTCCGCCCAGTTGTCGAATAAGGTCATGACCACCGCCACCAGCGCACTTGTGGGATCGGTTCCCGGAATCACGGTTACCACCGCCAACGGTCAGCCCGGCTCATCGCCGTCGGTCTATATAAGAGGTATGGGCTCCATGAGTGCGAGCAATGATCCGCTGATTGTGCTTGACGGTATGCCCTATGACAATTCAATAAGCAGTATCAACCCATCCGACATTGACAATATCACCATCCTGAAAGACGCGTCGTCGACCGCCCTATATGGTGCCAGAGCTGCCAACGGAGTCCTGATGATCACTACAAAAAAAGGAAACAAGGACAAACTTAGGGTAAATGTCAGCCTTAACCAAGGGTTTACGGCACGTCAGACCGGAGACTATGAAAAAGTCAACCTGAATGACTATGTGAAAGTATATTGGGAGAATCTCCGCAACCAGTATGTTCGCGACGGAAGTTCATATGAGGATGCAGGTCTGGCGGCTTCAAAAAACCTGTTTGACAATCTCGCTTACAATCCGTTCAACATGCCCGGAGAGCAGGCGCTCGACGCCAACGGCAATCTTAATCCTATGGCGCGTCTGCTTTGGGCTGACGACACCGATTGGGAAGACGCCGTGCAGCAGCTTGGCAACCGTACCGACGCCACAGTCTCTATAAGCGGGGGCACGGACCGTGCCGATTTTTTTGCATCCGTAGGATATACGGATGAAAAAGGATACATAATCGGGTCGCGCTTCAAACGTTATACCGCGCGATCAAACATGAACGCACAGATCACCAAATGGCTCAAAGTGGGCACAAACCTTTCCGGCAACATAAGCATGAGCGACGGCAACCAGAACGAAAGTTCTGGCAACAACTCAAATCCTTTCAGGTTTGTACGTAACATCGGTCCCATATATCCGATCCATGTACACAATCCTGAGACCGGAGAATACATACTTGATGAGGCGGGAAACAAAATTTATGATTTCGGCACGGCTTATTCAGGCAACGGGATCGAGGTCCCTGCACGAGATTTCGTGTCGGGCAACAATCCAGTGAAGGAACTTCAGGACCGTCAGGATAGCTACAAACGCAATACATTGAATGCCAAAGTTTATGCTGAAATAAAATTTCTAAAAGGATTCACTTTTACGGTCAACAGCGGTGTCGGCGCCAACACCTATCTTTCCACATCCGCCGCTATAGTATATCCGGAGAAGGGTAACACGGGATCTGTGACCAAAGGGAGCAGCCGTACCACCACCTGGACACACAACCAGCTTCTTGCATATGCCAACACATTCGGACAGCATAACTTCGATATTCTTTTGGGTCATGAGAGTTATTCCAAGGAGTATAATTATCTGAGCGCCTCGATGAAAGATGAGAAATTTCCCGGGAATTATGAACTTGCCAACTACTCCAACATAAACACGACCCCGACTTCATACACCCATAAATATGCCACGGAAGGTTATCTTTCAAGGTTGAATTATGATTTCGATTCCCGTTATTTCGCATCCGCGTCTTTCCGTAGAGACGCTTCAAGCCGATTCTATAAGAAATCTCGCTGGGGCAGTTTCTGGAGTGTCGGGGCAGGATGGAGGCTTGACCATGAACAATTCATGTCCGGGATAGAATGGCTTGACATGCTCAAGCTCCGAACCGCATACGGCGAGGTAGGCAACGACGATGTCGGAGGATATTATCCGTGGCGTGCCACTTATGAGAACGCGCAGAATGCCGGTGAGGCGGGATTCATACAGAGCTCTCTCGGCAACCGCAATCTCAAATGGGAGGTGTCGCGCAGTTTCGACATAGCTGTGGAATTCGCTTTCCTAAACCGTCTGCGCGGAAGTGTGGAGTTTTTCAACAGATATTCCGACAATCTCCTGTTTTCCGTACCGTTGTCTTACTCCACAGGGCATACCAATCAGGACATGAACACCGGAACGATGTATAACAGAGGTGTCGAGATCGAGATTTCCGGGGATATCATAAGAACGGGGGATTTTTCATGGGACGCCACTGTCAACGCCACCCACTATAAGAATAAAGTCACCAGACTGCCTGTAGATCCTTATACATCCGGAGTACATAAGATAGAAGAGGGGCATTCCCGTTATGACTTCTATTTGCGTCAGTGGCGCGGAGTGGATCCCTCCACAGGAAGCAGTCTTTATGTTGTGGATCCACAGTATCTTGAATCATCAGAATCTCTCGTCAAAGTGAACGGAGCCACCTATACCACAGATCATCAGGAGGCATTGTATGATTATTGCGGAAACTCCATACCGAAACTGAGCGGCGGACTGACCACAAATCTGAAATATCGCGACTTCAGCCTTACCATGACATTATATTTCCAGTTCGGAGGCAAGATGTATGACTCGGGATATTCCGGACTCATGTCTCCCGGCACCAGCTCATTGTCATATTCCACGGTGCATAAAGACATAATGAAACGATGGCAGAAACCTGGAGACATCACCGATGTCCCGAGAATATCCAACGGCAGCGACGCCAGTTCCCTGTATGCCTCAAGCGACAGATTCCTGATCTCATCCGACATGCTCGAGATGTCGAATATCAATTTCGGATACACCGTCCCTAAACATATCGACAAGATATTGGGGATTTCATCGCTCCGTTTTTATGTGTCGGCGGAAAATGTGTTCCAGGTCACAAAACGCAAAGGTATTTATCCACGAAAGACAGTAGGTGGATATTCGAGCAACATGGATGTCTATCTTCCCGCCCGCGTGTTTACTGTCGGAATGAATCTTAACTTCTAAAACCATTAAAAAATGAGAACAATCATAACCAATATATTCGCCGTTGCCGCAGTCACGATAATGTCGTTGTCTCTGTCGGGGTGCAATGATGATTTTTTGGAAACGAAATCCACACAGAATGTGGATCAGGAACAGATGTTCGAGACCACAGCCGGAGGCATGATGGCTGTCAACGGACTGCATAAACTCATGTATACGCCTTCCCTGTCTTCCACGTATGCGCAGGGAGGATATCAGACATGGATGATATGGATGGAGATGATGGGGGAAGACCTGGTATATACACGCTCCAACGCACAGTTTCAGTCGCATGCCAAATGGACTTTGCACCGCAACACCACCTCAAGCCATCTGTCGTATCATTACCAGCTGTTCTATCGTTTTGTGTCGAACGCCAACATGATATTGGAAAACATCGACAATGCCCAGGGTCTGCCTGAGGAGAAAGAGAACATAAAAGGGCAGGCGCTCGCATATAGGGCGTTCGCCTACTTCAATCTTGTCCAGGCTTGGGGGGGCCGTTATGTGCCGGGACAGACCAATATGCAGCCGGGGGTGGTCCTGAGACTCGAGAGTTCCACAGACAACATGCCCAGGGCAAGCGTGGAAGAGGTCTATGACAGGATAAACAAGGATCTTGACGAGGCGATAGAACATCTCGGAAATGTCACGACAATAAAGAAAGCCAACAAATCACATATCGACATACATGTGGCACGCGGGTTGAAGGCGCGTGTGCTCCTCGCGCAGGGGAAATGGAAAGATGCCGCCGCCATGGCGCAGAAAGTGATCGACGGATCGGGTGCGAGACTACAGGACGACACCTATGTGACAACGGTGAACCGTATGAGCGACCAAAGCAATACCGAATGGATATGGGGCAAATTCGGACAGGAAGACCAGGCTGGCACGCTAAAGGACTTCCATAGTTTCATGTCGAACAAGAACGCCAGCTACAACAAAAACACCCCGCGTGCCATCTATAATCTTCTCTATAACCGTATTTCAGATACTGATATAAGGAAGACACTGTGGTTTCCTGAAGCGCAGAATCCAAAGAGCCAGCCGCGTCCGGTGATACCGACGGGGGGACAGATACGCAACTACATGGCAAATAAGTTCCTTCTTGCCGATGAAAATATGAAATGCGGCGACGTGCCATGGATGCGCCTTCCGGAGATGATGTTGACAGTGGCGGAAGGTTATGCCCGCGCCGGCATGTATGCCGAGGCGGCGCAGGCTCTGTATCCTCTGGCTCATCATCGTGATCCGGAGTATACTCTTTCTACGAATACAGGAGATGACCTGATAGACGAGATAATGTTTCAGCGACGCATCGAGCTATGGGGAGAAGGATTCAGGTTTACTGACCTCAAGCGTCTCGCGATGCCCCTCGACCGGGGACCTAAGCCATTTGCAGAGGCTTACGACTGTACTTGGAACAGCAGCACCAAGATGCCGGCGGTCATAGATCCTGAAGGTTCTAATTTCAATATGTATGATGCGCATACAATGGGGGAAGAATGCCGATACCGTGAACCTGATCACAAGGAGTGGCAGTTTGTGTTCCCCAAAAGAGAAGTGGATGTCAACACATTGTGCGAGCAGAACCCGCTTTGAAAACGATAATTAATTGGGAATTATAAATAGATTGGATATCAAAATCATGAAAAAACTGATATTGGCATTGCTTGCCACGATCATTATTATCCCTGTGGCATATGCCCAGCCCCGGGCAGAGGAGTATGGATATGATCTTTCTTATTTTCTTCCTGAAGGAGGATACACTTTCTCGTCAGAGATCCCCAAACCTGCGGATGTCATAGGTTTTCAGGTAGGCAGGCAGCATGTTGACTGGGGACAGGTGGTCAATTATATGGAAACCCTGGCGCGTGTCAGCGACAGGGTGGCTGTAAAGGAGACCGGCCGCACATATCAGCACCGCCCATTCATAGAGGTGATATTCTCATCCGCGGAAAACATGAGGAATATCGACAAGATCAGAGATAGGCATCTTGCCGTGAGTGACGACGGGGAGGTGGATATGGAGAAAGATCCTGTCGTGGTGAACCTCATATACAGTATCCACGGTAATGAACCTTCGGGAGTGAACTCTTCGCTCCCTGTCGCATATTTCCTTGCCGCCGCTCAGGGAGAGGAGATCGACAGGATGCTTGACAAACTGGTTGTGGTCATGACTCCGGGAGCCAATCCCGACGGGATCAACAGGTTTGCGTCATGGGTCAACACATCGCGCAGCCTTACCGATGTGAGCGATCTCAACTCAAGGGAATTTACGGAGCCGTGGCCCTCAAGCCGCACCAACCATTATTGGGCGGACTGTAACCGCGACTGGCTCATGATGCAGCATCCCGAGGGAGTGAACGGTGTGGAGGTCTTTTTCGACTGGATGCCAAACGTAGTGGTTGATCTTCACGAACAGGGTTCCGCGCGTCCATACTATTTCAGTCCCGGACATCCGAAACGGACGAACAAGCTTACATCGCAGTTGAATCAGGATCTCACAGCCGACATATCTTCTGTGGTGGCGAAAGAGCTTGACAAGATAGGAACCGTATATTACTCAAAAGAGGGTTATGACGACTATTATTATGGTAAAGGGGCGGCTTACGGTGATATACACGGGGCGGTATGCCTTCTGTATGAACAGGGCACAAGCCGGGGACATCTCCGTCAGACGGTCAACGGACCGAGGTCTTTCGCCTGGACAGTAAGGAATCAGGCTCTCGCATCGTATGCCACTCTTGTGGCGGCGACGGAAATGCGGGAGGATCTGATAAAATATCAACGTGACTTTTATGCGGATTCGCGCAGAAATGCCGCCCGGGAAGGAGTGAAAGGTTACGTGTTTGATTCGCGGGGCTCCAAATCGGTGGAATATCATTTCCTTGAAAACATGAAACGTCACCGGATAGATGTCTACCGTCTTGCCCGTGATATATCCGCAGGAGGGGAGCGGTTCAGTACGGAAGATGCATATGTCATTCCGATCGAACAGAAAAACTCAACGATGGTGAAAGCGGTGATGGAAAATATCACGGAGTTTACCGACAGTACTTTCTATGACATATCCTCATGGACTTTCCCTCATGCCTTCAACCTTCATTATGCTCCGCTGAAGTCTATGGCGGGACTTGAGGGGGAGAAGGTAAAGGATGTGAGCTTTAAACCCGGAAAAGTGACCGGAGGAAAGAGTGAGATCGGCTATCTGTTTGAGAACCGCGAGTTTTATACTCCCAAAATCATACATGAACTACAGAAACGTGGGCTCTATCTACAGGCTATGTCCCGTTCGTTCACATTTCGTTCCGGAGATGTGGAAAAAAAGATGGGTTACGGCACGGTTTTCGTTGCGGCGAGAAATCAGCCGGTAGACCCTGATGGAATATATGACCTTGTGACCGCATTGTCAGAAGAATGTGGAGTCGAAATCTATTCGGTCAGCACTGCCCTGATGGAGGATTGTGACCTCGGGAGCCCGTCGTTCCGTCCGATCACAATGCCTGAGGTGGCGATACTTGTGGGACGTACCCAAGGTGTGCCCGATTCAGGCGAAGCGTGGTTCCTTCTTGACTATCGCTTCCAGATGTGTCCTGTCCTTATCGAAAGCAATGTGTTGACTCCCAAAAAGCTTGCTCCATACAATGTCTTGATCGTCGCCAACGGAGTCCCGGCGCTTACAGCCGATAGCCGTGAGGCGTTGAAAAACTGGGTGGCAGACGGCGGCACTCTCATAGCTACGGGAAAAGCTCATGAGCTGCTTTCGACAACAGGCGTTATGAATATAAAGGCACGTTCTTCCGCAGTGAAAAACGATTCCACGTCTTATGGCACATTCGCAAACAAAAGCGATGACAGGGCGGGACGCACCATAAAAGGCGCGATAATGCGTTGCGGCATAGACAAGACGCATCCCCTGGCGTGGGGACTTGATCAGGATGAGATAATGGTATTGAAAAACAATAACCTTATTTTCAAGAAAGATCCTGATCCTTATGTTTCGCCGTTGCATTATTCGTCAGCCCCTCTTGTGTCGGGATATATGTCGGTCCATAACCGGAATCTGGTGAAAGACACCCCTGCAGTTTTTGCGAAACCATATAAAAACGGGAATGTCATATATTTTGCAGACGATATGAATTTCCGTTCATACTGGTTCGGCACAAGCAAGATATTTATGAACGCGATCTTTTTCAGGGATTGTCTATAGCGGTCGCCGAAGTTTAAGAGTATGTTTACTTTTAACTTTATGAAATCTTTATAGCTCTTTTCGACCAATTTAAGCTTTTGTTCAGTCATTATGGAACCCCATAACTCTTTCACAAAATCTAAGAAACTGTTTAAAATTTATTTTATCTTGTCATTGAGGTCTTTGCCGGCATCTTTATGATATTTATTCAGTCATTATGGAACCCCATGATTCCTTTATAAATATCAAAAATCTGCCTGACAAATCCTCTCAATTCCTTCGACAAATAAATTTAAACAGTTTCTAAAAATTGACTCGAAAATATTCTCTAAATCTTAACATAAGTCAAAAGTAAACATACTCTAAACGACTTCACAATATAAAACAGAAACTGTATGGAGACATCGTTTTCACCTTGGACTCTTTTTGTAGACACCGGCATAATTTCAATATTGTTTCTTGTCGGTAAGTTCTTGCGTGTAAAAATCAAGGTAATACAACAACTTTTTATTCCACCGAGCCTGCTTGCAGGGTTCATGGCGCTGGGATTTGGTCCACAGGGTCTTGACTGGCTCCCGTTGTCGGGCAACACCGGCACGTATGCCGGCATACTGATAGCGCTGATATTCGGTTGCCTTCCCCTTACATCACGGAGAAATAAGGGCGATAATGCAAATATCGGAAGTATGTGGGCGTACTCCCAATGCGGAATGCTGCTGCAATGGGGAGCGGGAGGGTTACTCGGTTTGTTGGTGCTTGGGAAAATCTGGGATGTGGGTCCCGGATTCGGAATCACCATGCCCGCAGGATATTGCGGAGGGCATGGCACGGCGGCAGCGATAGGACAGGCGTTCGGGCAACTCGGGCATCCCGAGATACTTACCCTCGCGATGACGGCAGCCACATTTGGAATCGTGGCTTCAGTAATAATCGGTCTTTTTATAGTGAAATGGGGCACTCGTAAAGGACATACTTCGTTTCTTGCCGATTATGACGACTTGCCGATGGAATTGCGTACAGGGCTTTTGCCGGCAGACAAGCGTGAAAGCATGGGAACGTCCACGTTCTCATCGATCTCAATCGATTCGCTCACGTTCAACTTTGTCATTGTCTCGGTAATAGCGCTCGGCGGATATGGAGTGAGCCGACTTGTGGCGGTATGGCTGCCTAATCTTGAACTGCCGGTGTTCAGCTGTGCTTTTGTCGTAGGCATCCTGCTTAAAAAAATATTCGACCGCACGGGTGTGTCTGGATATATATGCACCTCCACGGTGTCGCATCTGAGCGGGTCGTTCACAGATTTCCTTGTGGCTTTCGGTATAGCCTCGATAAAGATTTCCGTTGTTGTGGAATATATTGTCCCGTTGCTGATACTGCTTGTCTCAGGACTCTTTGTCACATTTATATATGTGATGGTTGTGGCACGGCGGATAATGAGAAAGCATTGGTTTGAGAAGGCAATATTTACATGGGGATGGTATACCGGAACCATGGCTATGGGAATAGCCCTGCTGCGGGTGGTGGATCCTTCTATGAAAAGCCGATGCCTCGACAATTATGCGCTCGCATATCTGTTTATAGCTCCGGTGGAGATAGCCCTCGTCACATTCGCCCCGTCACTCTTTCTTGACGGCTATGGCGTAATATTCTCGTCGGTGTGTCTGATCCTTGCAATAGGGGTGATGCTCACAGCGTATTTAAAGAAATGGCATCTTGATCAATCGGATATAATACCATGAAAAAAATGAGACTGAAAAGAAATGAAGCGGTGAGATATTTCGCGGCAATTTTTGTGATGGTCACGTGCGCGTTGACAGCGGAAGCGTGCACCTCAGCCATAATATCCGGCAAACTCACAAAAGATGGACGCCCATTGATGTGGAAAAACCGGGACACCGGCAATCTTGACAACTGTGTGCGCCATATGAAGGGTGAGAAATATGATTTTATAGCAGTGACGGGATATGGCGCCAATCCAAGATCCGTGTGGATAGGTACCAATTCCGCAGGTTTTTCGATTCTCAACACGTTGTCTTACAATCTCAGTGACCCTGATAAAAACGAACGGGTGTCAACCCGCAATGGAGCATTGATGAAACGTGCCCTTGAGATATGTGGCTCTGTAGAAGATTTCAGGAATTACCTTGACACCCTTTCAAAACCTATGAAGGTGGAGGCTAATTACGGGGTTATTGACGCTCTTGGAAACGGAGCATACTTCGAGGTGGACAACTACAGGTATACCATGTTTGATGTGAATGATTCCGTTGTCGCCCCACATGGGTATTTGGTCCGTACCAATTTTTCATTTACGGGACTGCATGACAAAGGGGGAGGATATGTGAGGTATCAGGAAGCGGAGCGGAAGATTTTTGAAGAATCCGCCACCCACGCCATCACCCCCGGATGGATCATCGGTAATCTTTCCAGAAACTTCAGCAATCCGTTGATGGGCATAGATCTTCGGAGTGGAGATTTCAACAAGCCAAAGACCAACGGATGGTTTGTAGAGCAGGATTTCATAGCAAGACGGAGCACATCGTGCGCGGCGGTGATCCACGGAGTCAAGCCGGGGGAGGATCCTTCATTCACGACTATGTGGACGGTGATCGGATATCCTCCGGTCACACCAGCTATACCTGTATGGGTGACCGGTGCCGATTCAAAACTTCCAAGGCTTTTGAGCACGCCGTATCCTGACGGCAGGGTCATGAGTCCGCTTTGTGGAGGAGCGTCCGCTCTTCGGGACATGGTCTACAATTATCGCAGGGGATCCTTGACAGAAAATTATTTCAACTGGGAGAAACTGCATAATAATAAAGGCGACGGCTACATGCAGCTCAACGCCATGATTGAAGATGAATTATATACGCGAATACACATGGCGCTTGTCTCTTCCCGGAAAGGGAAGACTCTATCGCCAGAGATTGTCTTCAGGATATATGATGAAGTGGATGCGTGTGTGACCGAATTATACGGCAGACATTTTGGAATAGACCTTCAGGAATAGATTTTTGAAATAGAGCCTGAGCAAGCGCGTTCTTGAAAATTGCCGCCTCTTTCAAGGGGTGGCATTTCAAGAACGCGCTTCTGAATAATTTTAAGACGTTAAAAAGCACTAAAAAACACTTATTTGTTAAAATGGGGATATTTTCTGCTTATTATTTCCCCAAGAAATACTAATTTTGCAGATTGTAACAAGTGCATGAACAGATTCCGTCATGATGCTCAATGCCGGAACATGTGCACCAAAACCAACTTCATAATAGTGAAAAAGACTTTAACCCGCCACATACCCAATCTCGTCCCCGCGTTGCTGCTGGTGATGGGTGGAGTGTCATCGTGCAATAAATCCACAACGAGTTCGGATGATGAAGTGTCTGTCACAATTTCGAATGTGGCAGTGAGAAATTTTTCTTTGTCGTCTGATTCCAAGGTCATGGCAGGCCTGGATACGGTGTTTTTTTCCATAGATCTCAAGAACGGAGTCATCTTCAACGCGGATTCGTTGCCCAAGGGCACCGACATCAAGAAGCTCGTGCCGGTGATCACTTTCTCAAGTTCCGTGTCTGAGGCAGAGATCGTGATGACCGGAGGATCCGAAGATGAGAAGAAAGTGGATTATCTTGAGAACCCTTCCGACAGTATAGACTTTACCCGTGATGTGAAGCTCAATGTGACCGCCGCTGACGGCACCAACAAGTATACCTACAGGCTGAAGGTCAATGTTCATAATCTTGATTCCGATTCGTTGATATGGGACAGGCTCGGCATTTCGGCTCTCCCGTCGCGCCTGCCAGATCCGGTTGACCAGAAATCATTGGAACGGGACGGGACAGTCTATTCTCTTATTGAGGAAAAAGACGGTACCTATACATGGGCGTCGGCAGCATCTGTTTCCGATTCAGGATGGGACAAGCGTGAGGCTGTTTTCCAGTTCATTCCCGCTGTCAGAAGTCTGGTGGCTACAAAGGATGCTTTTTGGTTGCTTGACGAGGAGGGTGCGCTTTATGAATCGGCAGATGCCATGACATGGAACCCTACCGGAGAGAAATGGATCACCCTTGTCGGATCATATCTTGACAACTATGTGCTTGGAGTCAAAGATGTGGACGGTGCCATGATGCACTGTCATTATCCTGCCACCGATGCCATTTCAGATCCTGAGATGGATGATGATTTCCCTCTTTACAACAGATCGGATCTACGCACTATAGAAACCCAATGGTCAGGTGATCCCACTGCGTTTTTTGTAGGCGGAGTGACGGCTACAGGAGAAAAATCCAATCATACATGGGCATTTGACGGATCTGTATGGGCTACTATCGATGACTCCCCAACACCGGCTATAGAAGGAGCCTCGCTTTTCAGATATATAGTATATCGTTCCACCTCGAGCGCATTCAGGCAGGTGGCATATGATGTCTGGATCGTGATGGGCGGCGTGCTCGGGAACGGAGATTTCAACCGTAATATATATATGTCGTTCGACAATGGAGTGACCTGGCGTGCTGCATCCGGCGCGTTGGCGATTCCTGAGGCTTTCCCCGGAGTGGCGTGTGGCGATGTGGTGGTGCTTAACACTACTCTCGACGCAGATCTTGCCGACGCATGGAAGAGTGTGCAGACAAAAGCTCTCCCTACCCGTGCAAACATCTCATATACGCTTGACGGGTATGACATAACATGGGAATGTCCGTATATATATATGATCGGAGGTGTGGTCCGGACAGGAGAACTCTATGCCTCTGTCTGGAGAGGTGTGTTGGCACGCCTGACATTCACTCCGATAATCTGACCAGAAACCATAGGATCTCTTTGAACAAAACACTGACATCAATGATAATGACCGCGATGGCGACGGTATCGTGCCATGCAATGGCTTATGCCCAGGAAGATTACCGGTTTGACGCCGGCGGAGGCCTGGGCATGACCGGTTATCTCGGCGATGCCAATACCTCCAACCTGTGGAAGAGACCGTCATGGGATGCGGAATTGTTGTTCCGTTACATGGCTAATCCTCGCTGGGCGTTCAAGACCGGATTCTATTTCGGATCTCTTTCCGGAGATTCATCGGATATGGAAAATGTCTTTCCTGACGACAATACATATAAGTTCAATACTGCATTTTACGAATTGGGAGAGATGGCTGAGTTCAACTTTTTCAATTACGGAATGGGTGAGACTTATCGCAAACTGAAACGCGTCACCCCATATATTACGGCGGGTGCCGGCGTCACAGTGTGGAAGACATCCGGATATACCGGAGCGTCGTTCACACTCCCTTTCGGAATAGGGGTGAAATACAAACCCTCTGAAAGATTGAATCTGGGACTTGAGTTCCTTATGAAAAAGACATTCGGCGACCGTCTTGACGGCCGCAGTCTTGACGACCCCATGGGGATAGCGAGTTCCGCTATTAAAAATACAGACTGGTATTCCACACTCACTTTCACAGTGAGTTATGAATTTAGCAAGCGTTGCGCGGTGTGCAACTATAAAGACTGAATCAACATGGACGAACTTCAGAAAAAGATATCATCCCTCGACAATAGCCGCATGCCGGTGCATGTGGCGATGATCATGGATGGAAATGGAAGATGGGCAAAAAAACAAGGTTTCGCCCGCAGTGACGGGCATGCCGAAGGCGTGTCGACAGTGCACCGGGTGACTAAACTGTCTTCCGACCTCGGCATAAAGTATCTCACGCTTTATGCTTTTTCGACCGAAAACTGGAACCGCCCGGCTGATGAAGTCGACACCCTCATGTATCTCATAGGGTGGGCGATTGAAAGAGAATTGCCGGAGCTCCTCGAAAATAATGTGCGTATCCATCTTCTCGGAGATATCGACAGGATTCCGGAAGATGCGCGTAAACGTCTTCTTTATGCCCGCGAGGCGACCTCTCACTGCACTGGGCTCCAGCTTAACATGTGTCTGAGCTATTCCGCACGTTGGGAGATAGCGGAGGCGGCACGACGTATCGCACGCAAGGCAGTGGCGGGCGAACTTGATCCGGACTCTATTTCGGAACAGATGGTGGCAGACAATCTCACGACTGCCGGAATACCTGATCCAGATCTTCTTATCCGTACAGGAGGGGAGGAACGGATCTCCAACTATCTGCTATGGCAGATAGCATATAGCGAACTTTATTTCACCCCTGTGCTCTGGCCGGATTTCTCGGATGAAGAATATGTCGATGCCATCATTGACTATCAGAACCGTGAACGCCGTTTTGGAAAGACCAGCGAACAAGTGCAGAATAACGAATAACTTATCATCAGGATGAAAAATCTGTTGAAGATTTCTTTGCTTTCCCTGACTGTGGCGGCTGCTTCAGGCGCTTACGCGCAGGATGCGGTCCAGTCAATTGTAAACGACACTATCTACAATCCCGACATCATCTATTCGCCGATCCCCAAGGTGTATGAGATTGCGGGCATAAGGGTGGAAGGTATCAACCATGTGGATGATTACATCATCATCGCCCACTCCGGACTTTCCGTGGGAGAGAAGGTCGAAGTGCCGGGCGATGCCCTTACCAACGCTACCAAAAGACTGTGGAACCAGAGGTTGTATTCCAAGGTTCAGATCATTGCCGAGAAAGCTATCGGCAACAAGATCTGGCTGGTCATTTCCTTACGTCAGCAACCGAGGATGTCGGAGATGAGATTCAATGGAGTCAAGGGTGGTGAAAAAAAGGATATACAGGAACGTCTGTCCATGGTGCCGGGCCAACAGATCACTCCAAATATCGTGTCGCGCGCCACCCAGATCATAAAGGATTATTATGGTGCCAAAGGTTTCAAGAACGCCAATGTCAGGATACGCCAGGTGCCTGACGTGTCAAAGGAGAACGATGTTTTTCTTGATGTAGATGTCGACCGCCATAACAAGGTCAAGGTCCATAAGATCTATATCGGAGGAAACGAGGTTCTTTCTGACCGTAAGGTGAAAGGCGCCATGAAAAAGACTAATGAGAACGGAGACATTCTCAACCTTTTCAAACAGAAGAAATTCGTAGACAGTGACTACAAAGATGATAAGACAAGGATTATACAGAAGTATAATGAGCTTGGTTATCGTGACGCGCGTATTTTGCGTGACAGCGTCGTGAAGTATGACGACAACACCGTTGATGTGTATATCGATGTCGAGGAAGGAAGAAAATACTATATAAGCGATATCAACTGGGTCGGCAACTCCGTATATCCGACTGAGTTCCTCAGCAATGTGCTGGGAATATACCCCGGAGATGTCTACAATCAGAAACTTCTTGAGAAGAGGACAAAAGATGATGACGATGCGGTAAGCAATTTTTATCTTGACAACGGTTATCTGTTTTTCCAGCTCGTGCCTATCGAGGAGAATATCAAAGGAGACAGTATCGCTCTTCAGATGAGGGTGATAGAGGGTCCGCAGGCAAAGATCAACCGTGTGGTTATCAATGGCAACGACCAGTTGTTTGAAAAGGTTATCCGCCGCGAGCTTCGTGTGCGTCCGGGTGATCTGTTCTCCAAATCCGATCTTATGCGTTCCGCCCGTGAGATTGCGGCGTCCGGACATTTCAACCCGGAGACTATGGGTATAAACCCGGAACCCAATGAGGAAGACGGAACTGTGGATATTGTTTTCGATCTCGAATCGAAGGCAAATGACAAGGTGCAGCTTTCATTCGGCTGGGGTCAGACCGGTGTGACAGGACAGGTGGCTCTGTCATTCTCCAACTTCTCTATAAAGAACCTGTTCAATCCCGGTTCTTACCGGGGCATCATTCCCCGTGGAGACGGTCAGACATTCTCTATCTCAGCGCAGACCAACGCCAAATATTATCAAAGCTACAGTATCTCGTTCTTTGATCCGTGGTTCGGAGGAAAGCGTCCCAATTCTTTGTCGGTGAGTCTTGATTATAGCCGTTCCACAGGTATCAACTCCAGCTTCTATACCAACCAGTACTGGAACAGCGGTATGAATTATAACTGGATTTACGGTACCTATGGAAACCAATACGGCAGCAATTACTACTATCAGAATGCATACGACCCCAACAAGGTGCTTCAGATGGCAGGCGTCAGCCTTGGGTTCGGCACGCGTCTGAGCTGGCCCGATGATTATTTCCAGTTCCAGGCGTCATTGTCTTATCGCTGGTACTATCTGAAGAACTGGGAGTATCTCTACTATATGAACAACGGTATCTCGAATTCATTGATGTTGGGTCTCGCTCTGTCTCGTTCGAGTGTCGACCAGCCGATCTATCCGCGTCGCGGATCTGAATTTGCGGTCAATGTCACCCTTACACCTCCGGCAAAATGGTTCTCCGGCAATAAAAACTGGGCTGAGCTTGCAAAACTTTCCGACCGTACAAACACCGACACGGAAGTGAGGGAGGCAGCCGCCAAGGAGATGTATAAATGGATAGAATATTGGAAGGTCAAATTCAAGAGCAAGACATATACTCCGTTGACTGATCCTAACGGACAGTGGACACTGGTGCTTATGACCCGTGCCGATTTCGCCCTTCTCGGATCATGGAACAAATATTTCAAGACTCCGTTCGAGACGTTCTACTTCGGTGGTGACGGTATGTCGGGAAGCTATACATACGCTACGGAGACTGTTGCGATGCGCGGTTACGAAAACGGACAGTTCACCCCATGGGGCTATGAAGGATATGCCTACGGACGTTTCGGCATGGAGCTTCACTTCCCGTTCATGCTCCAGCCTTCGACAACCATCTACGCGCTCGCGTTTGCGGAGGCGGGTAACTGTTGGACATCAGTGAAAGATTTCTCTCCGTTCAACCTTAAGCGAAGCGCCGGTGTAGGTGTGCGACTGTATCTTTCGATGCTCGGATTCCTCGGTATCGACTGGGGATATGGTTTCGACAAAGTGTGGGGCACACGAGGCGGAAGCCAACTTCACTTTGTACTCGGTCAGGAATTTTAAAAGATTGTCCGGATTCCCGCATTGTGGAATCCGGACAATCTTTTTCAGATGATATTTCTTTTGAACCCGGATGCAGTCCCGATCGTTTAAACTATACCTCTATAACTATGTCTTATAGATATACATGACGCGACGGGCGGGAATTTCCCGCGATGTCGGAATAATTAAGCAACCAAAACAATAAAGATATGAAGAAGATATTCCTTACTCTTTTCGTAGCGCTGATGACTGTAGGAATGGCATCGGCGCAGAAGTTCGCTCTTGTCGATATGGAATACATCCTCCGGAATGTCCCGGCATATGAAATGGCAAACGAGCAGCTTAACCAGATCTCACAGCGTTGGGAAAAAGAGGTCGGCGAGCTGTCGAAAGAAGCGGAAGCCATGTATAAGAACTATCAGGGAGACATGGTGTTCCTTACAGACGAACAGAAGAAAAAACGTGAAGAGGAGATCGTTGCTAAAGAGAAAGAAGTCACTGATCTCCGTTATAAATATTTCGGTCCTGAAGGGGAGCTATACAAAAAGCGTCAGTCTCTCATGAAACCTATTCAGGAAGATGTATACAATGCGGTGAAAGCTGTGGCGGAAGAGAAAGGATATCAGACCATTTTTGACCGCGCATCGTCGCAGAGTATCGTATTTGCGTCGCCGAGAATAGATGTGAGCAATGAAGTGCTTGCAAAATTGGGTTATTCCAAATAATTTGAGTAACTTTGCGATTGGAAAGCAAGTCAACACTTGTAACCGGAAAAAATCAGATAGAAAATAAATAACAAACCAAACGAAATGCTTAAAAAACTCTTGTTAGTGGCAGCCGTGCTTTTCCCTATGCTGGCTTCCGCACAGACTTTAAAAATCGGACTCGTAGACACCAATGAGATTTTCAACAAGATGCCTGAGACTGCAGAAGCTCAGACAAAAGTGGCTGAGGTCTCAAAGAAATACGAGGATGAGTATGGCAAGCTCGGAGAAGAAATGAAGCGCATGTATGATGAGCTTCAGGCAATGAGCAACGACGAACTCCCTGCCATCAAGGAGCGTAAGACTCGTGAGTTTACTGATTACCAGCAGAAAATGCAACAGTTTGAGAACACTGCGATGCAGGATCTCCAGAAACTCCAGGCAGATCTCATGGGTCCGATCATGCAGAAGATCCGTACAGCGGTGGAGGCTGTCGGCAAGGAGAACGGCTACTCCCTTATTCAGGAGAAAAATGCCCAGATCACTCTTTATTATGATTCTCCGGTAGTGGACATCACTAATGATGTCAAGGCTAAGCTGGGACTTAAGTAAGAAAGGTCGTCATACTTTGATACAAAGCGGAGCCATGCGCTCCGCTTTCTGTTTGTATAAATTCATAACATGTCAGGATTATGCCGATAGGAATTTTTGACTCAGGATACGGGGGACTCACCATACTTAAAGAAATCGCGGAGAGAATGCCGCGATACGACTACTTATATCTTGGAGACAACGCACGTGCCCCTTATGGTTCACGTTCGTTTGATATAGTGTATGATTTCACATTGCAGGCGGTGAAGGCGTTGTTTGACAGAGGCTGTCACCTCGTGATACTTGCCTGCAACACTGCATCGGCAAAGGCTCTGAGATCAATCCAGCAGAACGATCTCCCTGTCATTGATCCGGCAAGGAGGGTGCTGGGGGTAATAAGACCTACTGTCGAGATCCTGCCGGAAGTATCAAAAACAAAACATATAGGACTTCTTGCCACCCCCGGCACGGTGGCAAGCCATTCTTATGCGATGGAACTGGACAAAATGGATCCGGGAATGTCAATCGTGGAGCATGCATGTCCCATGTGGGTGCCGATTATCGAAAACCGGGAAGCCGATTCTCCGGGAGCGGATTATTTTGTGAAGAAATATATAGACGAGATAATGTCTGTCGATCCGGAAATAGACACGCTGGTGTTGGGATGTACTCATTATCCGCTTCTTTTGGATAAAATAAGGTTGTATGCCCCTCCGGGAGTCAGGATTTTTGCCCAGGGAAGGCGTGTGGCAGACAGTCTGTATGACTATATGGCACGCCATCCGGAGATAGATGATAAATGTTCTAAAAATGGAAATATCGAGTTCCTGACAACTGAGAGCCCGCAGAAATTTGATTCGCTGGCATCACTGTTCCTTGGTAAAAAGGTAAAATCATCGCGCATAGTGCTTACATGATCCCCGGTCATTATGCGGTTTCTGCCTATGAGATATGCCTGCGGTATTTCTTGTATAAAATGTTAAGAAAAACAATAATAAATATATGAACGATATCACTTTGGATGAAATAAAGCGATTGTTGCCCGAGGAGGCGCTGCCGCTGCTTGACAGATATATAGCATGCCATGAAAACGATGACCGCGCATATACTTTGCGGGGTATGAAATATTGGGCAATGGGAAGCCGTGCCCTCGCGATAAAAGATTATCTTTCGGCTATACGCATAAACCCTGACAGCAATGCACGTATGGCGTTGCAGTCAGCCAACGCCATACTTGATTATTATAGCAAAGATCTTTTGAACCCCTGAGACAAAAAATTTTGTTGTACCCTTTTATGGCTAATTGCGTTTCCTTCCGAATTTGGCACATTTGGGTGAGAATGCCAATGTGACGCAGCAACCCTCGGATTCATAGCTGTAGAGATGCATTTCTATCGGATTGTTTTCTCCGGGAATGGAAATGCGGGCTTTGCCGATAACGGGTTCCGGAGCGCCGGGAAGGTTCATGCGGCGGTCTATTTCCGGAAGAGCCTCAATAGATATGGCATTTCTGAAATCAAGCCCCTCTGTCATGGCTGCCTTATACAAAGCCTCTTTGGCAGTCCAGGCAATGATATTTGCCTCGAGGTCATTTTCCTTTACCATATCCTTTTCTTTGTCGGAAAGAAATTTGTCACGTACTTTGAGCACCTGTGAGCGACCGAGATGCTCGGCATCAATCCCGAGAGCCGTGCGTGGGGAGAACTTGGATAGATCTGCTTCGGGAGTTTTCGGTAGTGTTGCCACCGCCAGCAGACGGGCGGTATGAGTCAACGATATTCTTGAGGTCTCTCCGAAAAGAAACGGTGCTCCGTTGCCGAAATGACCAATCTCGCGGAATCCGTCGATACCGTTCTCGCAATAAATCTGCAATGCCATTTCACGCCACAGTTTTCCGGATTTCTCTTCCATCCCGGATACCTCTTCCACCTTTATACCCACGGGGGTAGGATGGCGCCAATATATAAATTCATTATCCATGATTCAGTCTCTTTTCTGGTTGGAATTGTTTTCAGCCACAGCTACAGTCACTTTTACCTTAGTGATTCTGTGACGGTCTATCTGCGTCACCTGAAAACGGCATGGCTCGCGTGTCAGGCATTCTTTAAGAGTGGGGAAGTCACCCTTTATCTCAAGCAGCAGCCCTGCCAGTGTCTCGGCTTCGCCGCAGTCGCCAAGATCTTCCTCCTCGATACCGATTATATGGCAGAAGTCACCCAGAGGAATCTTGGCATCGAAAATATAGGTATTGGCGTTGATTTTTTTATAGAACGATGTCGACTCGTCATATTCGTCATCGATCTCGCCGACAATCTCTTCTATGATGTCCTCGAGAGTCACCATCCCCTGTGTGCCGCCATACTCATCCACAACTATCGCTATATGGATTTTTTTCTTGCGGAAATCTTCAAGAAGATCATCGATCATCCTTGATTCAGGCACGAAATATGGCTCCCGCAGCAAGGTCTGCCAGCGGAAAGAATCACCCTGTTTTCCTATGTAGGGGAGAAGGTCTTTGGAATAGAGGATTCCACGTATGGTGTCTTGCGACGTATCATATACCGGTATCCTTGAATAGCCGGATTTCAATATAACGTCCATCGCCTCGCTCCATGTGTCGTGGTATTCGATGGCGGTGATGTCTACACGGGAGATCATGATGTCGCTAACTTCCTTTTCTCCGAAAGAAAGAATGCCTTCAAGCATCTCTTTGTCCTGACCTTCCTTTATATCGGAAATCTGTAGCGCTTTCTCAAGCTCGTCGGTCGAAAGATTTTCGTTTTTCTTGGTAACGATCTTGTTGACAATATAAGAAGATCTGACCATCATTTTTGCCAGCGGCGCGGTTAACTTATACAGCGCCAGCAATCCTGATGATGCGAACTTCACCCATCTGACGGTGTGGCTGCGTGCCATGAGTTTGGGAAATATTTCCCCGAAAAGGAGGAGCAGGAACGTAAGGAGGACTGTCTGGAGGAGAAAGTCCACCAGTGTGCTGTGAAATGAAGCGACCTGATTTATGGCGTAACTCAACACGACAACCATTGTTATGTTCACCAGGTTGTTGGAGATGAGTATTGTGGCGAGGAGCCGTTCGCTGTTACGCAATAGGAAATAAGCTTTCTTAGACTGTGAGGATTCCTCTTCGCTAAGGTCTTCTATGTCGGCTGCCGTGAGACCGAAATATGCGATTTCACTGCCGGAGACAAACGCCGATATTACAAGGCATATGGCAGCCACTAAAACGAGTGTTCCCCACGACACCCAGTTTCCCGGAGCATGCAGATCGATTATCTGCGACAACAATATCAAAAGGGAAACACCCGGTGTGGGAGATGGTAAAGGGTCGGTATCCAAAATATAGGAGTATTGGTTTTACACTGCAAAGTTAATTGTTTGCCGCGATATATCCAAATACCATTCAAGGTTAATCGTTTGTATCCGTCGTATGAATTGCTGGCATGCCGTATGCCGTTACGGCTTTGTCTGCCGGATGGATCGGTCAGACCTCGGTTATACGGTCAGCCCTTACATACCAGAGGTATCCCTTTATATCGCGTATGCCTGAAGCCTCGCGGAAAGCCTTGATATATTCCCTGACCTGTTTCCTGTATGCGCGGTCATGCGTATCGGATCCGAATTTATAATCAAGGATTATGGCTTGTTTCCTGTCTTGCGATACCATTATCCTGTCCGGGCGTCTGTCGGAGGAACGGGGTATAAGTATTGGGCGTTCGTTCATTACTCTCCATTTCCCTTCGAACCATTCTTTGACTTCCTCTTTTGCAATGGCTTCCGAAAGCCATTGCTCCCATTCCGAAGCCTGGCTTCGGGTTATGAGACCGCGTGTCTTCATCGCCAGAATGGCTTTGTGAAGATCTTTTGAGGTGGAGACCATTCCCATGACGGAGTGGAGGAGGTTGCCCTCTGAGCGGGGATCCGTGTCGGCTGCCTCCGGCGTGACGGTACCGGTGTCTTGTCCGGTGTCGCCGTCTTCGGTGTCAAGAATAAGTTCTGCCACAGACGCTGGAGGTGTCGGTATGTCTCCCTCGACATATTGTAGGATCGACGGACTGCTGTCTACGCCATACTCTTCGATTACAAGTTCGTCTTCAGGAAGGTCTTTGTCAGTCGCTGCCCCGGGTCTTGTTACTTCCGGTTTTTCTCCAAACGAGATAATGTCTCCGGTATCGTTCCATCTTGACAGCCCGTCGGGCAGTAGACAGTCAGAATCCTCTTCCCCCATATATTGCCGCAGATAATCATCGGCATTCCCACAAATTTCTTTCAAGTAGGATGCAAGTCCGGTGTCAGGGCGCCGGGGCATTCTGGTGATTATATAAAGCTCGCTTACCGCACGTGTGAACGCCACATAGATAGAGTTCAGACGATCCATCATATAAAGATCGAAATATCGGCGGTAGATATCAGCATGTTCCGTCTGTTCAAGTGCGGAAGTTGTCTCGACAGGGACAAAAGGGGGCAGTCCGGCTCCCGCGAAGCATGAGGCGGGTCTGACCCATCTCCACTCCGATTTTCTCAGCGGGGTGAGTGAAGCCGTGGCTGAAGGCATTATCACGCATTTGAATTCAAGACCTTTTGACTTGTGTACCGTCATTATCTGCACGGCATCAGTTCCTTCGGGAGATGATATGGAACGGTCTTTTCCTTTGGAATCCCACCAATTTAGGAATGAAGCCACGTCAGCGGCATACCTTTCGCAATATTCAAGCACCATGTCCTGCAAGGCGGCGATGAATACGGCTTGTGAACGCCGTAGATTTACAGGTATGAAATTTTCGGTGATTGCCTCCACGAGCGCGGGAAGGGCTACAGTCTGCATTGTAGAGAGCATACGGTTTATGGCATCTTCCGGAGAATCTTCATTAAGGAACCCGCATATTTGTTCCGCCACACTCTGCTCCGGATGGCGCAGCGAATAAAAACTGAAATTAGACCGTATGTCGTCCCAGTCGTGATGTACGCTTTCGCTCACTTCCTCTTGTGTGTCCCTGCGGCATCCCCAGATGAGTTTGCGCAATACACTGATGATGATTCCCACCGCTTCGGCGGAAGAGACCAGCAAGGATTCCTCACTGATGAAATCTATTCCGGGTTTGCCTGCCGGAAGTGATGCGTTGAATGCCACGATGGAGGCTATCACATCTTTCCCGAGTTGGTTGGTGTCGACAAGGATGGCGATATCTCGGCAATTGTATCCACGTTCAAGAAGGGAATATATCAGTGGCGGGATTCCGGAGAGTGGAGAATCTTCCGTCTCCTTTACCTCATCGGAGCAATCAGCAGGAAGATCGGGATCAAGGAACCGGATTTCCACATATCCCTTTTCTTCCCTGTGGCTTGGATATTGCGCTACATTGCTATAAAGATTCCGGAAATCGAGAGTGCCTTTCCCTAATTCAGAAATCTTGTCTACAAGAGCCTTGAAGAAGAAATTATTAAATTCCACGATCCTCCTGTCGGATCTCCAGTTGGTGTTGTCCGCCCTGTTCATTCCGGCGGCTACATGACGTGGAAATGCTTCAGGCACGCTCGTCGTGATCAAAGAAGGGTCGGCGTTGCGGAAGCGGTAGATGCTCTGTTTGGCGTCTCCGATGATGAGATTGTCCTGTCCGCGGCTGTCGTTCTCAGCCAGAAGCGGATGCAGGTTGTCCCATTGCATTCTCGAAGTGTCTTGAAATTCATCTATAAGATAATGGTTGATGGCGGTCCCGAGCCTTTCATAGATGAAGGGAGTATCGTCTTCACCGATTATTCTCTTCAACATGGAGTTTGTCTCCCCGAGCTGTATCATATTGTTGGCTTCAAGATATTCCGCCATTCTGTTTCTCGCCTCTCCGAGGAGTCCGAGATATGGCAGAAGGGGGGCGTATACACACCAATGGCGCCATTCATTGGACTCCTTTTTCTCAAGCCACATGGAATATGCCTCATACATTATTGCCGCCGTTCGGTTGATTTCTGAGGCAAGAGGGGAGGAAACCCCTTTTTTCAGCAATGGCTTGGAGTCGGATATGGCAAGAGGTTTGAAGGGAGGCTTGGAAGACTGATCGTTGAAACGAAGGAGTGGAAGTTTCTTGATATGGGAATCAAACCATCTCTGGCAATCCTCTTTGGGATTTATCCCGGCGTCCCGCAGTAATGATGCGAGCCTCGAGCATTGCGACTGCGCCTCTTCGAGAGCTTCTTTCAAAGGAGCCTCCATCTCTTTTTTGAGGGTTATGTATGCCTTTGCGAGAGGATCTTCGGCATTGTCGGTGTCAAAATAACCGTCAAGTTCTTTTCTCACCCCCTTGAACTCTTCGCTTTCCAGACGTTGTATTGAACGGCGCAGACGTGTATATATGGATTGTGGAGTCTCGCTCTTTTGAAACACATTCCATTGTGACCCGGTTGAAGCGGCATCGTCCATAAGAAGCCTCAACCACATTGCCGCCGAACCGTGTTGCCCCCGGTTGTCCACAGTGTCGAGAGTGGCATCGATGGCGGCGGTTGCGAGATAGTCGGAATCAATCTCGACCTGATAGGAGTCGTTGAGATTTGATTCGTAGGCAAAAGTCCGCAATATGGATTGGAAGAAAGAATCGATGGTCGATACTCTGAACGCCGAATAGTCGTTGAGGAGGGCGGAGAGTGCTTCCTTGCAGGCGATTCCGATATTTTGAGGCGAGACGTTGAGATCGGAAGAGAAATCTTTCAGATAAGCCACCGAAGACAGCATCTCATTTGTTACAGGTTCGTCAGCGGCACGTGAAAGGTCGGCAAGCTTGGCGACGATCCGCTGTTTCATTTCGTTTGTCGCCTTGTTGGTGAATGTGATGGCGAGGATTCTTCCGAGACCGTCGGCTATTTCACGAGGCGTGCGCAGGCGCCATGGTTTCCCGTCTTCCTTTATGGCAATGAGAAACCAGATAAATTTTTTCGCGAGAGTGAAAGTCTTGCCGGATCCTGCTGATGCGCGCTGAAGCTGTAGCAAAATACTAAATTATTAGGATGGTGGGATTTGGTGTTTTAATCAGCCTTGTAACCGAGGCTTCGGAGGGTGGATATGACATCGTTCCTGCGGTCTCCCTGAATGAGAATTTCTCCTCCCCGGGCGCTTCCTCCCGTACCGAGTTTCTGTTTTAACGTTTTGGCGAGATCTTCAAGTTCTTTGTCGGAACCTTGGAACCCCTCGATTATGGTGGCGGTTTTCCCTTTTCTCCCTTTCCTGTCAGTGATCACTTTAAGGCGGGAGGCGGTGGATATTTTATTTGAATCGGATTCTTCCGGAATATCCGGAGTGTTGTCAACGGGTACAGCCCCCGATTCGAGGAGTGCCCCGAGTTTGTCTTTCCAGTCGATGTCCATATTAGAAAGGAAGTGTGAGGATTAGAAAAGAAGCATCAGACGAGCCTGAAATCCGTTGAGGGTCATTGGATCATGTCCCTCGCGGTCCCATACATGAGTGTAAGTATAGTTCAGACGTCCTGTGATGTAGGGATTGAAATAATAGTTGAAAGTCACGTTGAAGCTGTTTGCCCTTCCTCCTCGGATATTCGCTTTCACGTCAGACAGCGTGGCGTAGTTATAGTCAAGGACGCATTCAAGTGTCTTGTTCTTGGGATTTGACACAAGCGCGGTAGACGATACATAAGAATACCGGTCACCGAAAATAATGCCACGCAGAGTGGCATAGCAGCCTTGTGCCCTGAAGGGGTGAAGATCCATTCTGCGGTTTATCTGTTGGAAATAGTATTGCGATTCCAATGCCAGCCTGTCATAAGAAAGGAGCAGTTCCGGCGACAGTTTGAAAAGGTTCTTGGAATTTTCTACAGTTGTCCCTACTGCCACGACTTGCGCCACCTTAGTCGAGAAATTGGCTGAAATGGCAAACCCGTCGTGAACGTCCTCATTTCCAACGATGTGTCTTTGTGGAGTAGAGAATCCTCCGCTTATTCCAGCCTGAAACACAGGACTGTCTTTTTCCGCCTTTCTCCATACAAGTCTGGTGAGAAGTCCGTATCCCTGCTGGTTGAAGAGGGGAGCGTTCATGATTTCGGTGCGGGCGCTTGATTCCACATGTGCGCTGACAGCCCCGAAAAAATGTTTTGAATAGTTCACATACATAGCTCCAAGTTGTAGATTTGGTGTGAAAAGCGCGTTTGCAAGCGGTTGCTCGAACGTGCTTTTCATTGAGGAGGATGTAGTGTGGAGACCGAACTGATGGATGAAGTTGCCGAAACGAATGGAACTGTGATCGTTGAATCCATATTCGATCCACATGTTGCGCAGTCCGACTTTGGCGTATGCATAGCAGGCGTCGATAGACGCGGACCATTTCCCGTATTTGAATTTAGCCCCGAGTCTGACTTCCGGTATCGCCACTCCATCGGGAAACATATCTTTCTGAGGAGATGCGTACAATGCTCCGTCCATCAGGATTCTTCCTGACGGAGATACCTGAAGTTTGGGGGCATCATCGGCATGTATACCCGAAATTGAAAGAAAAGAGAGGATTGCAAAAAGTAATTTTGCTTTCATTATGGATAAGGGTTTTGATTTTTTTGTTTGGGATTTAGAGTATGTTTACTTTTAACTTTATGAAATCTTTATAGCTCTTTTCGACCA
>CAMWID010000049.1 GCA_947174235.1 uncultured Porphyromonadaceae bacterium | reverse complement strand
TCAGCCCGGTAAAAAGAGAGGCTGCATCGTAAAACCTTAATTACGACACAGCCCCAAATTGTCAGAATTTCCTGAGGGTCACGACAGTTTCTCCGTTCCTGAGGACAAGTTTCTTGTTGTCGAGATATTCAATGTTGAATGTCACCGGATTGGTATAGATGCCATAATGTTTTAGTTTGCTGACGGATTCAGAGGAATTTGCGTTTGGAAAATCCAGAGTCAGATTCTCCCCGTCATAAGTCATGTTGCCTGCGGTCCAGATTCCTATGTCATATATGGAAAGCTGGCACGTATGGAGGTAGAAACAATAATAAATTCTGTCGGAGATTACTTTATCGGAAGGTTCCGGGTCAACCGACATCACTTGCCATTGCCCGTCGAGATCGCCATTAATAGGAGATTTCTGACATCCTGCCACGCATGCAGAAAGACAGAGCAGAACAGTCCATAAAAGAGACTGAGACTTTAAGAATAAATGATTAATTTTCATGATTATTAAAATTTAGTCCCGATAAATCCGGCTTTACCTATAGTTATCATCGCGCCAAAACTGTTGCCAAGCAGTTTGCCGGAATCTCCGGCTATCGCGGCGGACCCGTACCAGCCTTTCAGTCGTGCGGGTTTCCACGTCACTTCAAGGAGACCGTTGAAATTATTAAGCACCTCCGGAAGAGGATGCTGGTAAGACCCCCAGTTTTTGGAAAAAGACAGAAGTACACGGTATTCTATTCCATTGGCGGGAGTTCCGGAGAATCCTACATGGTGTGCGATTATCCGTGTGTCAAAAAAATTCAGGAGCCTGTTGTGGTTGTATATTGGAGAAATCGCGAGAGGATTGCCGATCCCCATCCCCCAGTGTTGCCATCCGGAATAGATGGAATGGTTATAATAATTGTCTCTTCCGCTGACTTGTTCCGGGACCTTGTCAGAACTGTCGTTATTTACAGCCCCTGTCTGATCTTTTGAATAAAGAAATTCATACACAAAAGAGGAAATGAAGGGATTGTCGGGTAATGCCGCCTCCACACCCCAGAGTCCGTCTTTCCATCCATACTCAAATGTCATTTGCGAATGATCTTCAAAGTAATGTTGGAAATACGCTTTCACATTCCAATCCGCTTCCGGGATCCACGCCAGCGCGATATTGTATGCCCCGACCATATTGCCGTCAACGCTGGTCTGCTCTCCGAGAAACGTCTTTCTGGTAGTGGTGGAGGGGAAAAAAGCCTTGAGCCAGTCTTTAAATCCGTTGCCGAGTTCAAGAGTTTCACCGTTCTTGAAGGCTTTTCCTCCGAATTGAGTCGCCATCTCGATTCCTATCTCACCTGTGAGAGGAAAGCGGGAGGTGTTCCCTCCTCGTAGCCACAGTCCCTTGGAATGATACAGTACGTCTTCTGTACGTTTGGAACCCCGGGCTGTCCATGATTTCTGCCAACCGGAATCAGTAAACATCCCATATGCGATATACCCTTTGACCGCGAACCATCCGTTCGTTCCCCAGAAATCGGCGTAGTCAAAAATACCTGCCCTCACTTGCGGTATCGGCATCGCATTACCGGAATAAAGCAAGTTGCCTGACGACAACCTCGGGTTGCTGAATTCCCCCCAGATCTCTTTACTGCCCACT
This sequence comes from uncultured Porphyromonadaceae bacterium, assembly GCA_947174235.1. Taxonomy (GTDB): domain Bacteria; phylum Bacteroidota; class Bacteroidia; order Bacteroidales; family Muribaculaceae; genus Lepagella. The sequence continues at coordinate 25,576 of CAMWID010000049.1, read as the reverse complement.
AACGCGCCGAGCGAACGATATTTTATTTCGCCGAATAATTGATGGATATAAAATGGAGCCGAAGATCTCCATGCTCCGGCAAGGTCAATGCCTGCTCCCCAGGAGAACCGTTTGTCTTTGTTTATGTCGCGGAATACGGCACCCCTGACAAAACCATAGTTTTTCTCAGGAGATCCAAGTCCCTGAAGATTATTGACAAGCCAGAAGGGAGTGTTTTCCCCGCCTGAAAAAGTGGCACGGACTTCACCGAAATATCTCAGGGAATCTGATCCCAAAGATCCGGTGACTGAAGCTCCTGCGTCCTGAAATGTTGAAACGCCGAACATAAAGACCAAGGCTTTGCAAATGGATAAAAAGGAGTGTCTGAAAATTACATTCATAAAATTGGTTTTATTTTTCGGAAGCTGCCGTTATTATTTGTTTCCTTCTCCGGGCTACATTCATGCGCCCGTTCATTCATCATGCCATGATCTGATCTTTCAGGCTATTTTGATACGGGGTAAAAAACCTCTGAAATATGACTGAAAGCAGAAGAATAAACAACTTCTGTGAAAAAAGATAGGGAATAGGGAGATTCCCGATTCAATAAATATAATAAAATAACGTTGTTGACATGGGGACAATTGTGTCGCCATCCATTATTCGAACTAAAATAATATACAGATATGGACTATTGGTTGAGTAACGATATTATTTCTTTCGCTATCGCTTTGGTATTGGCTGGAATCTTGATTCCGCAGATTCTGCTTATAGCGTTCAGAAAGAAATTGTTTGATGAAATCGATGAAAGGAAAATACACAAAGGTGTAGTTCCTCGTCTCGGAGGAATAGCATTTCTTCCGTCGATCCTTTTTTCCATTGCCGCTGTTGTAGGGTTTAACTTGAAATTCGGGAATGCCGGTGTATGGGTGGAAATGGGTGATGCCATAGTCCCGATGTATTTTATGATCTGTTCCGTGTTGCTGATGTTTCTTGTCGGGATGGCAGACGACCTCATCGGTGTGAGATATATGGCAAAATTTCTTGTGCAGATGATTTCCGCGTTGCTGATTGTCGCGTCGGGAATGTATATTGACAATCTCTACGGATTCTTCTGGATGTGGGAGCTTCCTTCATGGTTCGGATGGCTTGCGACGATATTTGCTGTGGTGTATGTGGTGAACGCCATCAACCTCATAGACGGTATTGACGGACTCGCTTCCGGGCTGAGCACTGTAGCCCTTACATTTTTTGCGGTATTGTTTTATATCAGCGGAGAGCATGTGTACTCTATGCTGGCGTCTGCGGCTGCAGGGACTCTTTTGCCTTTTTTCTATTACAATGTATTCGGCAATGCAAAGAAGCAAAAGAAAATTTTCATGGGAGATACGGGAGCGTTGACTACCGGCATCATTCTTGTGTTTTGTGCGATCGCGATGCTTCATATAGATTCGGCTTCATTCACTCATGACTATAACCCGTTTGTCATGGCGCTGTCTCCCCTCATCATACCATGTTTTGATGTGGTGCGGGTTTATCTGCACCGCGTGCGCCGCCATAGAAATCCGTTTCTTCCGGACAAGTGTCATATACATCACAAATTGTTGGCATTGGGGTTGGACCAACGTATGGCTTTGATAGTCATAATGATCTGGGCTGCCGCATTCATTATAGTCAATGTGGCGCTCTCGTCAGTAGTGAATGCCACCGCTCTGGTAGCTATGGATGTGGCGATCTGGACGATTGTGAATGTCATACTTTCACGCCGCATAGGCATTAGAGAAAAGAAGCTTGAACAACATTTGTTTGATTAGCAATTATTACCCGTTTTTTTAAGTTCTCACATAATGTTAAAACTGCCAGTAAAGTTAAAGTTCCTGATAATTATCGCGTTGTCAGCCATAGTAGTGTCTTGTAGCGCTCCGAAAAATTTAGCATATTTTCAGGATGTGACAGAGACTGTTATTCCTGTCTCTTCCTCAGAAGTGCGTGTGTCTCCCCATGACAAGCTGTCGATCATAGTGAAATCGAAAGATCCGGCTCTTTCAAGCCTTTTTAATTTGACAGTGGCATCCGACAGGCTTGGTCTTGATGTGCCTGCAAGCGGCACCGGAAGCACCCTGCGTAGTTTCTCCACCACATCCGAAGGTATCTCCAGTTATACGGTGGCGCCAGACGGAACGATAGATTTCCCTGTGCTTGGCAAACTTAAGATAGAGGGTATGACCAGAAGCGAACTGGCAGGATTCATAAAGGGAGAACTAATGGGGAAAGAGCTTGTCAAAGATCCCGTCGTGACCGTGGAGTTTCTCAATACCGGATTTTCGGTCATGGGAGAGGTGAACAATGCAGGCAGATTTGATATCAACAAAGATCAGTTGAATATTCTTGAGGCTCTTTCCCTTGCCGGCGATCTTACAATTCAGGGACAGCGGGAAAATGTGGCAGTGGTAAGGACAGATAGAGATGGAGTGCACACATATAGGGTAGACCTGACAAATTTTGTAGAACTTACAAAATCTCCGGCATATTATATAAAGCAGGGAGATGTTATATACGTTGAGCCCAACGGTGTCCGTAAACGACAGGCTACAGTAAACGGCAACAACGTGCTTTCCGCAAGCTTCTGGGTCTCTGTCGCGTCGTTGCTGACATCGGTGGCAGTGCTCATATTTAAATAAAATATCAGGTTATTTTTCAAGACAGAATATAGATGTATCCCAACAATAAGAAATCGCAGGAAACTCCCGAAGTCACCGATTTTTCATTAAAAGAATTTGCACAGGTCTGCATATCCAAGTGGTATTGGATCCTGTTGAGTATGATTTTATGTATCGGAATAGGGGTGATATATATATTGAGACAGCAGCCGGAATATGAACGTTCGGAAGAGATCCTTATCAAAGATCAGGATTCAGGAGGAGGTATAGGCGATATTGCAAATGCATTCTCGTCATTCGGTCTTGTATCGAGCAATACGAGTGTGTATAATGAATTGATTTCACTCAAGTCGCCTGCGGTGATGTATGAGGTGGCGCAGAGATTGCGTCTTGACATGAACTACAACAAGAGAGGCGGATTCCATCCTGTCACTCTTTATGGAACCACGTTGCCTGTGGAAGTGACTATGCAGGATATAGGTGAGCAAGGTTCCGCATCATTCAGGATGGAATTGAATCCTGACGGATCGGCGAGACTCTGGCGTTTTGTGAAATATACTCTTGATGGCAAGGAAAAGCTTGACGGAGAAGTGACTTTGCCTAAAGGAACCGACAGCATCCGGACTCCGATAGGAATTGTAAAGATTGTCGCCAATCCGGGATATGAAGGTGGCGCCACTGAAGAAAGTATGGAGATAGATGTATCCAAAACACCTATGCAAAGCACTATAGAGCTCTATGGAAAGAAGCTTAACGGTGATCTTGTGGATCAGGATGCTGATGTCATCGGTCTGTCGATAAAGGATGTCAGCGTGCAGCGTGCAGTTGACATCCTGAATATGGTGCTTGTGGTGTATAATGAAAACTGGATAGAAGACAAAAACAAAATGGCTGTCGCCACTTCGTCATTTATCAACGAGCGCCTGCGTCTGATCCAGCAGGAGCTGGGAGATGTCGATGCAAATATCGCTGAATATAGCTCAAAAATAGGAACTCCGAGCCTTGTGGCGTCTGCGGAGATGTCGATGGAGAAAGAGGCTGCCCTCGGTCAGAACGCTCTTGAACTTGACAACCAGCTCGCTCTGGCGAAATATATGAAAGAATTTCTTGAAGATAATGCCAACAGGTTTAATGTCATTCCAGTGAATGTGGGCATAGACAATCCGGCGATAGAAAAGGATATCACCACATACAATACACTTCTGCTCTCACGCAACAACCTTGTAAATAATTCATCGGAGAAAAACCCCATAGTCGAGGATTATGATTCACAGCTTAACGGAATGAGGGAATCAATATCCAAAAGCATAGCGACTCAGATAGCGAGTCTGGAGACACTCGTGAGGAAAGTCAACGCTGAAAAGAGCAAGGTCGGAGGACAGATTGCCGGCACTTCAGTGAAAGCGTTGCCTTTGCTTTCAGAGGAACGCCAGCAGAAAGTGAAGGAAGGATTATATCTGTTTCTGCTTCAGAAAAGGGAGGAGAATGAACTCAGTCAGAAATTTACGGCAGACAATACAAGGATCATCACCCCCCCGATGGGATCGTTGAGACCTGTCTCTCCACGAAAGAAGCTTATCCTTGCCGTAGCTTTTATTCTTGGACTCGGACTCCCGTTGGTGTGGCTTTATCTTGTTGAAACCGGCAATACCAAAGTCAGAGGTAAAAAAGATCTTGACGGGGTGCGTATCCCATTTGCCGGAGAAATACCTCAAGTCGGCAAGAAGCAGAAGCTCAAGATTGAGACAAAGGGGAACGGAAAATCCAAAAAGGATGAGAAACCTCCGTTGGCGGTGGTCCGTGAAGGGAAACGAGACGTGGTCAATGAAGCGTTCAGGGTCATACGTGGGAATATAGATTTCATGAAAGGGAAAGATTCAGGCTGTCAGGCGATCATGTTTACCTCATTCAATCCTGGCAGTGGAAAATCGTTTATTTCATATAATCTCGGGCAGAGTTTCTCATTGAAGAAGAAACGGGTGCTACTTGTGGACTGCGATCTCAGACACGGTTCATCATCCATGTATGTAGGAATGCCGTCAAAAGGACTTACCGATTATCTGACGGAAAATACCGATGACTGGCGTTCTCTTGCCGTAAGGGCTTCCGAGGGTTCATCGCTGTCGATTCTTCCCGTAGGAAAAATGCCCCCTAATCCTGCGGAGCTTCTTGAGAACGGCAGGCTCGGCGATTTGCTTGGGGAGGCGAGAAATGAATATGATTATATCTTGCTTGACTGTCCGCCGGTCAATATTGTGGTTGACACCCAGATCGTAGGACAATATGCCGACCGCACTCTTTTTGTCGTAAGGGCAGGGCTGCTTGAACGGAGCGCGCTACGGGAACTCGACGAATTTTATGCGGAAAAGAAGTTTAAAAACATGAGCCTGATATTGAACGGGACTGAGGCTGTTCACAGCCGCTACTACACCTATGGCAATTATCAGAGTTTCGGATAAAATGCATTGATACAACTTTGATATGTGGCCGTTTAAATCAGTTAAAACCCTGAAAGAATCAGGGATGTTCTCCGGATATGTCGACTGGCATTCCCATATATTGCCGGGTGTGGACGACGGTATCCGGAATATGGACGACGCTCTGAAAGTGCTTCACAATTATGAAGAGCTGGGTTTCCGCAAGGTCTGGCTTACCCCCCATGTGATGGAGGATTATCCCAACACGACATCATCCCTCCGAGACCGTTTCGCTGAACTACGGTCTGTCTGGGACGGAGATGTGGAGCTTTGTCTTGCATCGGAAAATATGATTGACACATTGTTTGAGGAACGTCTCGCAGCTAAAGATTTTTTGCCGATAGGGGATGAGGGCCGTCATCTCCTTGTGGAGACATCTTACTATACTCCTCCCATCTGTATGGATGAGATGCTTGAAGGGATCAAAGAGGCAGGATATTTTCCAGTTCTTGCCCATCCTGAGAGATACCGTTATATGGATGAGTCACGATATATCGCGCTCAAGGAACGTGGGATCCTTTTTCAGATGAATTTTGTGTCGCTGGTGGGAGGATATGGAGAAGATGCAAGAAAAAAAGCCGAATGGCTTCTTTCAAAAGGGATGATAGATCTCACCGGCAGCGATGTACACCGGCTGGAATCGATAGTTCAAAGTATTGAAAAATCTCCCAGGAATGTCAAGACCGCCAATTTTTTATCAGACGTGTCAAAAAATACACTGTAAAACAATCGAAGCATGTAATGACCTCTTCTTTAAGATCACATGTCATACGAGGGGCTTATTGGAGTGGCATAGAGCGATTCTCCAGTCAGATTGTCACATTTGTAGTCATTGTCATAATGTCTCGAATTCTGACCAAATCCGATTATGGCCTTGTCGGAATGTTGACGATATTTATAGATGTCGCCCAAACGGTCACGGATTCCGGTGTGACGCAGGCTTTGATAAGAAAAGCAGACAGGGATCAGAAAGACTGTTCAACAGCCTTCATATTCAACATTGTTCTGTCATTGTTCTTTTATCTGGTCCTGTTTTTTACAGCACCGTTTATATCTGATTTTTATGATCATGAAGAATTGACAGGATTGACGAGAGTTATTTCTTTGGGGTTGATATTTAATGCGGTGGTAATGGTGCCGAAGGCATTGTTTACAGCCAATCTTGACTTCAAGACTCAAACAAAGTCATCATTGTTGGCTTCGGTCATTTCCGGATTCTGCGGAATTATTATGGCGCTTGGAGGATTGGGGGTATGGTCGATCGCTTATTATCAACTGATAAAACTTTTTCTTAATGGAGTTTTATTATGGTATTTTTCGACATGGCGTCCGACCATGGTCTTTTCAAAAGAATCATTTAAATATTTTTTCAGGTTCGGTTCTAATTTTACAATCGCGGGAATCATTCATACAGTGTATAAAGACATGTATCTTCTTGCAATAGGAAAATTTTATCAGGCGGCATCGTTGGGCGTTTATACGAGAGCCTACCAGTTTGGTCAATTGCCGTCGGACAATATAGGAAACATATTGCAGAGGGTGACATATCCTGTTTTGTGTAAATTTCAAGATGATCCGGACCGTCTTGCGGAAATTTTTGTAAAATTTTTAAGATCTATTTCCTTTATCGTATTTCCCCTTATGATGACGCTTTCAGTGTTGTCGGATGCCGTGATCGTGGTGGTGGTGGGAGAGAAATGGGCGGAAGCAGGTCCCTTGTTGTCGATAATGTGCATATCCATGATGTGGATACCACTTGATACATTAAATCTTAATCTTCTTCAGGTAAGGGGAAGGACAGATTATTTCTTGAAATGTGAAGTCAGGAAGAAAGTCTTCGGGGTTATTATAACGATCGCGACGATACCTTTCGGTCTGTTGGTCATTTGCTGGGGACAGGTATTGAGGGCATTGATAGATATGGTTATAGATACATATTATACAGGGAGGTATTTAAGACTTGGATTCATCAGACAGATGAAAGAGATATCACCCACATTGTTTTATTCAGTCATTACCGCAGCATGCACATGGATTTGTATTGCGTGGATTGAAATGCCTGTGTTAAAAGTGTTTGTCGGTCTTCTGACGGCAGTTTTGGTGTTCTTTTTATTGGTGAAGATCACAAAATCCACTGATTATAATGTTATAAGGCAACTTATAAAGGAAAGGGAGAAGAAATGATATATTTATTAATAATAATCATATTGCTTTTTTTGTGTTATCTCTATGATTATAGAGGCAATGAAAAAGGGAGGCTGTTGAGTTATATTCTTGTAATGATATATCTCATATGTATAGCGGGGTTCAGGTACAGGATGGGTACAGACGCTCTTAAGTATGAATATCATTATAGTCAGGAACATACGATCACAGAACTTACCATGGGGGATTTCCGGAACACCCGGTTTGCCCCGTTATATATAATTCTGTCATCAATTTGCAGGACCGTGACTCCCGAGTTTATGTTTGTGCAATTTGTAATCGCTATAATTGTAAATATGACGGTTTTCAAATTCGTGTGGGACCATACCCGTCATATTTTCTTTGCCATCTTGTTATACCTGTTTTTTCTGTATATAATGCTTAACATGGAGGTTTATAGGGAGGCAATGGCTGCATGTGTCTTTCTATGGTCATGGCAATACTTCAGGGATGGTAAATGGGTCAAGTATTATATTTTGGCAACAGTGGCTTTCTTTTTCCATGTTTCAGCTATCGTGTTGTTTATATTGCCCATATGTTGCTGTCCCGGAATAAAATCTTTGTTTACGTTGGGAAAGCAGACGTATATAATCGCGCCATTACTGCTTGTCGCGTCATTCGGTATAAATTATGTTCTGTTTGATTTTATACAAATGATAGCGTTGACAGATACTATGGCGGAACGAGCGGAAACATATTCGAAACATACACTGGGAGGCAATCTCCTTAACATGGCGGGTGCTTTGACACAAATAATAAAATACGTGGCATATCCGATGGTGGCATTGTATTTTGTGAAAAAGGACGGTCATTCAAGCCGGAGTTTTCAAAATAGAGAAGGTCAAAGAATGGAAATAGTATGCATGATGGCGATATATTCTGCATTGTTGTCAGTCGGCATAGCCATATTCCACAGATACCACCATTATTTTTATATATTTCCTATAGTAATCATGTCAGAATGGGTGTTTTCATGGATGAAAGTCCGGGGTAAGAAAATATCTCTCAATTTTATATATTGGATTTTTATTTTTATGCCACTCATCGGGTTGCAGTTGTATTCAGTATTCTTTACACATTATAATAAAAGTGGCACGATAAAAGTCTATATGATGTATTATCCTTACTCCAACCAGTTTGATAAGGAAATAGATCCTGACAGAGCAAAGGCGATACGTTACAGCCGGAGATATTAACCCATATTTTGTTACTCATCCGGCTGCCTGTATCCGTGCTTTCGCGTGTAGATCTTTGTGGCCGCTTGATTATGTTCCGGAGATAGTCATGACATGCATGAGGACGATAGCTGTCGCATTTTGATAATCCATTGGTTGGAAATAGCATCAAGATTGTATTTGAGTATGCTGTGTCTGGCGTTGTCTCCCATGGATGACAACAGATTTGAATCATTGGCAAGGCAAGATAACGCGTCAGCCATGCGACAGGTGTCAAAAGGAGGAATCAGCATGCCGTTGGAATGATTGTCAATGATGTCATTCAAAGAGAGAAAAGTATTGAATACGACCGGCACGACATTATAAGCCATGGCTTCCGATAAAACCATCGGCCAGCCTTCATACAGAGATGTCATACATAAGATCTTTGCTTTGGAATAATATTCTGAGATATTCTTCTGATTGCCTGCGAAAGTGAGGTTGCGCGCCATCGTTTTATTTGCATATTCTTCAAAAATACGCCTGTGGGGACCATCACCGATAATTATAGAATTCCAGTCAGGGTGATCCTTTTGAAAAATATTCCAGGAATCAATAAAATCCTTAGTATTTTTCTGAGGGTCAATAAGCCGTCCTACCCATATGACGAGATTTTCTTTTTTATCATTGACTGAGTCAGGTATGTGAAAAGTATTTGGATTATTGATGGCATCTATTTTTGATCTGCATATGTTTGGCGCCAGTTCCATGAGGGGATCAATAAATCTTTCAGAAAGAAGCATTAATCTGTCAGAAAATCTCACGGCTTCGGTATATATGCTTTTATCAAAGGCTGTTCGGACTAATCTGTAGATTCCGGGATATTTAAGCGTCATTCGTTTAAGAATTTTTCCACGGATGTTTGACGGGTAAGTCAATGTTTTGGCTTTTAGCTCAATGCCGTGCGTAGGGAAAGGTTTATTGTGGAGCACAGTTATCACTTTTGCGGCACCTCTGTCAAATTTTTTCAATATTTTAAGGTGAGGTTTCTCTATGCATTGATTAATTACAATGTCGATATTCCTTGATTTGATAAAACCTGAGATTAATTTAGGTGTACGTTTGTCATCTGAATTAAATTCGATTTGACGGAATGGGAAAGATGTCAAGTCGGCAGTCTTCTCTGCATGTGTGGTATAAATTGCATAAACGTTATGCCCTTTTCTTGAAAATTCAGATGCCAAAAGAAAAGATACACGTTCGATCCCCCCCTGATTTTGTAAGATAGGTAACCTACATAAAAATAAAATATTCATATTCAGACTTGTTTGAGATTTTTTATCATGGAAATGTTTTAAACTTTTCATGGAAAGTTCCTTTGAAGCATAGAGCGAAGATAGCAAAAGACAAAAAGTTTAAACACTTTCATAATGCAAATATACAACCCCAAATCTTAAATTACAAATTGAAGATAATGAACATAGAGGGAGCTTATACCGCTTCCCAAAATTCTGTAACCGCTCCTTAGGCCCCAATGACGAAATTTGAATAATTGTATAGGATACAATTATTATTGTTATAAAATCGTTATACAATCAGTTTCAGCCTTAAAGTTTTTCCGATAAGGTATTTTATAATTGTCATTTGACTTATGGATAATCAATCTACAAATAGTGGTGGTCAGAATCCAATAATAAGTGTGATCATTCCGATATATAATTGTGAACGATATATGGAAGAATGTGCCGTATCGCTTTTCGACCAGACTTTAAAAAATATTGAGTATATTTTTATTGATGATGCGTCGGACGATCAGAGTTTGGCTGTTCTTGAATCAGTTGTAGGAAGGTATCCCCACCTGTCTGATTTTATCAGGATAATCAGACATAGTGTCAATAAAGGCATATCCCACTCACGGATGGAAGGTATTTCTCTTGCGAAGGGTGAATGGATAATCTATTGCGACGCAGATGATATTGTGGATCTTCGGGCGTATGAAAAGATGTATTCTGTCGCATGTGTCTCAAATGCTGATGTGGTGGGATGCGACCTCAGATATTTTGGGGCAGACATAAAATCATTTATAAGCCATCAGGTTGAAGGAGGTATTGACAGTTGCCGTCTGATCTGTTCGATATGCGGATCAGATAGAAAGAAGATACATGGATCGTTATGCAATAAATTGATAAATAAAAAACTGTGGGAAAACGTGAAAATGCCTGCGGGATTGTCTTATTGTGAAGATGTGATGGCTTTGCTCCAGATACTTATGCTTAATCCCGATGTCGTGTATATCAATGATCCGTTATATCATTACCGTGTGAGAAAAGGATCTCTCATAGATACAAAAGACAAGAATATGCATGATCAATGTTTGATTCTTATACCTTTTTTAGAAGAATTGAAAAAATCATGTAATGATGAATGCAAAATAATGTCAGCGATCGATGCCAAGATTATTGCATTATTGTATAGATTGGTTAACTCTAATGCCGACAGTTATAAGTCTATATATGAAAGGTATAACATATATAAAGACAGGATTGATACAAATTGCCAGTTGAATATTTTTGAGAAATGGCATTTGCAAAGTATATTAAATGGCAATTTCTTGTTAGGGGAATCTATAGGATTTTGTAATAACATAGGGTATAAGGTTATTAAGGCAATTAAGACCGCTTCCCACAAATAATATTAACGCAGGCGTACAAGAACGTGCTCTAAAAAGAGAGTCCCGGATTTTGTTAATGCGGGAATCGTATATGCCGGTGTGTGTTCTGTAGACTCGTAGAAAATGTCTTTTACGGAATATGCAATGAATTTATTGTCTTAACGTTTTTTTATAAGGATATTGTTTCTGTTAGTGTGTATGAAGGAAGGCACTAAGAAGGAGACTTGATTACCTATTTCTTTGTTATTGAAATTTATAATGATTCATGAAACAACTTGTTCTTGTAATAAATGAAGACAGTTTTTTCTTGTCGCATAGAAGCAGGATCGCCACGACAGCCAAGAGTCGAGGATGGTCGGTCATTTTGGTGGCTAAAAATACCGGCTTCCGGTCATATATAGAAAAGATGGGGATTGAATATATAGATCTTCCGATCAATCCTACGGGAATGAATTTGAAAGAAGAATTTAAAACATTTAAATTCTTGTATAGTCTTTATAGAAAATATCCGGATGCCATTATCCATCATGTAGGGTTGAAGAATATGCTTTGGGGAGGTCTGGCAAGCAGATTGACTAAAACAAAAGGAGTGGTGTATGCTGTCAGCGGACTTGGGATGTTGTTTGGAGAAAATAGCAGACGAATGCTTTCCCGGACAATACAACATGTTCTTGGATTTGCTATGGGAAAGAAAAATGTAGCAGTCATATTCCAGAATCATGATGACGAATCCATATTTGTAAGAAACAGACTTGTAGATCCGGGAAAAGTTGAGTTTATCAAGGGTTCCGGGGTTGACATGGAAGAATTTCCATTTTCAGAACCGCCTGAGACAGCACCATTGGTAATTATATTTACAGCCAGGATGTTAAAGGAAAAAGGAGTATTGGACTTAGTGGCTGCGGCAGAAATCCTGAGAAATGAATACGAAGGAAAAATCGAAATTTGGCTATGTGGGGGTCTGTCTTCCAATCCGTGTGCAATGACAGAAAAAGAAATGCACTCTATCGCCGATGGCTCTTATATAAAATGGCTGGGACACAGGACAGATGTTAATGAATTGTTGAAAAAGTCATCAATAATGTGTTTCCCAAGTTATTATAGGGAAGGTGTCCCAAAATCACTTATAGAGGCGTCAGCAATAGGTCGTCCTATCATTACTACGGATTCTGTCGGGTGCAGGGATACTGTTGTAGATGGAGAAAACGGTTTTTTGGTTCCCGTGCATGATCCCGTGTCACTTGCCCACTCCTTAAAAAAATTGATAGATGATGCTGAGTTGAGGAAAAATATGGGTAAAAAATCTCGATTAATAGCGGAACGAGATTATGATGTGAATAAGGTTGCAGACCTTCACATTGAAATATATGAAAAATTATACAACGCCAAAACTGATAAGTAACTTCCAACATTAATTGTGATGAAGGAATTTATAATATTGTCAGCGGTGATTCATTGAATATACTCAATCGGTTATATAATTTAGTCAGTTGTCTCATTAATAAGATGCAAAAACAAAGAATCGAGTTTATTGATTTGGCGAAAGGTATATGTATTCTTTTGGTTGTTGTGCTGCACGTTGTTCCTTCTTTTGAAGAAAGCATTATGTTTGCTGCATGTTTCCGCATGCCATTGTATTTCTGTCTCTCGGGTTTGTTTTACAAGGATTATGATTGCTATGGCTCGTTTACACTCAAAAAAATAAATAGGATACTTATACCTTTCATTGCCTGGTATCTGATAGGATATTCCATATATTATTTTGGGCGTGCGGTTATGCCGTCAAACCGAGAGGCGACATTTCATATATATGACGTTTTTGTGCAAAATGAGATTTTTAATCTTCCAATATGGTTTTTGCTTTGTCTATTCTGGTGTAATATAGTTTTTGGAGGAATCCGGAAATTGACAAAGGTGTGGTATCTTGAATTATTTGCTGTCATAATTTTTGCTTCAATCGGGTGGTGGATGAATGTACGGGAGGCATTCAATTTTCTATATATTGGAAGTGCCATGACCTCTTTACCATTTTTTTATTTTGGATTTATGTTAAAAAGGAGCGCAATTTTATATCCTGATTACTCAAAGAAAAAAAGCATGATATTTTTTATTTTGTCTATAGCTGCAGGACTGATTGTTGCATTGATACCATCGATACCTCCTCATCTTGAGTACTATACCAACAGGGTTGTGGCGGGAAGCCCGGCGGGCATCTATTTAAGCGCTTTTTTATTGGTGGCAGGTTTGTTGTTGGGATGTAAGCTTGTAGGACGCCTTCCCTATATATCTTGGTTAGGACGCTATTCCATTATTGTGCTTGTGACTCATATGTGGCTTAGGGACTTGATATTTTCAGGTTTGGCAGCAGTATCATCTGGTTTGGGCAGACACAATATCGTGGTGCAGATACTCTGTCTGCTTTTGATAGTGACACTTATGGCGGTGATAATCCCTTTTTGCAGGAAATATCTTCCATACATAACTGCACAGAAGGATCTGATTACAGTGAATCGTTCTGAAAAGCGATATAATGAAACCATTTAGCGCGCTCTAAACTGCAAAATTACGAAAAGAAGCTATGGATATGCCTGAATTGATTGACTAATTTCGGATCATTGTTGGTGCTATATAAAACAGAGACTGTGTCGTAAAACAGAATTACGACACAGCCCCCTTGTTTTATTGGTATAGGCAGATTAAGCCTTTCCGTCAGAACCGAGCACGTTGATGATCTTGTGCTTGTAGAGCTTCTCCATTTCGTCGCGAGCCGGACCGAGGTATTTGCGGGGATCGAACTCAGCGGGTTTCTCTGCAAATACTTTGCGAACAGCAGCAGTCATGGCGAGACGGCTGTCGGAGTCGATGTTGATTTTGCATACGTCCATCTTCGCAGCCTTGCGGAGCTGTTCTTCGGGAATACCGATAGCGTCAGGCAACTTGCCGCCGTTTTCGTTGATGATCTTGACATATTCCTGAGGAACTGAAGAAGATCCGTGGAGCACGATGGGGAAGTCGGGAAGTTTTTCCTCAACTTTCTCAAGCACGTCGAATGCCAATGGAGGGGGAACGAGGAGACCGGTCTTCGGGTCGCGTGTGCACTGTTCGGGTGTGAACTTGTATGCACCGTGGGAAGTGCCGATAGAGATTGCGAGGCTGTCGCATCCTGTGCGTGTCACGAAATCGATAACCTCCTCGGGGTCGGTATAGGTGTGGTGGTCAGAGCTTACCTCATCTTCCACGCCGGCGAGCACGCCGAGCTCACCTTCGACAGTTACGTCATACTGGTGTGCGTAATCCACTACTTTCTTAGTGAGCGCCACGTTCTCCTCATAGGGGAGGTGGCTTCCGTCGATCATTACGGAAGAGAATCCGTTGTCGATGCAGTCCTTGCAAAGTTCGAAGGAGTCACCGTGGTCAAGGTGAAGCACGATCTGGGGCTGTTCCCAACCGAGAGATTTAGCATATTCCACAGCACCCTGAGCCATGTAGCGGAGAAGGATGGGGTTGGCGTAGTTGCGCGCGCCTTTCGATACCTGGAGGATAACCGGAGATTTTGTGTCAGCCGCAGCTTTGATTATAGCCTGAAGCTGCTCCATGTTGTTGAAATTGAACGCCGGGATGGCATAACCGCCATGCACAGCCTTGGCAAACATTTCTTTAGTGTTGACAAGGCCAAGTTTCTTGTAATCTACCATGATAAATATCTAAACTTTCTGTGCTATGCACAATTTGTCGCAAAAATACAAAAAAAGCTCCGCTCTACAAAATAATTGCGTAAATAAATGGAAAAACAGAGGAGGAAATGTGGAAAATGAGTTATGATGACATGCAGTTCAGAGTGAATAGTATGATTTAAACCATTCCACTGTTTTTCTAATCCCTTCGTCAAGGGATGTGCCGGGAGAATATCCCGTGGCTGCCGCGAGGGAGGAAGAGTCGGAATTGGTCTGATAGACGTCTCCGGGCTGCATCGGCATAAATATTTTTTTCGCCTTTTTTCCTAAAGAGGTTTCTATGCATGATATGTAGTCTATGAGACGCACAGGATTCTGGCAACCCACATTGTAGATCCTGTAAGGGGCACGAGAGGAGTCCGGGCGTGCGACGGTGGCGTCCCAATGAATGTCAGGCTGTGGAATGATGCCGGCGATTCTTGTCACACTTTCCACAATGTCGTCAATAAACGTGAAGTCGCGGAGCATGTCTCCATTGTTGAATACTTTGATGGGCCTGCCATGGAGTATGGCGTCGATGAAGAGATATGGCGACATGTCGGGACGTCCCCATGGTCCGTAAACCGTAAAAAACCTAAGCCCGGTCACAGGCAAATTGTATAGGTTGGAATATACGTGGGCCATGAGCTCGTTGCTCTTTTTTGTGGCGGCATATAGGCTTACTGGATGTGCTATGCCGGATCGCTCTGAGAATGGCACATTTTCATTAAGTCCGTACACGCTTGATGAGGATGCGAAAACGAGATGTTTCACTCCGCTTATGCGACACCCTTCAAGGATATTTACGAATACGTCTATGTTGTTTGTGATATACGAGCGAGGATTGGTAATGGAATAACGGACACCGGGTTGCCCCGCGAGATGGATCACGATGTCAAACCGGTTGTTTTCAAACAGACTGGTTGTGCTTTCCGGATTTTCAAGATTCATTTTAATGAAAGTATATCCGGGGAAGGTGCGGCTTTCCGTGCTTATTTCTTTATTCAGGAGTCGGGTGTCGATACCAAGATTTGCCAATCTCGCGACCTTCAGATTGGGATCATAATAGTCGTTAAGGTTGTCAATGCCGGTGACAGTATGATTCTCCATAAGAAGACGCTTTGTGACCGCCGCTCCAATAAAACCCGCTGTGCCTGTTACTAAAATATTCATTGTCTGTTTGGTAGATGGTGGTGCATAAGAAGAGACCGGTAGAGAGCTGTCATTCTTGGGTGTTATTCTTGTCAAGAAGTAATATCCGGTTATATTTTTATGCAGATTCAATAGATAAACGACAGAGCTCCGTATTTATTAGAATCCGCTATATAAAAGTTAAGAAAAAAAGGATAAACGGCTATCATATCAAGGAATAATGTCTGTGCGGGATAAGGAAAATAATTGGGATGTTATTATTTTTCATTTGCAGATTTGCCCCGATAACGTTAATTTTGTATTGTTTTTGGAAGGATGTCTTTCCGGGAAGTATGCGGAGGTCATTATTCCCGGAAAGACAGAGTAATCCCTCTCTTCAAATTGCGCTATGAAAATATTTGAATCTCACACTATTCAAGAAATTGATAATGCTACTTGCGAGGCCCAGAATATCGATTCTCTTCAACTTATGGAGCGGGCGGCTAACGCCGTGGCATGTGAAATCATATCACGTTTCCTTCCTACGCAACGTATAGTCGTAGTGGCAGGACCCGGCAACAATGGTGGAGACGCACTTGCCGTGGCACGCATTCTTTTCGAGCAGGGCTATAAGAAAGTGGAAGTTTTCCTGTTCAATGTCGTTGGGAAACTGAGTCATGACTGTGATGAGGAGCGGAAGAAGCTCATTACCATGGACGGAATCGATTTTACGGAAGTGAAACGGGATTTCCAGCCGCCATATTTGAGTGAAAATGACGTGTTGGTCGACGGTATATTCGGTTCCGGTCTTCGTCAGCCGCTGCAAGGCGGATTCATGATGCTTGCCCGGTATATCAATGAATCGGGCGCTTATGTGATATCTATCGACATCCCTTCGGGTCTGTTTGGAGAATGGAATTCAAATGTCAGTACCCGGGATATGGTGCATGCAGATCTCACATTATCGTTTCAGACTCCGCGGCTTTCGTTCTTTTTTGGAGAGAATGCCGACATAATCGGAGAATGGAAGCTTCTTGACATTGATCTTGACGAGGCAAAAATGAAGGAGATCCCGACTGATTATCTTCTTGTCGAGGCTAAGAATGTAAGGCCGTTGCTCAAGCCCCGCAGAAGTTTTACTGGAAAAAGGGATTATGGTTCGGTATTGCTTCTCGCCGGAAGCACGGGGATGATGGGTGCATCGGTTCTCGCCGCCCGGGGATGTCTGAGGAGCGGCGCCGGTCTTGTGACCGTGCACAGCGCGCGCCTCGGCATGCAGATCGTGCAGACCGCAGTGCCGGAAGCGATGTTCGAACCGGACCGTAATGAACATTATATATCCGATATGACTATCCACCATGATCATCAGGCTGTGGCGGTCGGTCCCGGCATAGGCACCAACGACCGGACGGCGGATGCTCTCGAGAGCCTTCTGAAGAATTGTAAGTCCCCCCTGATCCTTGATGCGGATGCATTGAACTGCATAGCCAGACGTCCGCAGCTTCTGTCGATATTGCCTCCGCAGACGGTTATAACTCCACATATCGGGGAATTTGACCGGTTGTTCGGACAGCAAGACAATTCGGAAGCCAGGCTCAAGAAAGCTGTAGAAATGGCGAAATATTACAATATCATTATAGTATTGAAAGGCCATTATACCGCCACCGTGCGTCCTACGGGAAGGGTATACTTCAATTCCACCGGCAATCCGGGTATGGCGACCGCAGGGGCGGGAGATGTGTTGACAGGCGTGATAGCGGCATTTCTCGCCCAGGGTTTCCGACCGGAACACGCGGCGACACTCGGAGTTTATATTCACGGACTTGCCGGCGACATGGCGGTGAAAGACACGGGCGAATATGGTCTTGTGGCATCGGATATAGCAAATTATTGCGGAAAAGCCATAAGGGCGATAATAAACAGGGAATCCCCTCATAATTGACAAAACAATGAAAATTAAATTACAAAACATTCTGCCGGGCATTCTTCTTCTGGCGGCATGTCTGCCGGTCCGGGCACAACAGACCAAAATTCTGACTGCCGAAAAGCATAACGAATACGGACTTATCTACACTCTTCCTGTCACGGCGCTTGATGTGGAGGTCGTTGCAGAACGGGAAGTGCGTAAATCGGGGCGGTATTATCAGTATGCAAAGAAATATATGGGTACTGACAAGGTCGTGAAAGAAGATGCGGAGATCTGGACGGTCAAGTCGGTCAGGGTGCGTCCTTATGGTATCCCTGATCCGGATGCGCGTTATCTTATGCAACTGAAGCCGGGAGCCGTGACATATATCGGAGTTGATGCTGACGGAATGCTGTTGTCGATTAATAAATCGCCTGATGTAAGAGAGACGGAACCTCCGGTTGTCCCGCAGAATGAGGGGGAGAGAATCGGAGACAACGAGTATCTTCAATATGTGGATGAGGATTTTATCGCTTCACAATCATCCGCGAAGCAGGCACAGATGCTCGCAGAGAATCTGATGGAGATAAGGGACGCCAAAATCTCGCTTACGCGTGGCACTGCCGAAACAATGCCGACAGATGGCAAACAGCTTGAAATCATGCTGAACTCCCTTGCCCATCAGGAGGCTGCCCTGACTGCTGCGTTCCTTGGAAACACTACTAAAGAAACGGTGGTAAGGAATTTTACATTTGTACCTGCGGAAAACGGCAGAAAGACTCTTTTCCGCCTCAGTAATTTCAATGGATTTGTAGGAGCCGATGATTATACCGGCGCCCCGGTGTATGTGTCTGTGAATATCACCAATGAAGGTACACTTCCGGTAGATTCGAAAGGTGAAGAGAAGAAGCTTCCCAAGGATGCTGTGGCATATTGTGTACCCGGTGCGGCTGAAATAGAGATAAGCTATCAGGGAAAAACTCTATGGAGCGGAGAAGTGGAGCTCGCTCAGTTCGGGGTGGTCTTCGGTTTGAATCCGTCGGTATTCACAGATAAGAAAGAGCCGTCGTATGCGGTATTTGATCCCGCCACCGGCGCGCTGAAAGAGATAGGTACTGTCAGAGATGAGGAATGAACGGTATGGCAGACGCAGGATTATTTGACGCAAGCCGTCCCGCGATGTCGTTGCTTCAGTATACCACCGCCATCGGCGATGCCGTGCGCAGGAACCCGGTGCTTCAGAGCGCGTGGGTTGTGGCTGAGTTGAGCGATGTGAGAGTCAACGGAGGTCATTGCTATATGGAGCTTATCGAGAAGAACCAGTCGGGACAGACGGTTGCCAAGCTGCGTGCCACTATATGGCAGTCCAGGTTCCAATATGTCCGCCGTAAGTTTTATGCCTCTACAGGCCGCGATATCATGACCGGACTGAAAGTGATGCTTAATGGTTCCGCATCACATCATCAGGTCTACGGTTTGTCGTTTTCTGTAAATGATATCGATCCCTCTTACACGCTCGGCGACATGGAGCGTATCAGAAGAGAGATTCTGTTGAAACTTCATCAGGAAGGTATAGCGGATCTCAACAAGGGTAAAAAGATGCCTGTCGCTCCCCAGCGCATAGCGGTTGTCTCGGCTCCCGGGGCAGCCGGTTACGGAGACTTCATAAATCATATAACCTCCAATCCGGAAGGTTTTGTATTTTATCCTGTCCTTATTCCGGCAGTGATGCAGGGAGACCGCACCTCTCAGTCGGTACGTGAAGCTTTGGATTTTGTGAGGCGTACTTCTGACCACTGGGATTGTGTGGCGATTCTGAGAGGTGGTGGGGCGACTACGGATCTCAACGGTTTTGACGACTATGAGCTTGCAAAGTCGGTCGCCACGTTCCCTCTCCCCGTGGTGGTTGGTATCGGTCATGAAAGAGACCGCACCGTGCTTGACGAAATAGCGCATACGCGTATGAAAACGCCTACGGCTGTGGCGGCTTTCTTTGTGGATTCTCTTCGTAACGCGTTTGACCGGGCGGGAATGCTTGTGGATTTTGTCACGAGATATGCCGGTGATCGCATCTCCGGAGAAATGAGACGGCTTGCCAACTGCGAGGCGTTGATTCCGACACTTGCGGAGGCAAGAATCTCCTCGGCGAGAGCATTGCTTGAACGGGAGGTCACGCGTATTCCTGTTCTTGTGTCATCAAAAATCGCGCAGGCTGACGGAAAATTGGAAATGATGTCTCATATGCTGAGGTCTATAGTCCCGGGGACTTGCAAAAGATCCTCTGACCGGATAGAAGATATAGCCTCACGTCTGAGGATTGCGGCTGAGACCGTGCTTAAACGGGAAGTGACGAGATTGGAGAGTCTTGAAGGAATGGTTGGAGTGTTGAGCCCTGAAAATACGCTTAAGAGGGGTTACTCCATAACGTCGGCAGCTGGAAAAGCGGTTACGGATGCAGCATCGTTACCAAAAGGAACAAAGATAATTACCCGCCTCCACGTCGGTACGATTGAATCTGAAGTCATATAGCCGTTCTGTTGTAGCCAAAGGGTTTGAATGACTTCGAGACATGGCTTCCGGATCGCGAGCCAGTGGGGATCAATAAAAAATCAAACATACCTTGTCGGCATTATAGTCTGCTTGAAACTGCACGTGGGATCATATTATAATGAGACAGGCTTAAATCATATAAAATTATGGATGAACAACTCTCTTATGGCAAGGCGATAGCGGAACTGGAGACTATCGTGGCAAAAATGCAAAGTGATGAATGTGACATAGACAGTCTTGCAGGTTACACTACCCGTGCGCTGGAATTGTTGAAATTCTGTAAAGAAAAACTGTTTGTCACTGATCAGGAAGTGAAGAAGTGTCTTGAAGCATTGAATCAATAAGACACCTCTGATGCATTCCCTTCATGATTACGCCACCCGCCGCAAAACATAGCCATATGTTTTGCGGCGGGTGGCGTAATCATGAATAATATTATTCGCGGAAATATACTCTTTTTACACGGGGCGAAACTGAAGTGAGGATTTCGTATGGTATGGTGTCGAGCAGATCGGCGAGGCGTTGCACGGGTGCATGGGGACCGAAAATCTCGACAGCGTCACCGACCTTGCAGTCAATGCCGGTGACATCGATCATGCATGCGTCCATACAGATATTTCCGACTGTCGGAGCATCCTTGCCGTTGACTTTTACAGATATGTTGCCTCTTCCGAAATGGCGGTTCATGCCGTCGGCATATCCTATCGGTATCGTGGCTATTTTTGATCTCCTTTTCAATAAGCCTTTTCTTCCATATCCGATCGTCTCTTCCCGATCCCATTCCCGGATGGCGATTATGACTGTCCGCAGTGTAGAGACCACCGACAGCGGCTTCTCGACATTTTCCGGTAAGGTGTTGGCTCCATAGAGTCCGATACCGAGTCTTGCCATGTCATAATGATGTTCCGGGAAACGCAATATGCCCGCGCTGTTGAGGATATGACGTTTCACGTGATACGGAATTTTGTCAAGAATAAATTCTGTCATCTCTTTAAATCTGTCGAGCTGAAGCAGTGTATAGTCGTCCATGTCCACACAATCGGATGTGGCAAGATGAGAAAAAACGGAAGACAGTTTTATCGCGTTCTGATTTGATATGACTTGGGTAGCCTTTTCAAGTTCTTCAGGGATCAGTCCGGTGCGGTGCATCCCTGTATCAAGCTTAAGGTGTATGGGATATTCGTGCATACCGTTTTTTCCCGCCTCCCGTATTACGTCGTCAAGCATTTCAAGACTGTAGACCTCCGGCTCAAGCTTATATGCGAACATCGACCGATAATTCACCACTTTCGGATTCATAACCATTATGGGCATGGTTATTCCGTTTTTACGCAGGTCGATACCTTCGTCAAGCACAGCCACGGCAAGGTAGGCAGCCCCACAGTCCTGCATGGTTTTGGCTATTTCATAGCTTCCGGCTCCGTATCCGGACGCTTTCACCATCGCCACAATGCCTGTCCCGGACGGGAGGTTGCTGCGGAAATAATTGTAATTCCTTACGATGGCGTCAAGATTTACCTCAAGGACAGTCTCATGCTTTCTGGCTTCAAGCATTTCATTTATGCGGTCGAATCCAAATTCAGGAGCCCCTTTCAGCAATATGATTTCAGAAATAAAGTCAGAAGTCGAAAGAGAGGACAAAAGGTCGTCGGTAGTTTCAAAAAACAATGAGCCTTCGGGAAAAAGTGTCTCATGTTTTTTCATTTCATGTCCCACTCCGATAAAACGTTCCACTCCTGAGTCTTTCACAGCGGATGCAATGGTTTCATATATGTCTGCCCCGGGGGATGTCTCGTGCCGGATGTCGCTCATAACGAGGGTAGGGATCTGTCCGGGCATTTTTCTGCGCATCATGAAGTTCACCGCAGGCATGAGAGAAGAGAAATCGCTCGTGTAGGAATCGAATATTACCGAACAACCGTTTACCCCCTCGCTGACATTCAGCCGGGTGCCTATTTTGTGGAGGTCAAGAAACCGTTTGGCGATGACATCCGGTTTCATTTCATGCAGGATCATGAATGCGAGAGCACCGGCTGCATTCTCCATATCGGCATCATCATGAAGCGGGGCAAGGAAGAAATGTCTCTCTCCTTTATAATTCCACCACATGCGTCTCATGCCGTTGTTTTCTGAATTGTCGCATTCGATGAAAAGTTTGGCGGAAGGGTCTTTCATAGACCATCCTATCACGTTTTTGCCATCCAGATATTTAGACAGGGCATTACTCAATAATTCGGAATCAGCATTGAAAATTATGTTTCTGACTTCTTTGCCGGAGGCAAGCCTCGCCTTTTCCTCAGCTTTCTCTTGCATGGAAGCGAATCCGTCCGAATGAGGAGTGCCGATATTTGTGAACAATACTGTGTGTGGGCGTATACATTCGGCAAGGGGCTCCATTTCATCTTTGCGGGAAATACCGCTTTCGATTATTGCAATCGACGTGGTGTCTTCAATTTCCCACATCGATAACGGCACTCCGATCCTGGAATTGTAACTGCGGGGTGAGCGGGCTATCTCATAGAAAGGTTCCATGAGCTGGAAAATCCATTCTTTAAGGGTGGTTTTTCCTCGGCTTCCGGTTATCGCCACACGCTCACAACCGTTCTTTCTTGCGATTGCGGATGTGGCGTGCAGGGCTGAGACAGAATCTCCGGTGACAAGTATTACTGCATCCTCGCAGTCATACATGTTTTCCGGAATGTATTCGGCGACAAAGCATTTTACCCCTTTGTCGTAAAGTTCGCGCATATATTTGTGTCCGTCGTTCCCACCCGGGGTGCGGATAGCAAAAAACAGGGAAGATGCTGGGCGGATCAGACTCCGGGAATCTGTAAGCAGTGTGTCGATAGAGATGTGGGAATCGGAACTTAGCCCTAAAGCTGATGCGATTTCAGATATGGATGCTTTCATGACATCAAATGAACAATATGGGAGAGAGACGTGGAATATTTAATTTCAAAATTACAATTTCTATGCTAATAAAACAAATGAAATGTGAAAAAGGCTTATCGCGATGAGGTATGACAGGTAACTTCGCTTCAAGATACAAAAAAGGGGCGTGTATCACTACGCTCCCCAATTTTGCAATATATCTCGAAACACATCGGGACACATTGTCAGTCCTAATCCTAATTTTAACTATTAATCCATAACTTTACTAATGCAACAATAAAATTGTCAATGAAACGATTGAATGGTTTTATGAGAAGAATTTCTTATCTTATTCTTTGCTTGCTTCTTTTTGTATATTGGTCAGGAGAGAGTATAATCCGCTTAGGATTATGTCGCAAAGTTAACAATAATTACGTTCCTTTCATAAATATTTTTTGAATATTTTGGATTGAAAGATTAAATTTATTTCAAAATTTATACTAATGATTGTAAAAGTAATCTTTTTGTAGGTGAACGGTTCGGTCAAGTGCGACTGGAACTATGGAAACGATGCCATTAGCCAGGCACCATTCATCGGTGTCGGTGTTGTCAGGCTCTTCATTGACAAACCTGCCGGTGAGCCAATAGAATTTTTTTCCATTTGGATCTGTATATTCCCGGTATTCGTCTGTCCATCTTCCCTTGCACCCTTTTGTGACACGCATGCAGGCATTGTCGGCGAGTGTTTTTGGAAAATTGACATTAAGCGCCATTCCATCCGGAAGTCCTTTCCCGAGCACAGTCTCGGTAATTGCTTTCACGAACGGGAGACAATGAGAGAAACATGCGTCGGGAGAGTAGTCCGCTATAGAAAAAGCAATAGAGGGGATTCCGAACGCGCATCCTTCGAACGCCGCTCCCACGGTGCCGGAGTAGACAGCGTTTACGGATGCATTGGAACCATGATTAATGCCTGAAACGACCAGATCGGGGATGCGAGGCAGGATCGTATGCATCGCTATTTTTACACAGTCAACCGGAGTTCCGTTGACTTTATACATTTTTGCTCCGTTGTAATCATCTGTCTGTATGATTCTTAATGGCGTATCAGAGGTTATCGCCATCGACTTTCCTGACTGTGGGGCGGCAGGACACACTGTCACCACTTCGCCCAGTACTGTCATTACGTCTGTCAGCGCGTGAACGCCTTTTGCATATATGCCGTCGTCATTGCTGACAAGAATCAAAGGTCTTGTTTTATTTTTCATAATACTGTAATTCTTCAATATGTACAAAAGTAATAAAAAAAATCCGTAGTCGATATCTTTGCATACCTGTTTCCGGCGTCGCATGTGGACTGTTGATAATATTAAGAGCGCGTTCCTTAAAATTTCGAGGCCGTAGGGGCGGCGATTTTGGTGCAGATTTTGAAAGTTGAAGAGGGCGCGATGCGGGCATCGCAACCGATGAAATCTTTCAAAATATGCCCAAAAGCGCCGGACAAGGGTAACTTTTATACCCGTAGGATTCCTGATGTAGAAATCAATGGCGACAATATTGCTGCATAGACGCGACAATCCGGTGCTGCCGGAAGAGACAGCACTTCAGATGACCATCAGAAATATTAAATGAATCGCAACAACCTGTATACTTCCGCAGTAACGGTCATATACGAGGCGGTGACACATTCTCTCTCATAATTGCGGACAAGTCTTCGGCAGTTGTCAAGCCACGGGATTGAACGCTCCACCACCCAACGCCCCTGAGCCGGCACGAATTTGGCTTCTCCCGCGTTGGATTTGGTGCATACGAAATTCATGCCATGCTCCCGTGCGGTTCTGATCACATCTTCGTCCCTGTAGCCTTTGTCGGCGCGCATTTCTTTCAAGGACGGATACCTGCGCTTTGCCTGTGCAATCATATCAAGGCATGCCTTGCCGTCGTTGATATTTGCACAAGTGGTATGGGCATGAAGCAGATTGCCTTGACTGTCAACAATAATATGGCGTTTTATACATTTGATTTTCTTGAAGCCGTCAACTCCCTTGACCGAGTCCGACAGCCCGCTGCGTCGGCTTGCACTGTCTATGAAGCAGATTGTCGGAGAGGCATTCCGTCCAAATTTCCTTCGGGAATTTTCAAGAAGAAAACAATGGATTTTGTTGAATACGCCTTTGGAATTCCAGTATCTCCATTTGTTATAAACAGATTTCCAGTGCGGATAACATACGGGCAGAAGCCGCCATTGGCAACCACTTC
>CAMWID010000048.1 GCA_947174235.1 uncultured Porphyromonadaceae bacterium | reverse complement strand
AAAGATGATGACAAAGACCTCAAAGACAAGACAAAATAAATTTTAAACAGTTTCTTAATACAATAATAACTTTTTAATATTTAAAAACTTAGCCTTTCGGTTATTAAATTGAGTTATCCATGAGATTCAGGGCAGACATTTCATTCGGAATAACTGTCTGGTGCAGCCCAAAATTTATCATAATCCGTTGTAACAATATTCGCTCTCGGTGTGTTTTTAGATCCCTCCGGACTCAAGAGCACATAAGTGCTCTTTTTTGAATTTGTGCCTTCCGGACGAGGTCTGTTTTCTGTTATTGCTGTAATATAATATAGGTTCTTAGCCATATAGTTGTCCAGATAATTCTCTTGGGTTTGCGGAGATTCGTGATTCCAATTGGCATCCGGATTCAGGAATAGCTTTCCTCCGCTAATCAGACGTTCACGAACTTCTCCCGGATGAAGCATCACTCCATTCTCATCTGTGACAAAGGCTGCAAATGTCGGATCAACCCATACCCATTTCCCAAGAGACTTTGACCAAGCCATACAGATCACATGACAATCCGTATCAAACTTCCAAAGCTTAGGCTGACATGTCAGATAGCGTGCAGGAATCCCCTCGGCGAGAAGCGCCTCCGTCAGCATTATCGCCATCATGCGGCAATTGACTCCTCGGTTATCCTTTTTACAAATTTCATACAGATCAATCAACGACTTTGAGTCAGGATTGTAAGAGTTACCATCGTGCCGCACAGCATCATGCACCCAATACATGAGATTTTTAATTCGGCTTATATCATCACCGTTACCCGCTATGCTATCAAGATTGAAATATTCTCTGTCGAGGGCAAGGATAGAATCAGACGGGACAGTATATTTCCATTCATATTGCGAATCGTCTGATTTATAAGCAGGAGATTCTTTTAGTAACTGAAGTTTGCTTTTCTCCATATCAGCCCTGATCGGTTTTACAATTTGAGCAATCTTCTCCAACATAACATCATTGCCAAGCGCCTTTGCCATTTCTTCTGTCTCCTCGAAGTTAGAGACCTCAATCATTTCAAGAAATGAATCAAATGGATCATTAAGAGTCCTTATTTTATAATCAAGCATTTTCTCGGCGTGAGCTTTCATCTTAGAATCATTGACCACATCTTCAAGCGTCCCTATTCTGAATACAGAGGAATCTCCATATAGCACCACGCCATTTTGGGTATAACCTTTCAGCTTTGGGCAATTCACCGGTTCGCCAAACCCGGTACTAAATATCAAACCATCAAACCGGACTTCTTCAAGTTCCGGACAATCCTTCACAAACTGTGAGCCGCCGGTGCTTGCAATAGGTCCTTTGAAAATTATTCTTTTAAGTTTCGGACAATTTGTCACACAATACCCGTCCATGTGACCAATCAATCCTTCAAATACAATCTCTTCCACATCCTCCAGGTCAATAAAACTTCCGCCCGCCACATAATCGACATCGCCATATACAGCTCGACGAAGCTTCGGCAACCCATATTGGGAAGGAGCAAGTGCCTGACCTTTAGTATCAGACAATTTTAGTTCTTCAAGGTTCTCGCATTTGGCAATTGTCCTCGGTGCGACATAAACTCCGTCAGGCACAATAAATTCCTTTATGTTGGTAGATGTAAATGCCCAATTGTTTATTGTGTCAAGTTTTGAAGGGAATACGACACGTTCAACCGGACACTTATAAAGAAAGGTCGGAGGTATAGTATGCTGCCCGGTAATAATATATTTAGATCCGTGGTTCAGAAAAGATTCCGTTCCCGGGACAAACGACACTTCTGACAAGTCTATATCTACAAGTTTTCCGGGAGTAGAATTGAACAACGTATCGCCACCTGCCATATCTCGCAGGAAACGCACGTCATCAGCGTTGAGGGCACCTTTTATTTTAAGAGCCTTAACATTATACCGGTTGTCCATTCCCACTTTCTGTGCAAGTGTACCGGGTTCTTTAACCGTTACCGTTTTTACGCCGGCATTGAGAAAAGGACTGCATAATATTAAAACTGAGGCAGATCCGAATAGTCTTAAAGATGAGTTCATAGAAATAGTTTTGCTGGTTAGTTATTTCTTAGCTTAAAAACGAAAGGTATTTTAATAAGGATGTCTTGCGTTTGAAGGACATTGCATTATTATCACCATTTGAAGTCATTTAAATCTTTTCTTTTTCAGGGAAACGTCAAAAAATGACTTAAGATTGTGAAAAGACGTCTTTCCAAGGCAAAAAAACATAATTAGGTCAATCTCCTTAAATTTTAAAAAGCTTCCAATTAATAAACTGCCAAAACTTGTTTTTGTTACAAAATTATTAATATTATTTATTTTTGACAGACTAATATTCGACGATCTGTGTCAGCAAACAAGCCACGGGATAATTATATAGTATCCCGGTTTACGTGCAACTTAATTTATTTACGATAGCGGAAAAACAGGGCAAAAAAAATTGATTGTCATCCCGACAACCAATCTTCTGTTAACCTTAAAATCTAATACCATGAAAAACTCACTGCAAAATTACAAATTATTTTTCAAATAATGTTATATAACATAAAATAATTTTGCAATTTAACATTAATTTAACTATTACAAAGAAATCATTGATATATTTCACATAAATTAATAAATAACCCTGTAAAAGCAAAAACAACTTTTACAACCATTGCAAATGATAAATTAGAAATTGTTTAAATTTATTTACCCAAGGAATTGAGAGGATTCGTCGAGCAGATTTTTGATATTTATGATGGAGTCATAGGGTTCCATAATGACTGATCCCGTAATTTATCTCAATAGCACATCGTACAAATATACGATGTTAGACTTTGATGTCACCTTTTATTATAATTTATAGTCAAACTTCCTTTTGTCAAAGTCAACTCATTATTTGTCAGCTTATCTATAAATAAGAGTGTCTGAAAAGGAAAATGTTTCATGGTTGCCAATGCTTTTACAGGAAAGGATCCGCTTAGGGGAGCATACCGCTTCTTTCCTTTCATCTAGTTATGTCATCATGCTTCCGACGGACGAAAAATACATTCAGCCGATGTGAAATTACAAAAAAAAATTGATTGTCATCCCGACAACCAATCTTCTGTTAACCTTAAAATCTAATACCATGAAAAACTCACTGCAAAATTACAAATTATTTTTCAAATACTGTTATAAAACATAAAATAATTTCATCTTTTAACATAGATTTAACTCTTGCAGAGGTTTTCGGGTATTATTTTATGATCAGTTAACATGAAGATTGGCAGAAGCAAAATCTATGATAACTATCCAGACAAAATTGAAGCATCCAAGCCGGACATATGCATATCGCACATAGGCGCAAAGTCACGGTCTTGACAGACCGGATATTGACCAAAGGAGCCTAAACATCCTTCATCATTAGAGACCTTACTCCTAATCCAAATATGAAAATTTGAACGTCTGAACGGATACATGTGATGAAACAGTAAGCATTCCGATATTTTTGGTATGGGATATTTCACGGAATCAGTTCCGCAATCTTCGGAATGGTCTATTCTACTCAAGAATGGTCTATTCTGGAGAACTGCCGAATATAAGGGTAAAAAAATTGATTGTCGTCCCGACAACCAATCTTCTGTTAACCTTAAAATCTAATACCATGAAAAACTCAATGCAAAATTACAAATTATTTTTCATTTCAAACAATATGTTTTGATAAAATTTTTCAGTTTAACATTATTTAATAAATCCAGCTATGCAATCATTTAGTAATCCGCATATTGCAACGAATTTATCTATATTATCCATGTTGACATTTCAGAGCAAAAGGCAACCCGCGATACTAAAAGTCTGAAAGGGAATTTTTATGACTCCCCTTTCAGACTTTTAGCAACAAGCCGGGATATTACCGTATGAACAACAGTTCCCTATATTTCGGCAATGGCCATATCTCATTGTCAACCATCAGCTCAAGAGCATCAATATGGCTGCGGATCTCTTCAAGAAGAGGCGCCACATTGTCATGATAGGCAATAGCCTTATCTCTCTCGGTCTGCATTCGGTTAGCCACATGACGGGCGGAAATCATCTTCTCCACAAGAGCCTTGATCTCACTCATATGCTCCGCGATCTTCTCTATCGACACCAGATCCTGTCCCCCGATCTTTCGTGCCGTATCCTCATCGAAAAGCTGTTTGATCTTATATACGTTGTCAAGAAGCAGACGCTGATATGTGATCGCAGCAGGTATTATATGGTTGATCGCAAGATCGCCCAGAACTCTTGATTCTATCTGAAGCTTCTTGGAATACATCTCCCATTTGACCTCATTGCGAGCTTCAAGTTCTTTCTCTGTAAAAATGCCCGCCTTTTTGAACATCTCCACACTTGAGGGGGCGAGATATTTGTCAAACATCAACGGTGCGGACGATTCTGTATCAAGGCCTCTGCGCTCCGCTTCCTTTTTCCACTCGTCACTGTAACCGTTGCCGTCAAATTGTATCGCGCGCGACCTTATAATATTACCACGCGCCTCATCCAACAATATCTTGTCAATATTCTCACCTTTTGCCAGTCTTGCCTCTACCCTGTCGGCAAATTCCCCAAGCTCCACCGCCACAGCGGCATTCAAGGCTATCAATGCGGAGGCACAGTTGGCGGAAGATCCAACGGCACGATATTCGAACCTGTTGCCGGTGAATGCAAACGGACTTGTACGGTTGCGGTCTGTATTGTCTATCAAAAGATCCGGAATCTGATTCACATCAAGACGCATACCTTCTTTACCGTCAAGAATTATAGAATCCGTCTCATTTTTCTCGATGCTGTCAAGAATCCCGTTGAGCTGACTCCCGAGGAACATAGAAATTATAGCGGGTGGAGCTTCGTTCGCACCAAGCCTGTGGGCGTTGGTGGCGGTCATGATAGATGCTTTCAACAATGCGTTGTGCTTGTGGACGGCAGCCATGACATTGCTGACAAACACGATGAACTCAAGATTGTCTTTAGGAGTCTTACCTGGCGCGAAAAGCAATTTACCGGTATCAGTACCAAGACTCCAGTTGTTGTGCTTGCCGCTTCCGTTGATTCCGGCAAACGGCTTCTCATGAAGGAGGACTCGGAAATTATGTCGCCGCGCAACCTCATTCATCACCGACATGAGAAGAAGATTATGGTCATTGGCAAGATTCGCTTCCTCGAATATGGGGGCAAGCTCAAATTGATTAGGAGCCACCTCGTTGTGTCGCGTCTTGGCGGGAATGCCAAGACGGTGGCATTCTATCTCGAGATCAAGCATGAATGCCTCCACCCTGCTCGGGATGGCTCCGAAATAATGATCTTCAAGCTGTTGGTTTTTCGCACTTTCATGACCCATCAGTGTTCTCCCCGTAAGCACAAGATCAGGACGGGCGGCATAGAGCGATTCATCCACAAGAAAATACTCCTGCTCCCATCCAAGATAGCACTCCACGTGCTTCACTGCCGGATCAAACAACCTTGCCACACGTGTGGCGGATTTGTCTATCGCGTTGAGTGTGCGCAGAAGCGGAGTTTTATAGTCAAGTGCCTCTCCTGTATATGAAATGAATATTGTAGGTATACACAACGTGTTGTCCACTATAAACGCCGGGGAAGATATATCCCATGCCGAATATCCACGCGCTTCGAAAGTATTGCGTATGCCTCCGTTAGGAAAACTTGAGGCGTCAGGCTCCTGCTGCACGAGAAGCTTGCCGGTGAAAGTCTCTATCACTCCCCCCTTGCCGTCATGCTCGATAAACGCGTCGTGCTTCTCTGCCGTACCCCCAGTCATCGGCTGGAACCAATGGGTGTAATGACGGGCGCCCTGTTCTACCGCCCAACGCTTCATCCCTTCCGCCACACTGTCAGCCACCTCCCGGCTCAAAGGCTTTTTATTGTCTATAGCCTTGACAAGCGCCTCATAAGTGGTGCGGGGAAGATATTCGAACATTTTCTGTCGGTTGAACACTTTCTCTGCATAATATTTGTCAACCCGTTCTTTGGGAAGCTCCACTTTGACCGCTTTCCGCGAAGAAGCTTCTTCCACACTTTTAAACCTTAAATCAGACATAACCTTAAGATTAGTATAAATTTATTTTCACCTTTATGGCAGACAGTCCTGCCAATATCGTCTATCATAGTACAACGGTCTCAAACAAACCTCTTACATCCGGATGCCGGACGCCACAAGCCTGGACATCGCAGTTTCAGTGTTTTCTCGACTGTTGAATCCGGTAAGACGTATGTATCCCTCCCCTTTTGTTCCGAAACCGGATCCGGGAGTTGTGGAGAAACCACAGATATGAAGCAGCTGTTCAAAGATCTGCCAGGAATCTTTATCCGCACCGGCAGAAACCCATACATATGGAGAATTGTCTCCGCCATATGCATTGAATCCTATTTTCGAAAAAGCTGACTTTATTATCGCGGCATTTCCCATATAATAGTCCGTTACCCTCTTGACATCTTCCATCCCTTCCGGAGTATAGACTGCGGCAGCCCCTTTCTGGGCAACATATGACGCACCGTTGAATTTGGTACACTGTCGACGGTTCCATAATGTATTCAGAGAAACGTCAGTGCCATCGGAATATCTGCCTTTCAATTTTCGTGGCACCACGGTATATCCGCAACGCAATCCTGTAAAACCAGCCGTCTTCGAGAAACTCCTTATCTCGATAGCCACTTCTTCCGCTCCCTCTATCTCATATATGGATCTTACCATTCCCGGTTGACGCACGAATGCCTCATATGCGGAATCATATATGATCAGACTGCCATTTTCCCTGGCGTAATCCACCCATCTTGACAATTCATCCTTTGTAATAGCTTCCCCGGTCGGATTGTTAGGGAAACACAGAAAAATAACATCAGCCTTTTTTTCGGGGAGAGATGGCATGAACCTATTCCCCGGATCACAGTCAAGATACACGAGGCGGCTCCATTTCCCATGGATAATATCTCCGGCACGCCCGTCTATCACACTGTCATCCACATATACAGGATATGACGGATTCATCACAGCTACAGTACAATCCCGTGAATATATGTCTCCAAGATTTCCGAGATCGCTTTTCGCTCCGTCACTTATGAATATGTCCGCAGGATCTATATCCAACCCTCTCCCGTGATAATCATGCAATGAGATCGCCTCCCGCAGAAATGAATAGCCCTGTTCAGGTCCGTAGCCGTGAAACGATGAGGATGAGGCAAGCTCGTCTACCGCGTCATGCATAGCCGCTATCACACTATGAAACAACGGACGCGTGACATCGCCTATATCCATCCTAATCACATCTGACCCGCCGTTACTGCTCTTGTACTCAGCTATCCGACGCGCGACTTCTGAAAACAGATACGATTTGGGCAACTGACTGAAATTATCGTTGACTTGTACCATTATTTTTCTTTATTTCCGTTAAACAATCATTAAGGAATCTGAATATATTCAATATTTCCTGTCGGGATAATAATCATAGACACCTTCTGCGACAAACTCTGCGGGACCACGCATAAACACATGTCCGGAGACATTATCCACGACTATGCTGAGCGTTCCACCCCGCAGCTTGACCTCGACGGCGTTTCCGGTAAGTCCCTTGTGATGGGCGGCAACAACAGAAGCGCACGCTCCGGTGCCACATGCAAGCGTTTCTCCGGTACCTCTTTCCCATACCCGCATTTCGATATGATTTTCGTCAAGCACCTTTACAAATTCTATATTCGCCTTCTCGGGCCATATCTCAGCTGTCTCAAGGATTCTCCCATAATGGTGTATATGACGGTCTGTGATTTCATCTACGAAAATCACTCCATGTGGATTGCCCATTCCCACTCCCGTGATCGGAAACACAACGCCGTCAGCCTCGACCATATGGTCCACCATGATCTCATCCGCATCCCCGGCCGCCGGGATGTCTCCTCTTTTCATAAAAGGCTTTCCCATATCTACCGTAACCCCTGAGGTAACACCGTCTGAAATCTCAAGATTCAATATCTTGATGCCGCTGCCGGTCTCGAGAGTTATACACTTTTTATCGGCAAAACCTTTGTCATACAAATATTTCGCGACGCACCTTGATGCATTTCCGCACATGCCCGCCTCTGATCCGTCGGCATTGAACATCCGCATACGAAAATCGGCGTCAACGGAGGGCATTATTACTATCAGCCCGTCACCGCCAACGCCGAAATGTCTGTCGCTTATTTTTCTTGCCAAATCAGGCAGACTCACTTCCTCCGGAATAAGGGAGGTTGGAGTGCCAAGCGCGTCAATGTAAACATAATCATTACCCGCGCCCTGCATCTTTGTAAAAAAGATCCTTTTTCTTTCAGGCATTTTTCCAATATTTATAACAGTCCCGGGGTTATCTTAATCAGGACTATCTGCATTAATATGTTGCAAAATTACCAAAAAAAATAACTTTTCGCAACACATATCCCATTTTTGTCAATTTTTTTATTGCATCTCAAGCTTAATACACACGAAGAGAAATATCAAATGTATAGCGATATCACATGGTTAGTCCCAATATGATTTCATCAGCTATCATTATGCCATCATCAGTCAGCCGCAACCTTCCGTTATCAATTGCCACCATATCATTTCTTATATATTCCCTCGCATTGCCAAGCAGACGCTCCTTTTCCTTTATTCCGAACCGCATCTCGAATTCCGACAAAGAAACACCGCTCCTCATCCTCATCCTTGTAAGAAGCATCTCTTCTATCAATTCTTCTGTCTCAAGTGTCTCTTCAATATAAAAAGGGGAACATTCCACATTATTTGAGGAAAAACGTCTGAGATAACCTTTCAGATCTGAAGGATTCGCACGTCTCACACCTCCGCCGTCATATGAATGCGCTGACGGACCGATCCCGAGATAGGGAAACCCAAGCCAATACCTGCTGTTGTGAACCGATTCATATCCGGGTTTGCTGTAATTTGATATCTCATATTGGCTGTAGCCCGACATCTTCAACCGTCGTGAAAGTGATTTCCACATTTCCACACACTCATCATCGGAAGGGAAAAACAACCTACCGAGATTCTTCATTACACTTATCGGTGTGCCATCTTCAAACATCAAGGAATATGCAGATATATGTTCCGGATTAATCTCTATTGCCTTGCCGACCGATTCATACCAGCTGTCCGCAGTCTGACCCGGAAGTCCGAACATGAGATCTATACTTATATTATGGAAATGCTTTTTCAAGACATGCAAAGATTTCTCCGCACAATCTGCATTATGTCGGCGACGTATGGCATTAAGTTCGGAATCTACAAACGACTGCACCCCCATACTTACACGATTGACACCTGCTTCGAGCCAAAGGGCACACTTCTCCTCCGTCACATCATCCGGATTAACCTCTATAGTGAATTCATTCCATTGTTTTCTTCCGCCGATCTTATCATATATACCATCTATAAGTCTGCGGAATGCATCGACCTGGATCAGAGAAGGCGTCCCTCCTCCTATATATAATGTATCGGGAAGGTCTTTGAGTTCATGTTTCCGTTCCTCTAATTCATTCAGCAAAGCATCCACAAGCAAATCCCAGTCAGCCGCAGATGCTCCACCACTGAAAAAATCACAATAAATACATTTGCTCCGGCAAAACGGTATATGTATGTATAATCCACAAGATTTCATTCTGAATAATTGAGAGTTATCCACAGATGCTTCACATAGGCATTATAGACAAATCATGCGAATATACAAAAAAATATTGGAAATGTGTTTTCTAACATATAAAAATTGCATCTTAATTAATAAAATAATTTGTAAATTGCGTCCGCAATCAGAAATCTATTACTGATATGCCATTATGAGATAACCCTAAAATCTTATATGATATGAAGATTTACAAAACCGACGAAATCAAAAACATCGCCCTGATCGGATCAAAGGGCTCTGGTAAAACCACACTTGCAGAGTCTATGCTCTTCGAGTGTGGAGTTATAAAACGTCGCGGAAGCATCGAAAGCGGCAACACAGTGTCTGACTATTTCCCTGTTGAGAAAGAATATGGCTACTCAGTGTTCTCGACAGTCTTCAATGCCGAATTCAACGGCAAGAAACTGAATGTGATCGACTGCCCCGGAGCTGACGATTTCGTGGGCAACTCATATACTGCGCTTGGCGTGTGTGATACCGGCGTGATAGTCATCGACTCTGAATATGGAGTTGAGGTCGGCACCCAGAACATATTCCGCACCACAGGCAAACTCAAGAAACCTATAATTTTCGCACTCAACCAGATTGATGGTGAAAAGGCGGACTACGACAACGTGATCGAACAGTTGCGCGAACATTTCGGACAGAAAGTTGTGGCTGTGCAGTTCCCTATTGAAAGCGGTCCCGGATTCCATTCAATGATAGATGTCCTCCTGATGAAAAAGTATGAATGGGGACCTGAGGGCGGTGTGCCGGTCGTATCTGAAATTCCGGAAGAGTATATGGAAAAAGCCAACGAGCTCCACAACACTCTTGTAGAGGCAGCCGCTGAAAACGATGAGACGCTTATGGACAAATATTTCGAGCAGGGACATCTTTCAGAAGATGAAATGCGCGAAGGCATACGTAAGGGACTCATTGACAGAAGTATATTCCCGGTTTTCATCGTAAGCGCATTGAAAGACATGGGAGTACGCCGTATGATGGAATTTCTTGGCAATGTCTGCCCGTTCGTGTCAGATATGCCTGCTCCGCACACCGTAACCGGCGAGGAAGTCAAACCCGACGCCAACGGACCACTCTCTGTATTTTTCTTCAAAACATCTGTCGAGCCACATATTGGGGAAGTCTCATATTTTAAAGTCATGAGCGGCACTCTGAAAGCCGGCGATGACCTTGACAATGTATCACGCGGTGGCAAAGAACGCCTCGCGCAAATATTCACTGTATGCGGACAGATACGCACTCCGATTGAAAAACTTGAGGCAGGCGATATAGGCGCCGCCGTAAAACTTAAAGATGTCCGCACAGGCAACACCCTAAATGCCAAAGGATGTGAATATCAATTTGACTTTATAAAATATCCTCAACCCAAGTATATCCGTGCCATCCGCCCTGTCACAGAAAGCGATGCGGAAAAGCTTATGGGAATCCTTACCCGCATGCATGAGGAAGATCCGACATGGATAGTGGAGCAGAGCAAAGAGCTGAAACAGACTCTTATCAAAGGACAAGGCGAATTTCACCTTCGCACCCTTAAATGGAGAATTGAGAATAACGAGAAACTTCCTATTGAATTCCTGGATCAGAAAATCCCGTACAGGGAAACCATCACAAAGGCTGCCCGCGCGGACTATCGCCACAAGAAGCAATCCGGCGGATCAGGTCAGTTCGGCGAAGTACATCTGATCGTGGAGCCATATACCGAAGGCATGCCCGAACCTGATTCATTCAAATTCGGGAACCAGGAGTTCAAGATGAACGTCCGCGACAAACAGGAAATTCCTCTTGACTGGGGAGGAAAACTCGTGGTATACAACTGCATTGTCGGTGGAGCTATCGACGCGCGTTTTATTCCGGCAATCGTGAAAGGACTTATGGACCGCATGGAGCAAGGTCCCCTCACAGGCTCATATGCCCGCGATGTGAGGGTCATGATCTACGATGGCAAGATGCATCCGGTAGACTCAAACGAAATCTCCTTCCGTCTTGCAGGCAGGAACGCATTCTCGCAAGCATTCAAGAATGCCAATCCAAAGATTCTCGAACCAATATATGATGTTGAAGTGCTCACACCCGGCGACACTATGGGAGATGTAATGAGTGATCTTCAGGGTCGACGCGCCATAATAATGGGCATGGAGTCAGACAACGGTATTGAGAAATTGAATGCCAAAGTTCCTTTGAAAGAAATGTCTTCCTACTCCACCTCTCTCAGCTCAATCACGGGAGGAAGAAGTTCATTTACAATGCAGTTCTCTTCTTATGAGCTCGTTCCGGGCGATGTGCAGGAGAAACTACTGAAAGAATATGCAGAGACTCAGGAAGAGGATTAAAAAATACTTTCTTGCATACGTTACAAAAAAATGGAGGGCATTGCCCTCCATTTTTTATAGTATGTAATCAAG
The DNA here is from genome assembly GCA_947174235.1 of uncultured Porphyromonadaceae bacterium. Classification (GTDB taxonomy): domain Bacteria; phylum Bacteroidota; class Bacteroidia; order Bacteroidales; family Muribaculaceae; genus Lepagella. The sequence continues at coordinate 15,333 of CAMWID010000048.1, read as the reverse complement.
ATGTTGAAGTCATTGGCAACTATGCTTATTCTATTTCAAGACAATGAAATAACGACGACCACCCATAATTGAGCAGCCGTCGTATTTTATATGTCCCGTATTCTTATCAGAACCAACGGGTATATGCGAAATCCTGACGGTGAGGAAGCGCCGGATTTGAGGGGTACATCCTCAGTGAATAGCGGAATACTCCGGCATTCTCAAGATGAGACTTAAGTTCGTAAGTATACACGCTACCCTCTTTGTTGACGATTTTGAGGGGCTCTGCGCCTACAAACTCACTTGTGCCGTCATGATCCCTATATTTCACAACCTCAACACCGATCGAATCTCCAAGACCCTTGGTGTCGATCACGCACTTCACGTCAATGGGATTACCGGTGCGTGCGGCACCTTTCCCTGCAAAACCGTCTTTCACCTCCACATTGAGGATTTCTATCTGGTTCCACTTTGAAGCCACTTCTTCTTTCCACGCCACTATCTCACGCGCCTTGGCGAAGTTATTCTTCTTGAGTTCTGCAGAACGCTTGGACTCCGGAACATAAAGACGGAAAATATAATCGTCAAGCTGACGCTTCATTGTGAAGTGGGGAGCAATATGCCCGATTGAACGTTTGATACGGTCGATCCATTCAGGGCTATATCCCTTATAGTTCTTCTTGAAATATAGAGGAACTATCTCATTCTCGAGCATTGAATAGATTGTCGCGGCGTCAAGACGATCCTGCTGTCCCTGATCTGTGAATGTACGCTTGTCTGTAAGCGCCCACCCGGCAAGTTCATCGAATTTGTAGCCTTCATACCACCATCCGTCAAGTACTGAGAAGTTGAGCACACCGTTCATCTCGGCTTTTTCACCTGAAGTACCGGATGCCTCAAGAGGTCTGGTCGGAGTGTTGAGCCAGATGTCGACACCGCTGACAAGACGTTTTGCCACAATCATGTTGTAGTCCTCAAGGAATATGATCTTGCCCAGGAACTGAGGCATTTTAGAAATCTCGACAATTCTCTTGATCAGCCCCTGGCCTGCACCGTCGGCAGGATGCGCTTTTCCGGAGAAGATGAACTGCACGGGATATTTGTCGTTGTTGACAATCTTGGCAAGACGGTCAAGATCAGTAAAGAGCAGATGCGCACGTTTATAGGTGGCGAAACGGCGAGCGAATCCAATGATCAGCGCATTTGGATTGATCTTCTCAAGAATACTTACAACGGCTCCGGGATCTCCCTGGTTCTTAAGCCATTTTTCCTTAAAGTCCTTCTTTACGAAGTTTATGAATTTATTCTTGAGAGTCATTCGCATATTCCAGATCTCCTCGTCAGGCACATTGAATATGCCCTTCCACGCCTCCGGATTGCTCTGGTCTTCAAACATTTTCTCTCCAAGATTCTGCATATAGAAAGACTTCCACTCAGAAGCAGCCCAGGTAGGCATGTGCACGCCGTTGGTGACATAACTTACATGACTTTCTTCCGGAGCATAACCTTTCCAAACCCCAGCGAACATCTTTTTGGACACCTCTCCATGAAGCCAGCTCACACCATTAGCCTCCTGACAGGTGTTGAGAGCGAACACGCTCATTGAGAAACGCTCCGGAGTATCGGGATTCTCCCTGCCCATATTGATAAGGTCATTCCATGAAATACCCAATTTTGCGGGATATTCCCCGAGATATTTGCCAAGAAGACTCTCCTCAAAATAGTCATGACCTGCCGGAACAGGAGTATGTACAGTGTAAAGTGAGCTTGCCCTCACCACTTCAAGAGCCACATTGAAGGGAAGACCATCTTTCTGTACATAATCCACAAGACGCTGGAGATTAAGCAGAGCCGCGTGACCTTCATTAGCATGATAGATATCAGTGTGGATGCCGAGACGATTGAGCATATACATACCGCCTATGCCAAGAAGATACTCCTGCTTCATACGGTTTTCCCAATCTCCGCCATAGAGTTTATGAGTGATCGGACGGTCATATTCTGAGTTCATGTCGAAATCTGTGTCAAGAAGATACAGACTCATACGCCCGACATTGACACGCCATACATGACAATAGATGATCCTGCCCGGGAACGGCACCTCAAGAATCATCGGCTGACCGTCTTCTCCGAGTACAGCCTCAATCGGAAGCTGGTCAAAGTTCTGAGGCTCGTAGTTCGCGATCTGCTGACCGTCGATCGACAGAGACTGCGCGAAATATCCATAACGGTAAAGGAAGCCCACAGCCGTCATAGGAACCCGGCTGTCAGAAGCCTGCTTGATATAGTCTCCAGCGAGGACACCAAGACCACCTGAATAAATCTTAAGACAATTACACAAACCATATTCCATTGAGAAATATGCTACGGATGGAATATCATCACGCATCGGTTTGCTCATGTATTCCTTAAATTCCGCGTATGTGGAATTTATTTTTTCCATCATATGCTCGTCCGCGAGCACTTCCTCAAGACGCTTGGAGCTGATCTGCTGAAGAAGCATCACAGGATTCTCTCCAACCTTGCGCCAGAGATCCTGGTCAAGTTCACGGAACAGGTTTTTACCATCGCTGTTCCATACCCACCAGAGGTTCTTTGACAGTTCCTCAAGCGGTTTCAGTTCTTTAGGGAGCTGGGCGCTTACCGTAAGGCTGCGCCACACCGGCTCGTTAGTGTTGCTAACCTGAAGTTTCATATCACTATAATATTACTGTTTTCATTAATTTTGACGGGCATCACGGTTGCAGGCTGCAACTTCAAATGCCTTATAATACTCAGAAATAAAGAATTTCCAATCAGCTTTTTGGGATGTAGAGAGTGCGGCGGCGGAGGCTACTGCCACTTCATCTGTGCTGAAGCGTGAATATTCCATAATCTGATGTCCTATTTCATAGGCAGCATGGTCGTAATTGGAATCAGTACGCCCCACCACCTTTACTCCGCACGACAACATGGAATTGACAAAATGCGACAATATCCACTGTCCGAATCCGCTTTTGTCGGTAGTAACAGTCGGCTTTGAGAACGCCACACTTTCAAGGGGTGTATACCCCCACGGCTCATAATACGATGGGAATACCGTCATGTCAAGTGCGGGAAGTATGTCATAATAACTTATATTTACCACCCCGTCATTGCCGTCAAGATAGCACGGCACATATATTACACTTACCTTTCCATTCAGCTTACCGCTATCTTCAAGATTCCGTATACGGCACGCCACACTGTCCGATTCCTCATTATTCAGCCTGTGGGTCATGAAGTCCGGAGAGCATACCACCTCAGATTTACCCTTGATTGCATTCACAAGCTCTTGTGACGGACATTTTACCCATGCGGGCACGAGCACAAGCGCCATTATCTGCTTGTCAGGATTCATTTCCTCAAGTTTGACAAGCGAGTCAAGGAAAAGATCAAGTCCTTTGTTTCGATATTCATTGCGCCCGGAAGTGGCAACCACTACCGTATCATTGCCGAAGTTTTTTCCTTTGAGGGCTTTACCGATGGAAAAAAGTTTCTCCCTGCCTGATTTTCTTAATTCAAGGCAACGTTTGCCTCCAGGAACAAAATCAGGTTCAAATCCGTTCGGGGTCACCACCTGTGGACGTATGTCAAGGAGCTGGGCGCATTCATCGGCTGTCAGATCGCTGACCGCCGTGAAACAATCCGCCTGATGCGCGGCTGTCTTTTCAAGAGAATGCTTTGCCTCCATGTTAAGCTCCCTCGCCATCTGGTCGCCATTGTATCCGTGAAAATAGTCGTACAAAGGCTTTCCGTTGCCACAGATGCTTCTGCCTATGCTGGTGGCATGCGTGGTGAATAATGTCGCAGCAGCGGGAAGCGTCATCTTAAGATACAACAAGCCCATTGCCGTAGTCCATTCGTTGAAGTGAGCGGTCACATTCCTTCCACTAATTTTGAGATGCTCGGAAAGGGCTTTCATCACGACGGCTGAAGCCACTGCAAATGCACACCCTTCGTTGTAGTCGCCATACGCATGCATTGAATCTACCCCGTACAGTTCCCACATCTTTCCAAAAATCTCATTAAGTTGGGGATAAACACCCTCAAATTTCACAAGAACCACCAAAGGCGAACCCGGAATAGTCCAACGTCCTACTCTTATTGTAATTCCATACGGTAGCTTTAATTTTGAAGAAGCCTGTTTCAGGAGAGTCTTCCGTTCTACGAAATAAGGAGAAGGATTATCTTCAGTCCAGACATCGGGACCGACAAACACCACCCGGTCTCCAAATTTTTCCTGCAGAACCCTGGCTTTCGTCGAAAGGACGGTGTAGATACCACCGATTTTGTTACATACTTCCCAACTGGTCTCAATCAGGAGACCGATATTGTCGCGACATGATCGCATGTCATTTTGCATAGTCTATCTTTATCTTTTTTACCTAAGACAAATGGCGTGAAGAAAATCACAGTTAAGCAATTTGTCAAAAATTACGACTGAATCGGTCTTTATAAGCGATTCCCTCATTCATTTGTCAATCATTCGGGACATTTCCTTTCAGTCGGGTGCAAAATTACAAAAAATCACCGAAATATCAAAATATTACGTCCGCAAAACATCGCAGGAAACATATAACGGAACCATGAATCAACAAAAGCCGCCGGATCCGATATGGAATCCGGCGGTGATATATATATACTGTTTTCTCTGATCAGAAAGGAAGATCTTCCTCGCTTGATGCCGGAGACGACGAGAAAGTCGGCTGAACCGGTGATCCGAAATCAGGAGCCGCGGGCTGTTGGAATCCTCCCTGCGGCGCAGCGCCGTATTGGGCGGCAGGATCCCCATATGCGGGAGCCGGATTATTTGGGACAAGATCACGAGCCTGATAGACATTGACATCAGTGTACCATCTGCCGTTAAACTCCCGGCTCTCAAGATCAAAAGAAAGGACGTAATCCTTTCCCGCCTCAAGACGGATTGTGTCTACCCTGTCTCCGAATATATGAAACTTCACCTTGCGAGGGTAAGAGCCGAAAGTCTCAAGCACCAATTCCCTTTTTTTCCAGGGATTACCTGCCTTTGACGTGCCTGACTGTATGCCGAGGTCCTGTATGATTCTTCCTTCAATTTCCATAATAAATATCTTATAGTTACTGCTGTTTTTATATTGCCGGAGCCCATTATTGCATGCGGACACACGAAATAACCTGACTTACGGCAGAGTGCGAAATTACAATTTTAACTTCGATTGTGCAAATTTAAGCCTGACGTTTTGACAGAAGAAACTGATTTTCTTGTATTTTTTCTTAATTTTTACTCATTCCGCGTCTTATTCTGCGCGACGTGCGTGTATTGATAATAAGTGGAACCGTCTCCACAGTGACGTTGCTTGTGTCCAAACCCATCGCGGTCTCGTCACTGACAGAAAGACGCCGCATGATGGAATGAAGCTGCATCAGCATAGCAGCCCTCCTGCCACATTCACTTGAGGCGGAGAAAACCCTGTGGATGACTATGAACCTGAAGTTGCCGGCAAGTCCGTGCTTCCGCAACGAAGGGATCCGGCTCGTGAGATCCAGATCCCCGTCAGCCACAAGATCTTCCACTATCTGACGGAGATATAGAGTCATACGAGGCTCCACCCTGAAACCGATACGCATATGCACCTCATACAGCGTATCCGGAACAAGTATGTCCACATCATATTCAAGCATGTACGGATCATCTGTAAACTCCGGGGTTATGATCCAATAATGGTCTGCACGCTTCGGTTCTTTATTGAGTATGGAATATATGAGCTTGCTCTCCACCTCTCCACGCTCGCGGCTATGGCTGAAGTATACGACATTCGACGCATATCTTGGTATGTCATTCTCTTTTGACAATTCTGTAATGACATCTGCATAGTCAGCCAGACGGCGATAATCTATAAACGACCGGCGCATCTTAGTGGCATTGCGCCATATGACCATTGCCACACCTACAATTCCGGCTATCAGTAGAGTATACCATCCACCATGTATAAATTTGCTCGCATTCGCAATAAAAAACACTCCCTCCAACAACGAATAAGCCACAAGAAACAAACCGCATATCCATTTCGACACACCTTTATTTCTGAGATATACAGTCAGCAACACTGTCGTCATAAGCATTGTCACCGTGATGGCGAGACCATAAGCTGTCTCCATTGCAGACGATGTCTTGAATAAGACGACTGTAAGAAGACATCCGGCAAGAAGTGTCCAGTTGACTGCAGGTATATAAAGCTGCCCTTTCTCGTCAGATGGATATTTCACCTTGAGACGGGGGAAAAAATTTAAGCTTATAGCCTCGCTGAAAATTGTAAATGATCCGCTCAGCAACGCCTGACTCGCGATTATGGCGGCTCCTGTAGACAGAATCACTGCCGGTATGATCCACCCATCCGGCATTATGCCATAAAAGGGATTGATCCTTTCCGCATCCTTGCCGGACGACAGAAGCCACGCCCCCTGACCAAGATAATTCAAAATAAGCATTATCTTTACAAATATCCAGCTCATGGATATATTCATACGCCCGCAATGCCCGAGATCTGAATACAATGCCTCGGCGCCTGTGGTGCAAAGAAACACAGCTCCAAGAATAAGGAACCAACCGGGATAATCTATCAGAAGCCTGAGCGCATACCAGGGATTGAACGCCTTCAAAACATCGGGAGAATCTCCTATATTCAATGCACCCATGACTCCAAGAAACATAAACCAGACCAGCATGAACGGTCCGAAAAACTTGCCGATTCTTCCCGTGCCGGCTTGTTGCATGACAAAGATGCCGATGATAATGAATGCCACTATTGGAACCACTGGTATCCCGTCTCTGACTATAGAAAGACCTTCCACAGCCGATGTCACCGTAACCGCAGGAGTGATCACCCCGTCCGCAATCAATGCTGATGCCCCTATCGCAGCAATTATATACAACCATTTCGGAGGCGTATGGCGCAGAAGCGAATACAACGACAAGATTCCACCCTCACCTTTGTTATCTGCCCTGAGTGCGATTATTACATATTTCAATGTTGTCTGAAGTGTCAATGTCCATATGACACACGAGATGGCTCCTATTATATATAGGCTGTCAAAGTCAGGAGTCACGCCGACTATAGCTTTCATGACATATAACGGGGAAGTGCCGATATCTCCGAACACTATCCCCATTGTCACAAGCAACCCCATCGCCGAAAGTTTACGTATATTTGATTTCATTATAGCGGATTTCGTTGTTTATTTGGATCTTCCAGACATGTTGTGCCGACACGGCATCGCCACGTGGCTGATCCGTTTTTTTATTAAACTATAACGAAGCAGGAATAAAACAGGTTCATTGCATTGGTTTTACCGCAGGGATTGATTAATTTTGCACTACGAGCCGTTCATATCTTTATTTTCAATATTTCATCAGACTGAATTGCTCCCGTAAATCTGCCATTAGGGCAAAATGTCATTACGGCAGCCATTACAAGATGGAACAAGCAAAATAGAAGCAACCGAGGAACCTTGTGAACGGTCTCGGCAATAAACCGCAAATATTCATCATTATGACAAACCACATATTAAAATATTTTCCAACCCTGACGGAGACGCAGAAATCCCAATTTGAAAAGCTGTGTGTACTCTATCCGGAATGGAATGAAAAAATAAATGTGATATCAAGAAAGGATATCGGCAATATAGAAGTCAATCACATTTTACATTCTCTTGCAATCGCAAAATATTTACGTTTCGCGCCCGGAAGCCGCATCATGGATTTTGGTTCAGGAGGCGGTTTCCCAGGCATCCCGCTCGCCGTTTTGTTTCCCGAAGTGCATTTCCATCTCATTGACCGCATCGGTAAAAAAATGAAAGTAGCTTCTGAGATTGCAAAGGCGATAGGTCTTGACAACGTCTCCGTCCAGCATGGCGACAGCGGCGAATGCCATGAAAAATTCGATTTCATTGTTAGCCGCGCCGTAATGCCGCAGCCGGAGCTTGTGAAGCTTTCATCTAAAAACATTTCCGGAATCCAGCGCAACGCACTGCCTAACGGCGTAATAGCTTTGAAAGGAGGGGATCTGAATGAAGAAATCAAAACAATAAAGTCAAAGACGGAAATCACGGAAATAAAGAATTATTTCAACGAAGATTTTTTTGACACCAAGAAAATTGTTTATACCATAGTATAACCATATATTAAGACTATGAACGTAGCGATATTCCAATTCAGCCTTTTCGGGATCAACACATATGTTGTATATGATCCCGATACCAAAGACTGTGCGGTGGTTGACCCGGGAATGCTCGGACAACAGGAAGAAAAGGCGATGACAGATTTCATCAGTGGCAACGGTTTGAAGGTGACACATGTGATCAACACTCATCTCCACATAGACCATGCCGTCGGCAATAATTTCATGCGACAGACTTATAATGCTCCCGTGCTCGCCCATAAAGCCGACGAACCGCTTGGAGAACGAATGCAGCAACAGGCATACATGTTCGGCATAAACGAAAATTTCAAGGAAGTTGAAATTTCAGAATATCTTTATGATAATGAAACCATCAGAATCGGCAACGGAGAACTGTCGGTGATATGCGTGCCGGGACACTCGCAGGGAAGCGTGGCTTTATATGACAAAGCAGACGGTTTCCTTATAGCCGGCGACGCGCTCTTCAAGGGAAGCATCGGCAGGACTGATCTCCCCGGCGGAAACCATGCACAGCTGATCAAAAGCATAACTGACCGGCTGTTGTCTCTCCCTGACGAAACGGTAGTATATCCCGGTCACGGACCCGCCACAACCATCGGCGAAGAAAAAAGGCACAATCCATTTTTAATTCACTGATCATTAAACGGTAAAGTCCGTCTCGAAAAAAATTGAGACGGACTTTACCGTTTAATGTTTTTCTCCGCACCTGACATTTCATCTTCCGCCGACATAATAACATTTCACCTGTCCTACCGGAAGACTGCCCACAACAAGCAGAGGGATATGGGAACTGTCGGTTGAAATCCAGGTATCGATGTCATCACTTGATTTCTTTTTCCCCTCAGTTGTAAATTTAAACTTTATATGATATGCCTCGCGCCTGCTTTTATCCCTGAGTTTCACTTCTTCCGTACCCACACATCGTATAGTCATAGCTTCAACCTTACTCCCGGAAAACACTGTAGCTTTCACCACTCCCCCGCTTTGTAATTTTGAATAGTCAATCGTCCTTAAAAAATAAAACACACTGAGCATGTCATAGACATCTCCCTTTCCTGTGAGCTTTTTATTCGTCACTTTTAATGATCCGTCTTTCTGCTCCCTTGTCCTCTTGGCGGTCCCCCCGACCACACTGCCTGAACGGGTGTAAGTGATGTCATCCCTGCCATATTTACCCTTTTCATGCGCTATTTTTGTATATGACAATGGTTTCAAGCCTTGCTTCAGCACTCTGCCCTGTAGAGTATCCCTTACCATATAAAATCCGTCAGCCCACGGTTTCGTCTTTCCTGTAAGCGTGATGAAATACTCACTGCCCCGGTTGCGCAATGACAGTGTCGCCTCTCCTGCATCCTTGTGGATCAGTCCCCATTTGTACGCAACCACATAATGCAGAGTCTCGTCGGCAAATCCCGATGCTGAAATCATTCCGCAGCATAGCCACACCAGCAAAGCAACCAAAACGTATCTAATCTTTCTCATAATAATTTCCCATATATGCAAGACACTATCCCTACAGGCAGCCCTCACATAATTTTATATTATAAACGACACTTTACGGAAGATGGTATAATAAATCCGTCAAACTTTTTTCATATACTTCCTCCACTTCCGTTCCCGGGTCCGAGGCTTTGACATTTTTATGTGATGTGTGCCTTAAAACAGATGAGAAGTCCGGACATATATCCGGACTTCCCATCATATATCACTTTTTATAAACAAGGCATATTCATGAAAATACGGCTGATCAATAATACTGCTCAAGTATCTGCTCAAGCTTTTCCATCTGCTGCACTCCCGACTCGCGCCATTCAAGTTTTCCATTCTTGAAAACCATCAATGTAGGGACAGACCTTACATTATATGTGGCGGCGAGACGCTGGTTCTTGTCGATGTCTATAGTGATGATACGTGCCTTGTCCCCTATCTTGGCATGCAGATCCTCGAGCACGGGATGCATCATCTTGCAAGGACCGCACCACGTCGCAAAGAAATCTACCAGAACAGGTTTCTCCGAATTGATGATATCTTCAAAATTTTCCATATATAATTAATTTAGGTTTTATGGTAAAACGCAATCTGAATCAAAATGGTTTAGAGCGCATCTGCCAAAATACCCGCCCCTACGGCTCCGAAGTTTTAACAGACGCGCTCTTATGTCTCGACTCTCTGCAAAGTCATATCGACACATGTCAATATGACAGGACAAACATCCTATTTTTATCTTTTTCATATGAATTACCCATGGTATTTTTTATATCAGCATCTTCATAATAGCAATAATACACAATTCCGCGCATTTTTTACATTTTTTATGATTTATTTCTTAAGAAAATTTTGGAAATAGATTTTAAATATCTAAATTTGCCGTCCCAAGCCATCTAAAAGCATGGTAGGGAAAGTCATACCTTAGATTTAATAATAAATTTCCACCATGGACAATAACCTTAGCCTCAACCCCAACCGTCTGGTTGAGTATCTACAGAAAGCTCCGGAACAATTCCGTAAAGCTGACCTCATCAGATTCGTAAAAGAAAACGGCATCCGCATGATCAATTTCATGTATCCTGCCGACGACAACCGTCTGAAGACCCTTAATTTTGTCATCAATTCCGAAGAATACCTTGATTCTATCCTGACATATGGTGAACGTGTAGATGGATCAAGCCTTTTCCCCTTTATCGAGGCTGGAAACAGCGACCTCTACGTTATCCCAAGGTATTCCACCGCATTCCTTGACCCCTTCGCAGAAATACCCACGCTTTCTCTCCTTGCCTCATTCTTCGATAAGGAAGGAAAACCACTACATTCCTCTCCTGAATACACTCTAAGAAAAGCCTGCGAGTCTTTCCGCAAAGTGACTGGAATGGATTTCTACGCAATGGGTGAACTGGAATATTACGTGATTTCTGAAGATACAGGACTATTCCACGCCAACGATCAGAAAGGGTATCACGAATCGGCTCCATATGCAAAATTCAACGATTTCCGTGTGGAATGCATGAATCTTATCGCACAGGCGGGCGGCCAGATAAAATATGGACATAACGAGGTTGGTAATTTCACAATAGACGGGATGATCTACGAACAGAATGAGATCGAATTCCTCCCTATACCCGCACAACAGGCTGCCGACAATCTTATGATTGCCAAATGGATCATCAGGACTCTTGCCGCCAAGAAAGGATATGATGTCACTTTCGCTCCGAAAATTACAGCCGGGAAAGCCGGAAGCGGTCTGCATATCCATTTCAAAGTCATGAAAGGCGACCAAAACATGATGACCGAGAATGGTGTTTTGAGCAACGTTGCCAAGAAAGCTATCGCCGGAATCCTTGAACATGCAGATGCCATAACCGCCATGGGCAACAAGGTTCCCACAAGTTATTTCCGTCTCGTACCTCACCAGGAGGCACCCACATCCATCTGCTGGGGCGACCGCAACAGATCTGTACTCGTGCGCGTTCCGCTTGGATGGACAGGAGAAAACGATATGTGTTCAGCGGCAAACCCGCTTGAAAAGGACCATGGCGCTGTTCCGCCTCAGAAACAGACTGTGGAACTCAGAAGCGCTGACTGCTCTGCCGACATATATCAATTGATTGCGGCGATGGTAGTAGCCGCGAGAACCGGCTTCGAGATGGAAAACGCCCTCGGTCGCGCTGAAGACATGTATGTGAGCGTCAACATCCACAATGACGAAAACAAAGAAAAGCTTGCACAGCTCAAGTCTCTGCCCGACAGCTGCGTAGCTTCCGCCAAAGCTCTGGAGTCTCAAAGAGAAGTGTTTGAAAAGGATGGTGTTTTCTCACCTCAGCTCATCGACGGCATAATCAAGAAACTTTCTGCATTTGACGATGCAAGTCTCAGGGATTCTCTTTCCGGAAATCCTGAAGAAATGATGAAAGTCGTTCGCAAATACTGGCACTGCGGCTGACACCATGTCCACATAGATGTAAAAAAGAAGATCTCAATAGATCTTCTTTTTTTGCATCTCAGATATGGTATATGAAACCGTTTTGTCCGTCTTACACGGAATTGTGGAAAATTTTATTAATTTTACGGACTTAAACTGTAGCAATATATTCGATCATGAAATTTTCCACAAAAACCATTTTAGCCACCATCCTTTTGGCGGGGACAGCGAGTGTATCCGACTTATTCGCCTTCCAACCCGCACGCCACACGCCTACCGTGCGTCATAATGTGCCGAGAGATTCTATTATCCTCAGCGACCCTGCGGTACTGACGGATACTGTGTCACAAACTTATTACATGACCGGTACGGGTGGCATGGTATGGAAAAGCAAGGATCTTGATTTCTGGGACGGTCCGTTCGCAGTGGCGCAACCGGATTCCACCTCTTGGATGGGTCCGCATCCTCAGATCTGGGCGGCGGAAATTCATGAAATAGACGGGAAATACTATTATTTCGCAACTTTCACAAACGACAAAATAATAATAGAAACAAATCAGGAAGGTGAAATTCCAAGACGGGCTTCACATATACTTGTGTCTGACAGACCGGACGGACCTTACCGACCTGTTTCCTCTCACGACTATCTGCCGGAAGACCGCCCTACCCTTGACGGCACTTTCTGGGAAGAGAACAACAAGCGTTACATGATTTTCTGTGGGGAATGGCTGCACAACCAGAACGGGACAATGGAGGCTATCGAAGTGTCGCAGGATTTAAGCCATGCGGTCGGCGAACCAAAATTATTGTTTCAAGCATCCGACTCTCCCTGGAGCAGAGAGAAACGCAACGGCGAGGTCACATTCAACCGGGTGACCGACGGTCCATGGCTTTTCAAGACAGCCACGGGAAGATTGGGAATGTTATGGACTTCATGGGTATTTGGAGATTACACAATGGGTGTGGCATATTCCGAAAGCGACTCAATCGACGGTCCTTGGATCCAAGATCCCGAACCTGTCACTCCTGCCAATTATGGACATGGCATGATTTTCAAAGATCTTCGTGGAAGATACCTGCTCTCCGCCCACAGTCATTCTATTGTGAACGGAAGATACGTCAGACGACCTGTATTCTGGGAAGTGGATCTTTCCGGTGACAAACTGAAACTCATAAGAAAACTGGATATCCAATAAAACTTCCTGCCTACAACGCTCAATACTGTCGTACAAATGCCGCCGATCCTAAGGATCGGCGGCATTTGTACGACAGTAGAACATTATCAAAAACAAGTCAAGCTCATACGGACAATGTGGAAAACCGATTTTCAAGCAAATCGAACGCCAATATTTTCGACTCAAGACATTCTCCCGCACCCGTGATATACTTTATCGCTTCAGACGCCTGCACGGAAGCACACACTGCTGCCGCCGGTCCGATAACACCACTGATTGAACATGGCAAAAAGCCATCATCTTCTGAATCCGGGAAAACATCTCCGAATTTCGGGCTTCCGGGTATGACAGTCATGACTTGTCCGCGAAACCCGGAGACACCCGCTATGCAGCAAGGCTTTCCTAACTCCGCACACACGGATTCGATCATATGCTTTGACGCCGGGTTGTCTGTGGCGTCAACAACAAAATCATAATCCTGAAACAAATCAAACGCTTTTCCCTTATTTACAAGACACTTGAAAGCCTCCACATTACATTCCGGATTAAGATCCGACATTCTGTCTTGCAATACTTCGGATTTACATTCTCCGGTTTCTGATGTCTTGAAAAAGAATTGCCTCTGTAGATTCGATGCGTCTATGGTGTCGAAATCGGAAATACATATCCGCCCTACACCGGCTCCGGCAAGCTGCATCGCCACCATGGATCCCAATGCCCCGCATCCCACAATACAGACGCTTGAATTTTTCAATCTCTCCTGCCCGGACGTACCAATATTCTCTATTGCCATCTGGCGCGAATAACGCCTTTTTTCATCCGGCGACAATAATACTGGATCCATAATCACTTGCCGCCGGATGATATTTTAATCGAATCAGGCACGTCGGCAATATGCACGTCCATCTGAGGGAAGGGGAATGAAAACCCTTTCTCCGGAAGCTCCCTATAGAACCGTTCATTCATGTCATAGAAAAGTCCCCAATAATTGGATGAGTGGGTCCACGCTCTGATCACAATATTTATACTGCTGTCGGCAAGCTCATCAAGCCCGACAAAGGGTGTGCAATCTTTCTTTACCGGAAGACCTTCGTTAAGGGAAATCTGCTCGCGTAGTTTCTCCTGAATCGCGAGTTTATGGCTTTTCCTGCGATTCCTGAATCGGGTCCACCAACTCTCTTTTTTATCAGATTCCGTTACCGAGTCAACTTCCGACGCATGCTCTCTGGCAGACGCCTCCATCTCGTGTTCCCTACGCAGCTTCATGTCGTCTTCTATATACTGTTTCACTACCCTCGGATCCGAATCAAGCATGGCGAGAATTGCATTTTTCGCTTCATTATAGTCATTGCCGTATGACAGACCGATCTTCCAGTCAACCCTACGGTATTGCTCAAGCGAATAATTGTTGATCGAACCGGTCGACAATCCTCCGTTAGGTATTATTATCGCCTTGTTGTCTGTCGTATTGATCACGGTATGGAATATCTGGATCTCCTTAACAGTCCCGGTAAAGCCTTGAGTCTCTATATAATCACCGACTTTATAGGGCTTAAGAAGAAGTATCAGGACTCCTCCGGCGAAATTCTGTAGTGTTCCGCTCAACGCCATACCGATAGCGACACCGGCGGAAGCGAACAATGCAAGAAACGAACTCGTCTCAATCCCTATGATCCCTACAACAGTGACTATCAATATAAAGAACAGGACTATCCTCACTAAAGAGAGGACAAAAGTCGTGAGTGAAGCATCAACTTTCCGGTTGACCATTATGGAATAGACAAGTCCATAAATCTTCTTGATAATGAACTTTCCTACATAAAACACCAATATGGCGATAAACAGTTTAAAAGCAAACTGCACCAGCCCGTTGGCTATATTGCTGATAGCGTCGTCAAAACCAAGGCCTTTCAAAGCCTCGAACGCTGATTTGCCACTGTCGATATTATCCGGAAGCGGCACTACAGGTAGATCTTCTGTCTGAATCATTGGAATATTTACATTAGTGTTTAAGAGTATGTTTACTTTTAACTTTATGAAATCTTTATAGCTCTTTTCGACCAAT
>CAMWID010000047.1 GCA_947174235.1 uncultured Porphyromonadaceae bacterium | reverse complement strand
TCAAGTTCGGTGATTGCTTCAAACTGACAGTCACGGAGTCCGCGTTTCTTCACCATCGGGAGACCTGCAAACTTATCTTCTATTCCAAGCATCTTGACAATCTCTTTCGGAGAGTGGATGCGGTTTATCTCATCGTAGGTCGAGTCTTCCTTTCCCTGATTCTTGAAAAGGACAGATTCGCCATTAGACAGATATACAAGAGGCAAGGGATTGGAATGTGTCTGATAGCAGCAAGGGACGGAACGAGTGTAGTGTTCGGCTTGTTCGGCCACGTAATCAGCAGTTATATCAACCTCCTTGCGTTTGGCTTCGAGCACACCGACCGCTTTCCCGTTTATAAAAAGGAAATAGTCGGCTTCAAGATTGTTCTCAAGCAATCCCTCCCGTATGGCAACAGCAGTTGATGCCGGTGTATAATGGTCGCGGTCGGTGACCTCCCAACCTGCATCCTCAAACCAGCGGTCAATCTTGACTCTTGCTTTTTCTTCCGGTGTCATGTTCCTATATCTTTATATTATCGGAAGTTGTAGTTCAAAAGAATAATCGCATATCACTTTTCACCATAGCTTAACTCCGGCTCTGATGCAATAGCTGAATCATTTGGATTCAAAAGCGTGCGAACATCAATATGCAAGCACTCAGCAATATCGTGAAGTGTCTCCAGTGAAGGTTGAGCGGTGTTCGTACACCATTTTGAAACCGTTGCAGGGTCTTTGCCGAGTTCTCGCGCAAGCCAAAGATTGGTCTTGTGCTGCTCTGCGAGCACTACTTTGATTCGGTTGATATATTTTGCCATAGCCTATGCGATTTGCGAATTATGCAAATTTAGTAAAAAAATTGGAATTACAATAAAATATGCCGAGAAACATAAGGCTGTGAGATGATTAAATGTGGAAATGCCACCGACGACTGTGGGAGTTGTCGGTGGCATTGACGGTTAGAGGTGCGGGTTTCCGGGGTCCATTGTGTTGGGGTCGCTGAGGTGCTTGCCTCGCTTCTTGGCTTTCCATGCGCGGAGGACCTCGGCATAGGTCATGCCGGGATGGCTGGCGAGGGCTATGACCTGAGACAGTTCCATAGACGAGAATTTCACCGACATTATGTCGAAGTAGAGTATTTTGCGCTTGTCATCTGGAAACTCAGCGGTGTAACCTAATAATTTACCATTGAAGAGAGATGCTCCGACAATGGCAGCGACATTGAAAGTCTTTTTGCTCTTTGCCTTTCAAATCGATGCCGAGAAATTGTGCTACAGCCGAAGATCTCACATATCCCGGCAATTTTGTAGGTGTATTCTGACCTTATAAGTTTTCAAGAATATATTCCGGTGAGATTTCTAGTCTGGAGAATGCAAACAGTTTCTTACCGAGGTCTTTGATGGAAGCTCCAATATGGTATAATGTATTGTCGATTATCAGAAAGCGGTCATGGATTTTCTCAGCCGTTTTTACCTCGATGGGAGCATACTGACGATTGTGACGGTTAACGCTTTGGAGGAATGTCCGGCTTATTTCACCGGTATATATCAGAGCTGACACACCGGGGTTGCGGTTGTCGAGCTGAACCAGTACCGATTCATCAACATAGTTGTCAATCAGAATAATCCTCTCGGTCGCACTCTTGATAAGACGGCAGATAAACTCATGCGCGTCAAATATCTGACCATTGAAGAAAACGCCCTCCTTGGGAGGCAGGGATGTGCGGATAAAGAAATCAACCTTGTCGGTCAGATCGTCAAGTCTTTTATCATGCTCAAGCAATCGGCGGTCGATGCGGCTCTCCATCTGTAACAAACGCTGATTGACGCTATAACCACGCAGGAGATAATCTTTCAAAATTTTGTTTGCCCAGACTCTGAATTGAACGCCACGTTTGGACTTAACCCTATATCCAATCGAGGTGATCATCTCGATATTATAGTGTTCTACCTGATATATCTTGCCGTCAGATGCAGTTGTCGCAAATTTTGCGATAACTGAAAGACCGTCCAATTCTTCTTTGAGTGCATTATTGATATGTTTGCCGATGGTCTTGACATCTCGGTCAAATAGTGTTGCAATCTGATTTCGATTCAGCCATACGGTATCATTCTTCACCCTTACATCCAGTGACAGAGTGGAGTCCGGCTGATAGAGAATAATCTCATTCTCGGCGGGTATCAGAGCGTCAGTGTTATTGTTGGTCTCGTTCATAATTCTTCCTTTTCTGATTGTAAAGTTAACAAAAATAATCGGAATTTCAGATATTTACGTCCGGTAATATCTGAAATTCCGATTGTTCGTTTACATGGCATCAGCCAATATGTTTGAGTTGGTAAGGATGACTTACCAACTGAGTCTTCTTCGTTGGGTTACAGCTATTAAATGGTTGACTTATCAGATTGTCAATTTATGCGGCATCAGCCATCTCCTTGAAATCCTCTTTGAGCTGGTCAAGGCGGTCGCTGAACTCTTTGTCATATCGCGTCTGAACAAGCTCGGAGCCGGCATCCTTATATTTCTTGTTGTGGAAATAATATTCGATTTTCAGATGATCGCAAATACTCTTTCTCCATTTCTGACGGATGGAATCCGTAACACCAAAAGATAACAAGTTATTGAGATTCTATTTTGTCAATCTCCGCGAAGCGGGGAAATCCCTGTCCATCGCGAATTATTCGTTCAAAGAACATTTTTTCAGGACGCACCCAGAATCCTTTTTTGCCATATAGCGCCTGATATACTATCATTCGTGACTGCGTTTCAGAATCTTTGGCCTTCTGATAAAGCCGGTATTCATTGCCTTTGAAATGACGGAAATATCTGTCGCGCAATGGACGGACATCTTTCAGCATCTGCTTTATTACCGGCACAAGATCGTTTTTGACATTATCAGCGGTCATGGTATGGGGTCCGTCGAAATCAAACGATTCTTGATAATATCTTTCAAACAGAGAGCGGAAATGGGCTATGGCATCCATATTGCCGAACATACCCCATACTCTTGTGCGGTTGAACTCATCATAACAATCAAACTGATGCCGCTCCATATCCTCGAATGAGGATATGAGTTCAGGCGTTATTTCAAACTTTCCGACACCGTCTTTTCTCGGCGATTTATAATCGTGTATACCTATTCGCGGTTTCAGAAATTCCGACATAATGAAAAAGGGGCTTATGAGAATTGCGGGAAGTCCAGTCAGCCGCACAAGCTGCTGGGCATAGAATGCTCCACAACTTGACCCGACTATAATATCAAATGCTTCGGAATCACATAATTCAAGAAGCATATCCATTGCGACATGAGGATTAAGCGGCAAATCAGGAGACACCACTTCCGCAGAATATTCAAATTCAGACCTCAGCGTAGTGGCAATCTCGCATTCTCCACTCGATGTAAAACCATGAAGGAAAAGTATCCGGCACTGCGGTTGAGCCTCCATCTTTTTACGCTCTGCCTCGGAACGCAACTTGGAAATCTGATTGGTAAGCAGTCTTATGTTTTCATCGTCACCTTCGGGCAAAATATCTTCAGCCTTCGACAGATGGTTTTCAAGACTTGTGAAGTCGGATGTCTGGAACGCGCCATAAGCCTGTTCTATATGTTCTATGGCTGAAACAACGAGGTGTCTGTATAAACTGTCTGCCCGTTTTTCAGAAGACTGTCCGCACCGTACTAACAACTCATTTATGCGCCGGCGGAACAATCCACACCTATGTACTCCGATTGCTTTGACTCCATGTTTCAATTGATGTTCAATTTCAGCACATAATTCAGTCACTTTCTCCTTCTCGTCTCTCTCTGCCGCCTCTGTTGCAACGACAAACAAGGATTCTATGAGTTCCATGCTGTGAAGACATTCAACAAAAGAGGGAACACGGTTTTTATTCTTGCCTCTTTCAGCGTTGTCAAGATATTCCTGTCTTGCCCTCGGATTGCCAATCAGACTCTTGACAAAAGTGAGGTCTCCTTCCAATGTGTCTAATTTTTCTCCACGTTTATCTATAATCGTGCAGTCTATTCCATATTCCGCACTTTTGGCCAAAGTTTCTTCATAGAGTATTCTGGCATCGCTGATAAGATTTTCGGCATCCTCATAGTCTGTGCGAAGCATGGCATTGATAATCTTCAGACTTAAATTGTCAATGTCAAGAATCATTCGATTTATATGGTATCCTTCTGTGGTTGCCGGAAGTTTCTTACATTTTGGAGGTATCGACACCTGCGTCTCAGACACTTTAGCTTGTTTCTTAACCTTTCTCTTTATTACCTCCCATACCTTTGCATCCCTCTCGTCCCTTTGTCTGGCGAGATTGTCATCGTCTATGCTTGTGACGTGCCAGCCACAGCAAAAGGAACAATAGTAACTCCGGGATGGCACCTTGTTTGAATGCGCCGCAATATCCTCGCTGTTAAACTTTATAAAGTTATCAGCTTTGGCTTGCGTAGCAAACAACATTTTGTTATGGTGACAACCTATACAAAAGATTCTATTGTTCTTCGGTTTCATAAAGACCTTATCATCATTATATTGAAATCATCCGGCAGATGCTTCTGAACCGGCGCAATATGCCATCTGTATAGTGCAAGTGCTTCTCGATATTTGAACGGTGGATCCCGTATATGACTACATAATAAACATATCCACTATTACATCCGGAGTTGCAAATGTAATGATTGTTTGGGATATTGACAAGTCTACAGGAGTAAATTTCAGATTATAAAATAGTAATGGGTATTAACATTTTTTCGCGGTATGACTGAATTTATGTAATTTTGCATTATGCAGAAGATTGTGAAATGTAATAAAGAAATTTATATTACGCTCGCCGAAATCTGGGAGCGTTCAGTAAGAGCTACACATAAATTTTTAGATGAAACGACAATCAGCCAGATAAAGAGCGCCTTGATTCCTGATTACTTCCCAAATGTTGACCTATACGCGATCTCTGACAATGATTCTCTCGTCGGCTTCATAGGCTTACATGGAGAAAGCATTGAAATGCTTTTTATAGACAGGAATTGTCAAGGACATGGCTATGGGTCTTCGCTCATTGAATTTGCAAAAGCCAGGGGAATGACTAAAGTGGATGTAAATGAACAGAATCCCTTAGCTCTTGCATTTTATCTGGCTAAGGGATTCAGAATAATTGGCAGGGATGACTCTGATGATGCAGGAAGACCATATCCGATCTTGCATCTTTCTCTATAAAATACTACTGAAAGGTTCCGGCATGATAAATATGTAATAAGCCGGCAACGCAGGTAAGTGAAACCACTCTCTTTACCCGTTGAATCCGCATGATGCGCCTATTGAGTGAAGTGGAATACACTACCCCGCGTTAACGTTTTGAGGGGGAAGACCCTTATTTGAATAGTTGCGGAACAAACTCTATAAGATACATTCTCCAGTTTTTCCATATATGACCTTCCGGAGATTCATGATAGATATACTTATAGCCGTTTCTATCAAGTAGCTCACGGTATTCCTCATTGGCTTTATATAGAAAATCCGTTTCGCCTATGCCTATCCAATAAAGTGCAGGCTTCTTGTCAAACTGGGTTTTAAGTTTATCCTCAAAATTCGCATATACAGGAGATTCGCTTCCCTCTTTCGGGAGTATGGCTGCTGAAAACAATCCGACATAGTCAAACATGTCGGGATACTCTTTGGAAATCTGCATAGAATGAAATCCGCCCATCGACAGACCAGCAATTGCACGGGAATGCTTTTCCGTTTTCGTACGGTAATTACTGTCAATAAATTCCACCACCTCCGGGAAATGGGTTTCAAACGAACCATCCATCGTTTTGGGAAGCTGTATGGTGGGCTGAGCAAAGCCAAGCGACGACTCCCCCGGCGCAGCTTCCAGATCGGCATTACCGTTGGGCATTACCACTATCATGGGTTCGGCTTTCCCCTCTGCAATCATATTGTCAAGTATCTGTGCGGCACGTCCCAGTTCCGTCCATGCATTCTCGTCGCCGCCCATGCCATGAAGGAGGTAAAATACAGGATAATTTTTATCACCTTTCTCATATCCTGCAGGAGTATACACTGTAAGACGCCGGTCCATCCCGAGGGAGGGGCTATGATACCAAACCTTTGACACACTGCCATGCGGCACCTTTTTTACCTTGTAATAATCAGCTGTCGCGCCATCTATAATAAATATATTAGTAACACTTGTCACGTCTCTCAACTGATATACATTTGAAGGATCAGTAATCTTAAGTCCGTCAACAAGGAATGTATAACTATAAAGTTCAGGGTCAAGCGCCCCGGATGTGGTAAACTGCCACATCCCATCTTTCTGTTCGAGATCTGCCACCCCGGGAGCGTCAAATTCCCCATGAGGAGTTTTTATTTTCTGAGGAGGTAAAAAATCGCCTGTCACCTGCACGGTCTTGGCGTTTGGAGCAGCCAGGCGAAATGTCACAGTATTATCTGAATTGATTTCGGGAGAGACAACAACTGATGTTCCCCATAAAGCCTGCTGAGCATTGCATCCCAAAGCAATAACTGACGCAGCAATGGTAATTATCGTTTTCATTGTTATTTTTATTAATAAATATACATTTCAATCCATGCCATTTATCGATTCCATAAGTTTCACGGCATCTACATAGCGTTCTATCCCTTCCGCAACAAGCTTGGCGTCTCGCATGGCATGGACAACTGTCGCCGGACGGTTTGTCACATCACCCCCTGCAAACACACCTTTACGGGTTGTCATACCATAAGGATTGTCTCTTGTGAGCACATATCCCTTTTCATCAACCTCTATCCCCTCTGTGGTTGAGACTATCCTTCCCGCCGGGGCACTCCCCACTGCCATAACCACATGATCAGCATTAACCACCCTTTCCTCGCCGTCAGTATTCAATGTAAGACTTTTCAGATGTGTGTCGTCAAGCGCCTCTATGTTTGTGATAGATGTGTTCCACATAAACTTCACGCCTTCCTTCACGGCATCATCATATTCAGATCTCAACGCCTTCATATGGTCGATGGAACGATGATAAACCACCGTCACTTCCTTCGACCCCATTCTTATCGCCGTGCGCGCCGCGTCCATAGCCGTATTTCCGCAACCAATGACAAACACGCGGTCATTGTTTCCGACAATCACCTCATCTTTCGACATATATCCGTTTTCATAAAGGGAAACCCTACGCAGAAAACGGATCGCCTGCCTGACCGCAGGATGATTCCCTCCCGGAATGTCAAGACGCTTCGGAATCCCGGTGCCTGTACCCATGAATATGGCATCAAATCCCTGACCGAACAAGTCATCTATTGTATAGTCCTCCCCTATCGTAGTATTCATATGAAAAGCTACCCCCAGATGTCCTATCTTCTCAATCTCCCTTCTTACAACTTCCTTGGGCAGTCTATATTCAGGAATACCAAACATCAATACACCTCCCGGTTCAGGTTCCATCTCAAAAATGTCTACCCCGAACCCCTTTCTCGCAAGATCGCCGGCTATTGTCAATCCAGCCGGACCGCTACCTATGACAGCTACCCTCCCCCGCGTTTTCTCCGGGATAGCCTCATGAGTGAGGCAGGCGTCGGAATCAAAGTCTGCGACAAATCTCTCAAGCTTGCCTATGTTGATATGGGCATCCTTCTTGGCAAGGACGCAGTGACCCTCGCATTGACGTTCATGAGCGCATACCCTCCCACAAACTGCGGGCAGATTGCTCCTGTCGTTGATTATCCTCATAGCATTCCCGAAATTGCCTTTGGCAAGTTCCTCAATCCATTCCGGGATATCATTGCTTATCGGACATCCCTTCTTACATCCGGGCACTTTACAATGAAGACACCGCTGTGCTTCCCTGACAGCCTCGGGAAGTGTATAACTCTCATTAACTTCTTTAAAATCAGTAGCCATTACATTTAATTTTAGCAATAACAACAAACCATTCAATCCATGCCCCTTCATGTCAGAAAGAGGCATGCAAGAAAACGATCGCGCCTTAGTCTGACACATCATATTGAAAGACAACCGATATAGACCTATGCCTGCCCTACATACGAAGGCGCCGCTTGTCACGGATCTTTCAATATCTGATTCAAAATTAATAAAAATATTTATTCCACAACAATATTCCCGCATATATCCGTATGCAGTAAATTCATACCAAGTTTTATACCGCCTGAAATCTTTACCTTAGCGATTACATGGCGAATACCACAAAGCCATCCTTGCGACACACGAAAAGTTTTCGTAATTTTGTATTTATTTCGTTTAAAATATGTCTGAAATCAAGAAATGGGATATACTTGACTCCCAATATATCATAAAAAGACCATGGCTCACCGCAAGAAAAGACCGTGTGAAGCTTCCCAACGGCCAGATCAACGATGAATTTTATGTGCTGGAATATCCCGATTGGGTAAACGTCATCGCGGTGACGGAAGATGGAGATTTCGTGATGATCGAACAATACCGGCACGGTCTCGGAAGAGTACAGACGGAGATCTGCGCCGGAGTAGTGGAAAGCGGGGAACGTCATCTCGATGCTGCAAAACGTGAGCTTCTGGAAGAAAGCGGTTACGGTGACGGAGACTGGAGATTGCTTACAATACTTTCCGGGAACCCATCAACCACCAACAATCTCACATACTGCTATGTGGCGGAGGGTGTCAGAAAAATTTCATCACAACACCTTGACAGGACTGAAGATGTGGCAGTGCGTCTGCTGTCGCGCGACAAAGTGATAGAGCTTCTCAGAAAGGATGACATGAAGCAGTCTCTGATGGTGGCGCCTCTCCTTCGCTATCTTTTCATGCCGGAAACGTGATTTGCACTCGGATTGCATATCCGAATCATTAATTTTGCTGCAAATAAAATACATTATTATGTCAGCAAACAAACCTCACAAACATAATGCAGCCTGTAATGGATTCCGTCAAGAAGAGTGTCACGACCATCGACATGACCATGCACACTGCCATTGCCACTCTCACAACCACGGAGATTCCCATGCTGCCGGAGAACATTCGGGAGTATCGGGATTCCTGCGCCCCGCTGTTTCAGCATTGTTTCTCATATCCGGAATAATCCTAAATCATTCAAACGCCGGATGGTTTGCCAATCCCTCCGTCAACCTCATATGGTTCATAGCCGCTTTTCTGCCGGTAGGATTGCCGGTAATAAAAGAGGGATGGGAAGCGATCAGGCAAAAGGACGTCTTCAATGAGTTCACCCTCATGATTGTAGCATGCATTGGCGCGTTTTGCATAGGAGAATATCCCGAAGCTGCCGGTGTGATGCTCTTTTATACGATAGGAGAAATGCTTCAGGACAGAGCCGTAGGCAAAGCCACCCGAAATATAAGCCGGCTCCTTGACGTCCGCCCCGAACAGACCACCGTCTTCAGGAATGGACAGACATTTACCGAGTCTCCGCAAAATGTAAAAACCGGAGAGACAATTGAAATCAAACCAGGTGAACGCGTCCCCCTTGACGGAACTTTACTCGACTCTGAAGCCGTCTTCGACACCTCGGCGCTCACAGGTGAGAGCATGCCCCGTTCAATCGGTCCAGACGGAGAAGTTCTTGCCGGTATGATACCGAAGTCGCGGCCTGTGAAGATAAAAGTCTCCCGTCCTTACGGAGACAGCGCCCTGGCAAGAATTTTGAAATTAGTGAAAGAAGCATCCGGCAGGAAAGCGCCCACTGAAAAATTCATCAGGAAATTCTCAAGAATATACACGCCAGCAGTTATGTTGGCGGCTCTCCTGATTCTGATAATCCCGGCGATCGCAGGTGCGGTGTCATCTTTTAATTATGTATTCTCAGAATGGCTCTACAGAAGCCTTGTATTCCTTGTGATATCATGTCCATGCGCACTTGTGATCAGCGTTCCACTCGGATACTTCGCCGGTATCGGGGCGGCATCACGATGCGGAATCCTGTTCAAAGGTGGCAATTATCTTGATGCAATAACAAAAATTGACGCGATAGCATTCGATAAGACAGGCACTCTGACCACAGGGACATTTGAAGTGACCCAGACAGAATATGTCGGCATCTCCCCTGACAGGCTCCTTTCCATCATATACTCGGCAGAATTGAAAAGCACCCATCCGATAGCGGTCGCCATACAGAAACATGCACGCGAAAATAATGCTATACAGATCGCCACAGACCATCTGTCTGAGCTTTCAGGACGGGGGATGACCGCAACTATGGACGGGGATGACGTTATTGTCGGAAATCTGAGACTTCTGTCTGAAAAAGGGATAACTTTTCCAGACCATCTCAAAGAAACGACCGCTACCATTGTCGCGTGCGCGGTCAACGGCAAATATGCCGGAGCATTGTTTCTTTCTGACAAAATCAAAGATGATTCCATCGCCGCCATCGACAGATTGAAAAAACTAGGAATAAGGAACATATGTCTGTTGTCTGGTGATAAAAAGGAAGTGGTGGAGGAATATGCCGGGAAACTTGGCGTAGACAATGCCTTCGGGGAATTGCTCCCGGAAGACAAAGCCGCATATATCGAAAAGCTCACCGATAAACAACACCATAAAGCAGCGTTCGTCGGTGACGGCATGAACGATGCGCCTGTGCTCGCCTTGAGTTCCGTAGGCATAGCGATGGGCGGTCTCGGCAGCGATGCCGCAGTAGAAAGCGCCGACATCGTGATTCAGGATGACAAACCTTCAAAAATCGTCACCGCTATAAAAATCGGACGGACTACAAAGGCAATCGTTATGGAGAATATTATCGGAGCGATAGCTATCAAAATAATTGTCCTCATCGCCGGAGCCACAGGACATACGACCCTCTGGGCGGCAGTATTCGCGGACGTGGGTGTGGCATTGCTCGCCGTCTTGAACGCGTTAAGAATACTTTATAAGAAATACGAATAGTTTTTCCGTTATATAAGTATGGCAAAGACAATAAAGAAATCATTTCCTGTCACCGAACTCGCTTGCGCGGTTTGCGCGGCAACGGTAGAGAAAATATTGGGATCACACGACGGCGTGACTGCGGCAAGCGTGAATTTCGCCTCCTCCACAGCAAACGTTGAATATGACCCTTCCAGATGTTCTCCCGAGGATCTCAAGAAAGCCGTGGAAGACGCCGGATACGGAATGGTGATACAGACAGATGATGACATTTCCGACACTCTGGAACGGGAGCAGGAAGAGAAATATAGGAAACTGAAAACCCGCACCCTCCTCGCTGTCGTCCTATCCATCCCGGTGGTCGTGATCGGAATGTTCTTCATGGATATCCCATATGCAAACCTGATAATGTTTATCTTCTCTACCCCGGTGGTCTTCTGGCTCGGACGCCAGTTCTTCACCGGAGCATGGAGACAGCTTCGTCATAAGACAGCCAACATGGATACCCTCGTGGCGCTCAGCACAGGTATCGCATGGATATTCAGTGTCGCAAATATGCTTTTTCCGGATTTCTGGCTTTCAAAAGGGATTCATCCGCACGTCTACTTTGAAGCCGCGGCAGTCGTCGTGGCTTTCATCCTTTTAGGAAAACTCCTTGAAAGCCGCGCGAAAGGCAACACATCATCTGCAATCAGAAAGCTAATGGGACTCAGACCCAAGACAGCATTGATCATATCATCAGACGGAACGGCAAAAGAGATACCGGTCGGACAGATCACCCCCGGTCAGACCGTCATGGTAAGACCGGGCGAACGTCTGGCTGTGGACGGAGTCGTCTCCGAAGGTGATTCATATATTGACGAATCGATGCTCAGCGGCGAGCCTGTCCCTGTTGAAAAGAAACCGGGAGCGAATGTCTTTGCGGGGACAATCAATGGCAACGGCACGTTGAAATATAAGGCTGTCCACACCGGAGAAGACACACTGCTGTCGAAAATCATAAGAATGGTCCAGGACGCACAAGGGAGCAAAGCCCCCGTGCAACAGCTTGTCAACAAGATAGCGGCGGTATTCGTACCGGTCATCATATCCATAGCCGCGGCAGCTTTTATAATATGGATCTTTGCAGACAAAGACAATGGTTTTATCCACGGATTGCTCGCAGCCGTGACCGTATTGGTTATCGCGTGTCCTTGCGCGCTGGGGCTTGCGACTCCAACCGCCATCATGGTCGGTATCGGGAAAGGGGCGGAACTCGGCATACTGATCAAAGACGCCGAATCTCTTGAGATCACCCCAAAAGTCAATACCATCGTATTGGACAAGACAGGCACGATAACTGCAGGAAAACCGGTTGTGTCTGTCGTAAAGACTTTTGGGAAATCCAAGGATTCCGATAAGATATTGCTTGCTCTGGAAAAGCGTTCGGAACATCCCCTCGCCCATGCGATAGCCACACATTTTTCATCTGCAGGAGATATTGACATATCAGACTTCATAAACATTCCTGGCAGAGGGGTGACATGCAAATATGGTTCCGCATCATTTTTCGCCGGCAACCGCCATCTTATTGAAGACAACGGCATATCAATATCCGAAGAAGCCTTAAAATTTGCAAAAGATCTCACTGACAATGCCAACTCTATAGTCTATTTTGCCGGGGAAGACAAGTTGCTGGCAGTAATCGGCATATCCGATCCGGTAAAGCCTACCTCCGTGGAGGCGATCGCAGAATTGACAGGAATGGGCATTGAGGTATGCATGTTGACCGGAGACAACCGTGCGACTGCTTCAGCTGTCGCGGCAGAAGCCGGAATAAACCATTTTCTCGCGGACATTCTGCCCCAGGAAAAATCAGATTTTATAAAAAAGCTCCGGAAAGAACATAAAACCGTAGCCATGGTAGGCGACGGTATTAATGACAGCGCGGCACTTGCGACCGCAGATCTTGGCATAGCGATGGGCACCGGCAGCGACATTGCCATCGATGTAGCCGGAATGACTATCGTGTCGGGTGACCTATCGCGCATACCTGCCGCCATAAGACTCTCCAAAGCCACAGTCAAGACAATCAGACAGAATCTATTCTGGGCTTTCATCTATAATCTTATCGGGGTGCCGATAGCGGCGGGAGTTCTATATCCGGTCAACGGCTTTCTGCTGAATCCCATGATTGCCGGAGCCGCGATGGCATTCAGCAGTGTCAGTGTAGTGACCAACAGTCTTCTGTTGAAGCGTAAAAATTTCGGCAACCGACAGCCGGCAAAAAGCTGATAACCGGATTTTGCAAGAGAAACCGGCGCGACATTGAATTTCAACAATCGCCTGATTACATCGATATAAACTTAAAATACCTAAACAACGATGATCAAAGAAATTCTTGAACACAACAGGACTTTTGTCGAGAGCAAAGGTTATGAAAAATTCCTGACCGACAAATATCCCAATAAAAAAATCGCCATAGTGACATGTATGGACACAAGGCTTGTAGAGCTGCTCCCCGCCGCTCTCGGCTTCAGAAACGGAGATGTCAAAATCATCAAAAATGCCGGCGCGACAATCACTAACCCGTTCGACAGCACGATGCGCAGCCTTCTTGTGGCTGTCTATGAACTCGGAGTGACAGAAATAATGATAATCGGACATACAGGCTGCGGCGTACAAGGCATGGACAGCAACGAAATGCTCCATGAAATGAAGAAAAGAGGTATCGCGGAAAGCAATATCAACCTTATGAAACACTGCGGTATCGACCTTAACAGCTGGCTGCATGGATTTGACAGCACTGCCGACGCCATAAATGAAACTGTGGATCTCGTAAAGAATCATCCCCTGATGGCTCCGGACGTAATTGTAAAAGGATATATCATGGATTCTGAGACGGGAGCCTTGTCGCCGCTCTAACCATAATACCTCAAGATTACATGTTTGCAACGTTTCGAGCCGGGGCGATTATATATGCCGACGGCTCTTTCAAATTCATTTTCTCATGAAGAAATTAATCGACATGTCGGCATGGAGCCGACGCGACAATTTCAGATTTTTTCAGGATTTCGCAAATTCCTGGTATTCTGTCACGACCGAAGTGGAATGTGCCGACGCATTCAATATCTGCAAAGAATCCGGTTCCTCTTTTTTCATACGCTACCTTTACGCCGTCGTAAGGGCGGCGAATGAAGTGGAAGCGTTCAGATACCGTAAGCTTGAAGATGGAAACATAGCCGTTTATGACCGTCTTGACATAATCACCCCCATCGCCACATCCGATAATTTCGTGACAATAAGGATTCCATATCATAAAGATTTTCATAAATTTACAAAATCCGCGAAAGCTATCATAGAATCTATTTCTCCAGAAACTGATCCTTATGCGGTGGAACACGAGATGGAGGTCTCAAAAGAATACAATGTGATCCATCTTAGCGCCGTACCGAAAATGCGTTTCACAGGCATGACATTTACCGTCAACCGCCTCGGCGACCCATGCTTCTACCCTCTCAGCGTAATGGGAAAAGCCTCGAAGCGTAACGACGGAAGCATGTATATGCCGTATTCCATTTACGTGGACCACGCCTTTATTGACGGAAGCCATCTTACAAAATTTTTTGAGATAATGGAATCTGTCATGAACGACACGACATTATGAGTCTTTCCCTTCCTCATCTTCGTAACGTCGTATGAATATGCACCGTCAGAGCGCGTCTACCACTCCGGACTTTTAGCATACGCGCTCTTACACAGACAGAGCTTCATTGACTTCAGAAGAATATTGTCTGCCGATAGGCAAAAAAAGTCCGTTCTTCAACTCGACTTCCCGCTTGTTGAAACTCCTCACTTTCGACTTATTCACAATATAGGAGCGATGTATCCGGATAAAATCATTATCCGGCAGAAGCGCCCCTATATTTTTTAATGTGATCCGAGAAACTGTACAGATTCCGTCTTCACGGAAAATCTTTACATACCCCTCCATCGCCTCCACATAAAGGATCTCCCGCAAGGAAATACTCACATTGTTATATTCTTGCTTGACCACAATATAGCGGTCTTCTTCCTTTTCTTTAGGACCTATCCTGCGCAACGCTTTTCTGAACGCAGTCTCGAAACGGGAAAAAGCAAACGGCTTGTGTAGATAATCCACGGCATCAAGTTCAAAGCCGTCCATCGCGTAATTCAGATATGCAGTAGTAAATATGAAACAGGATGACTCCGGCAATTGCGCCGCTATTTCCAAACCAGTCTTGTTTTCCATCTCTATGTCAAGAAACACTATGTCTGGTTTTTCCTTGTGAATTGTGTCAAGACCCTCTCCGGGATCCGAAAACACCTGTATTTCCACATTTCCTATCCTTTCACAAAACTTTGAGATTACATCCAGGGCAAGTGGCTCGTCATCTATCGCCACACATTTTATTTTTCTGTTCATCTTGCGTTTTAATTAAATATCCATTGTCTCTCTTCATTTAAGGCTGATGTGGAGTTTCAACCTGTATAGTCCGTCATCCTCACTGACTGTCAGGGAATGCCTGTCGGGATATAACACCTGAAGTCTCGAACGGGAATTTTCAATCCCTACGGGGACATCATCTCTGAATTTATCTGCCTGTTTCATTATCTTGTTGGCTGTCTCAAAATCAAGTTTCCCGTCTCTGAGACGGACCTTTATACACACCGAGCAATCTTTGCTTGTAGAAGATCCGTATTTGAAAGCGTTCTCCACAAATGTCACCATAAGCATAGGAGGGACCGCTACATGAGGGTCATCCACCTCACAGTCCCAATCCACTGTCGTATGCCGGTTGAGACGGATTTTCTGCAAGTCTATATAGTTTCTTATATTGTTGACCTCATCGCCTATAGGAACCGTCTCTTTCTCTACTCCCGTATAAGTATATCTCAATATTTCTGTAAATTTCACAAATGCCTCCTCTGCTTTTTCCGATGTGCCGATAACAAGGCTGTAAAGAGAATTTAATGTGTTAAAAAGGAAATGCGGACTGATCTGAGCCTTGAACACCGCAAGTTCCGCCTTGTCTCGCTGAGCCTCTATCTGCTTCTTCAAAAGCACCTGTGCATAGAGTTCCTTTACAAATGAGACGCTCAATGAATACCCCATGACAAGCGAAAACATTAGCCATAATGTCACCGAAACTCCAAAATTTCTCAACTGAGTCTGATATTGACTCAACACCGGTGTTATAAAATCAAGTTCAGGCAAAGGATAAAGAGAGAGAAGATAGTTGATGACAATAAGTAGCGATAATATTCCGAACGTCCGCTTATATTTTTTTGCAATCAAAAGATCCGGAATCCTGATACGGATAACGATAAAATAACAGGCATAAAGAAATACGCATGTCAATATAAAAAACAGGGGCCATTGTGCCATCCATGTATACGAAGGTCCCAGAAATACAAGGATGGGCATGAATACGACACAAAAGAAAATGTCTAATATTAAAGATGTCTTATTCTCCAAATAATTCATGCCACAAAGATAACACACAATCCTTGGCTTTCCAACAGACACAGACTCCGTTCGTTGACACATTTGCGCAGTCTGTCCACACTTCATAAAAAAATGGACGGATTCTATTTTCGTTTCCTGAGACGCAACCGTATTTTTGATCTTCTTTCATCCCTATTTCTACGCTCGGGTTTAAGGACCAACATGGGGAGGTAGCCAACTATCGCCACTATTGAAAACACAAGACCACCTATGGTACCGGCTGCCAACGGATACCAGAAACTTTCCTTAGAGGTTCCGACAAGAAATGGGATAAATCCAAGCACAGTGGATATGACTGTCATTATTACAGGCATTATCTTTACCCGGAATGCCTGCATATACAGTCGGCGGTTAAGTCGGGTACTCCCCGTCGCCCCACTTGCGGCAACATGACTGACTGCGAAGTGTGACCTTATATTATCAAATTCATTTATAATGTATATCGCCGCATTGACAGTGATTCCACTCAACAATATAAACGACGCAAAGCCACCCTGATCAAACTTTAGATCGAACAACCAGAAGGTCAAGAAAATACCCACATACGACATCGGAATGATCGCTATTATTGCAAACGGCATCATGAGGGAATTAAACAATATTGCTGAAAGGAAAAAGATAATGAGCGCGACAATCGCCAACAGCCAATACCGACTGAAATCTTTTTCTCCCCACGACCATGTATTCTCATCTTTCGATACAGAATACCCAGCCGGGAGAATCCCGGAAAACTTTTCCAATGTACGGTCAAGCATTTTTTTCCCTTGTTCATACGAACCGATATAATCATACTGCATACACAGACGATATGACTGATTCTCTTTGACTATATCTTGAGGAACATTCCCTTTGTTGAATTGCGCGAGTTCCGAGAGTTTGAAACTTTTACCGTTGACAGTGACCGGCATATTCAACAATCCCCACACATCGTAACTGCGGCTTTGCAGCGACGATAGCTTCACTGGCTCCATATATCCTCCGGCTTGAATATACACACTCTCCATATCCCTGCCGAACACAGGGGCGAGAGCTGTATAGAATTCATTGATGGTCAAACCCTCTTTGGCAAGTGCCTCCCTGTCGGCAGTCAGTGAGAACTCCGTGTAATCATCTTTCCAATAAGAAAAATCTGATTTCATCTCCACCTCTTTTATCCGGCGGTGAGACAACAGGGTGTCGCGCAATATGCCGGCGTACTGATTGAGTTCATCATAATTAAATCCGAGAAGCTTCACGCGCATATTTCCGGCTGACTCTCTGACATCATTATTAAACCCGTTGTCTTCAAGACCATATACACTCCAGCTTCCTCCTCCAAGGGTGAGGGCTTTGGAAACTATGTCAGATTTAAGACGGTAAGGGAATCCTCCCGCAGCTGCCTCTTTTGTAAAGCGGATTGTGATTGAACCTTGTCTGCCATTATAAATATTGGTCTGGAACTGTCGGATTCCGTCATAGGCTGCAAGATATGTCTCCATCTTGCGGATCAGCGCATCCATCTGTTGCAATGTTGAACCGTTTGGAAGAGACGCGTTCACATAAAGCATTCGCTCTCCCTGATCGCGGTTGAAATACACCCCTTCCCTCACCTTCGAGAAGAAGAGATAGCCCGTCCATCCCATCGCTCCGAGCATTATGATGAAAAAAGCCCATCTCCATCTGAGTGCAAAACATATATATTTTCCATATACCCGGTTAAGGAAAAGGCTGACTGTCCTTGATATTTTTCCTCCACGTTTATTCTTTATCCGGATTTTGAATCTGTCTGCCAAAGCCGGTACAAGAAGCAACGCCACCAAAAGCGACACAATCAAATTGATTACCACAACAATCACAAAATCCTCCAGATTGAGCCTAACCTCATCGTCCATGAAAAAGACCACCACAAGCGCACCTGCCGTTGTCAGAGTTGCAGCAAGAATAGCGGAAAATGCCTTCCTGTCATGCCGCCTCATATAATGGTCGCACATCACAATGGTATTGTCTATCACAAGATTCAATGAAATTGTTATACCCGCGAGCGAATATAACTGAATCTCAGTGTCAAACATCCAATAAAGGATTACTGCTACAGCAAGGTTGATGGCAAGGCTTATAACTATCAGAAGTGTGTAACGCATATTGCGTGTCACAAGCATAATAAAAAGCAACAGGATAAGCACCGTAAGCCCCGTACGGAAATATATTTTCGTTAATTCTTCCCGGATAGTGTCGGTTGCATCGTTGCTGAGTAGAAACCGCATGTCGTCAGGGGCATGAAGGCTTATATCTCCGATAGCTTCCTGCACTTTGTTTCCTACCTCAAGCTGATTGGCGTCTTCCTCTGCCGTAATGTTAAGATAGATAGATGTGAGACCATTTATTCTGAAATACGAAACCGGACTGCCTTCAGTATGACAGGCTGTCACTATGCGGTCAAGGTTTATCGGTAAACCGTTTTTAGTCACAACCTGCATCTTGGAGATATCAAACTCGTCTGGACGTCCGGATGCCTGTCTCACAAGTCTTATCCATCCATCTTCCGTCAGTGCCATTCCAAGAAATTCCGACCCGTAATACCTTGAGATTGCTGATATTATATCATTAGGAGACAGTCCCAATGACATAATTTTATCGGCATCATATTCCAATCGCCATTCATTAGGAGTCACACCAAACACCGACACCTCTGCAACTCCGGGGATATCGGCAAGAACCGGTTTCACCTTCTCATCCACGTATGCGCTTATATCCATGGAATTCATCGGCGACGTCACCGTGTATGTCATAAAAGGAGCCTTTGCCTCTTCCTTTGCCTGACGTGCAGATACTGTGGGATAGCTCACCCCTTCCGGGAAACTGCCCCAAAGCTGACGCACAACCGAAGATACCTCCAACCGTGCCATGTCCACATCTGTGTGCTTGTCAAGTTCAAGCCGTATCGAGCCATAACCGTTGCCCGATCGCGATTCCATATTTTTTATGCCGTTCACCCGAGATAACGCACCTTCAAGGCGGCTGGTCACCTCCTGTTCCACAATCCTTGAAGAATTATAAGGCATCGAAAAATTTACCGTAAGCGAAGGCAGGTTACGCGATGGGAAAAGCTTGACAGGCAGCATCGGCAAAAGCAAACACCCCGTGAGTGCCAAGACTATAAAAAGCACTATTACAGAAAATCCTGATTTCATTCCATAAGTTTAATTGATAATTGATAATGGGTAATGAATAATGGACAATTGATAATGGATAATGGATAATGAAATTCATTATTTAAGAGCAAATTAGAATTATAATTCATCACTCATCATTTATAATTCATCACTCATCATTCATCATTCATCACTCATCATTCATAATTCATCATTTATCCTTCATCATTTATCCTTCATCATTTCACATTGTTTTCCAAGTCGAATTTTCTCGCAAGCGGGATATTAAATTCGAAATCATATAGAGTCAACTTACGGAGCTTATAGTAGCTCAGCCAATAATTCTTGAGAGCCTCGATATAATTTTTATTTGCTTCCTGCCGCCTGGTTGATGCGAGCGTCATGCTGCTCAAATCCGTCTTCCCTATCATAAATCTCTGACGGGTCTGATCATAAGCCATATCCGCAAGATCCATAGCCTCCTGAGCCGATTTTATCAATTCAAGTTGGATATTGAAATCATCTACAGTCATTGCCACGTCCTCCTCCAGGCTCTGCTCATCCTGGCGGGCAGCGATCTTGGCAACATCAAGATTGCTTAAAGCCATATTATACTTACCTTTTCTCACCCCCCAGTCTATCAATGGGATTGTAAGCGAAATCGACACCAGGTCCTGACGCAAAAGATGGCGGTAGGCGTCGGGAAATTTATCACCGACCTGATTGAACCCCACACTTGCATTGAACGAGGCGTTGAAACGGTTTTCCATTTTCGTACGGCTTACATTACTCTGCGCCTCAAGGATGGTCTGCTTGTGTCCCAAAAGTGTGGGACTGTTGTCTTTGGCATAAACAAGAGCGTCAGCAAGAGGGATAGTGCGGGCCACAGGTAAGGAAGGGAGACTCACCTCTATCTCTGAGTTCTGATCCATCCCTAAAAACGAGGCAAGTGACGCATTCGCACGCTTAAGCGATATCCTGCTGTTTTCAAGCGAATTTCGGGCATTAACAAGATCAAGTTTCAAGGTAAGCAGCTCTGCTTGAGAAATTGCAGCGATCTTAAATCTTCGTTCCCCAAGCATATAAAGTGTGTCAGACGAAGCCAATGTCTCCATTGCGAGACGATGTTCGGTCTGGGCGAGCGCGAGATTGAAGAAAAGCGTCACTGCATTCTCCGAAACACTCTCCATATTGTAGATATACTCCTTTTTGACCTTCTCATATTTTATCGGTTCTATCTTCTTTTCCCATTTAAACTGATTGTACCCAAGTAATTGCTGGTTATAACCTATCCTCACAGGCACACTTGAAAACTGGGAATAGGTGCTCGCCCCCATATTGCGCATGAAATCGAGATCAGACTCTACAAAAAACGTACCGCCGAGCCAATCGAAGTTTTGCGTCACATTTAAACCTGCCGAAGCGTAATACGATTGCTGGGCACGGTAGACATCGATATTGTTTTCAAAATCATAACGGGAAGTGATGTCGCGGTAATAACGTGCAGGGGTCAGATTTAATGAAAGACTCGGCAGACGGTTGGCTCGGAACGAGCGGTATTCCCAATACCCCGCCTGATAAAGATTTCTGTAGCGAAATGCAGACAGCGAACTGTCGGAAGCAATCTCTATCACCTTTTTAAGATCAAGCTTCACAGGACGGGCGGCATTCACCGCGCCACACATGCCTACCAGAAGCACCACGGGGAGCAGCATTGATCTTATATTTTCCTTACATCGTATTGATTCAAACATTTGCAATTTTCTTTTCATCATTTTTGTAGATAAGCCAGTAAATAAGAGGTATGATAAATACGCTGACAAGTGTGCCCACCACCATCGAACCGATCATCGCTATGGCGAGCGGTCGTTGCAGCTGGCTACCCATATCGTTGGAGAAAAGGAGCGGCACCATTGCCAGGATAGTGGTGAGAGATGTCATCAGAATCGGGCGCAGACGGCGGGAGCCTCCGGTATGGATTGCCTTAAGAAGCGGCATCCCTTGCGAGCGCAGGGTGTTGATTGCATCAAGCTTAAGGATTGAGTCGTTGACAACAATACCGCATGTCACGATTATACCTATCGCCGACATGATATTAAGCGTATGTCCGCATATCCAAAGTGTCAGAAGAGCGAAAGCAGTATCGAGAGGGATCTCCAGCAATACTATCAGAGGCTGTATAAAACTTTCAAACTGGGCACAAAGTATGAAATACATCAACACTATCGAAACAATAAGAATGAGAACCATCTCGCGCATCATCTCCGAATTGGAGAAAAAAGCGCCGGTGATTTCCGCCTCCCAGCCTTTGTCTTCCTTAACCACCGTCCCGATCATTTCGACAGTCCGGGCGGGATCGGCGGGGTCCTCATATGCGAGGGGGAGGTATTCCCCGTTCTTGCCGGCATGTATCTCCTTGAAATCCTGTGCCGGACGTGTTGACACCAACGAAGTGAGCGGAATCATTGAAATAGAGTTATCACTGTTGGGCATGGTCGCCACCATTGTGTTGGCAAGCGTCTCGTCAAGAGTATTCCCAGCCGTGGAGACAGCCACAGGAAGATACTCGCTGAAAGAACGCAATGTAGTCACTTCCTCCTCTTTGAAAGCGGAACGGAGGGCATGGTCCACTGTCGACGGATCGACTTTGTAGAGTGCCATCTTTGAATTGTCTGCCACTATATCGGTCTGGTCCCTTAGAGCCATCGCAGTGGAAGCCTCCCCGGCGGCGTCTTCGATTTTGGAACGTATCTCGGCATATTTTTCAGGATCAGCCGCAGCGCTCCTGTCTCTGTTGGTGAGACGCACTTCCACGGCAGGTTCCGACGATGAGAATATCTTCTCAAAGATATTGTCGGGAGGATAGAAATCGACCGACGCGAGAGGGTAAGCCTCAACCACAAGACGACGGAAATTCTCTATCAGTTTTACAGCATCGTCATTCGATGCTGTGCGCATATACACTTCCGCATCCGATTGCGAAAGGTCGGTGCCGTCGTCGAGCATATAATCCTGCACCCCGACCGCCGCGGAATTTTCCAGGATCACGTCCCCACACTTTCCGACAATATCGTTCACTCTCCGTGCGTTTTCCGCGGCGGTGATATTTTCGTTCCATTCTATCCTCGCCATAGTCTCCACATGGTCAAGACGGGGCATTCTTTCAGTTTTCATCTCTTCGAAAAAGATGACGCAGAAAGGTATGACGGCTGCTGTGAGAACCAGAAATACAACCTTATGCGAGAAGACAAAATCCACGCCATGATTATAGATCTTCTCCATCCGGCGGTCCATTCTTTTAGTCTCTTTCCATTCGAGTTCCTTCACTCCCTTCTCTTTCCCTTTCTTGCGGATGGTGAAGAAAAGGCGATATAGCACCGGCAGGAGCATTATCCCGACAATATACGACATGGCAAGTCCGGCTGTGATAGAAAAAGCCTGATCCGCGAATATCGCGCCGGCTATACCGCTCATGAAAATCAGCGGCACGAACACGGCAATAGTGGTCAGCGACGAGCTCAGGAGCGGAGTGATCATTTCTGTGGCGCCTTTGTCGCAGGCAGGCATCACGGCAAGTCCCCGCTGACGCCACTGGGTTATATTCTCAGTCACAATCACAGAGTTGTCGATCATCATACCCACGGCGAGAATCAATCCCGAGAGAGAAACGACATTGAGCGACACCTTAAAGAGATAGAAGAGCAGAAAAGTCAGGACCAACGCCACAACTATCGACAACCCAATGACAAAGGGGGTACGCAAATCGCCCATAAACACTGCTGTGATCAGAAACACAAGTATAAGGCCCAGAACAAGGTTCTGCACAAGGTTCGAGATCGTATAGTCAAGGAGGTCTGTCTGGTTGCGGCTCACGTCAAACGAATATTGCGGATATGCTGTCTCGAAATAAGATATTATTCCCGACAGGGCATCTTTCATCTTGTCGATGTTCTCATCGTTCTGCTTGATAACTGCAAGAGTGACCGCCCGCTTCCCGTTGTATTCGGAAAGCCCCTGTGGCGTCGGCTCCACAATGCCGACCTCGGCAATGTCTCCCAGACGGATAATCCTGTCGCCCTTGCGCAAATATATATTGGCAACATCTTCTGGAGTACGGAGCTGGTTAGCGACATTTACATTATATTCGTAATACCCTTCTCTCACCGTCATGCTTCCGGGTGTATAGTTGGCGGATTTAAGGGCATTTTCTATGATGTCGGGAGTGATGCCGGCAGCTTCCGTGCGTTTCAGGTCGGGTGTCACACGGAGTATGCGCGACGGCACACCGGTCACATCGACCATCGCCACCTCCGGCATCTGCTCGATCCGGCGCCTGACGGCATTGTCCGCCACCTGTGCCATCTCAAGGAACGCCGCCTCATTCTCCTGATTCCCGTCGAGTGTCATGTTGATATAAAGCACAGGGATATCTGTCGCGCTTGCCTTTATCGCCTTGGGGCGCTGCATGTCTCGCGGAAGAGCGTTCATTGCAGCATCGATTTTCTCATTGACAGTGATGAAAGCGAGGTCTATATCCACTCCATAATCAAAATCAAGACGTATAGTGGCTGAACCGTCGCGGGTTTCACTGTGTATTTCGTTCAGCCCGCCCACCTGCTGGAGCTGTCTGCGCACAGGGGCGGTGGCGGTATTTTCAAGTTCGCGTGCGGAAGTATTGTCAGCGGTGATCCGCACTGTAATCCTCGGGATGTCTATCGAAGGGAGCAGCGACACCGGAATCGCGAAATATGTCACAATCCCGATGATGACGAAAGCCAGAAACGCCATCACAACCGCCACAGGACGCTGTATCAAAAATCGTATCATGTTAATTGATAATGGATAATTGATAATGGATAATTTTTACATAATAATCTGAATTTAATCTGTGAAGATTTATAATTCGATTTAGGATATTATTATTTTGCATAGTATTTTTATAAATCATGATTGTTTAGGCAGTTTATCTTTAGATGTTTTTTTTATACTTGTTAACAGTTTTATAAGTTCATCGCAATCTGCATCAAATGAAAAATAATCCTTCTCTGAGATAATATTAGCATGATACAACACATCTATCCAATATGATGTTTCAGCTGCTTCTTTTAAAGAAATAGATATCTTAGAGATAAAATCTTTCATACTTTGCGCTTGAGTGGACTCTGAAATATTAGCCTCTATACTCGTGGCAGAACGAAGAACCTGGTCAGCTAACGAATATTCGTGAAAATTCAATCTTATCTGCCCACATAGATTAATCATTCTGACAGCAAATAATCGACTTTTCACATAGACTATATTATCATTTTGAGACAAACTCATAAGAATCCAAATTTAAAATCACTTCATTATCAATTATCAATTATCAATTCCTAACGACTTTCACGGGAGACTCGTGGGCAAGGTTGACATTGCCGGTGGTGATCACTTTCATTCCCGGCTCCAGACCTTCGGTGATTGTATAATGTCCCATGTTTTCCAGACCCGTCTCCACATAATTCCACATCGCCTTGTCGCCTTTGTCGTTAAGGGTGAATACCACCTGTCTGCCCGTGCGCAATACCACCGCACTCTTCGGCACCACCAACTGCTTCCCCAACGATTTCTGAACACTAATCTTCACATTCATACCGTCGTAAAGACCTTTCCCACCATCAACTCCGGCTGTGAGAGTCACCATGCCGTTCTCATCTACCTGCGGATTTATCTCTGTTACACGTCCGGAATATTCACCGCCTGTGGAAAATGGCGAGATACTGACCCTGTCGCCCCGCGACAAAACCGCAAGTTCACCTTCCATGATCTTGAACGCCACATCCATCCCGTTGCCGATGACACTGCAGAACGGTTTCGAAGCGTCGGGACGGTTAAACACCTTTCCTGTGAGGTTTGCCACAACACCGTCGAAAGGAGCCAGGAGGGTAGCCTCCTCTATCTCATGGTCAGCCTTCGCCAAAGCCGCCTCAGCCTCCGTGTATCCGCTCCTCAACCGGGCAAGACGCATCACATCTGCAGGGATTTCACCCGGCACTTCCGGATCGTACCCCTGCCCTATCAGAGCGTCTTTCAATTCCAGTTCAGTTTTGGCGAGCGCTGTGGCTGCCGCTTCCCGTTCTTTCGTCAGTTTATACGTGTCGAGCACAGCAAGCTTTTGACCGCACCTCACATGATCGCCGTTTTTCACATATACGGAAATGATCACCGCATCTCCACCGGCGGGAAAATACAGCTCCGCATTGTTGTGTGCCGCAACTTTACCGTTGCTAACCACCTCATGGTTGAAATCTTTGATCACAAGTTCTTCCGCTGTGACCTCCGCGATCTTCGAAGGTTCTGAAGATACCGTCACCTTCTCTTTGCCATCTGTGTTGTCTTCCTCCTTCTTGTCGGAACCACAGGCGGTATACCCCGCAAGAAGCGAAAACGCCATGATACTAATCAATGCCTTATGACTTTTCATGATGTAAGTTTTTTAATTTAATGAGAGCCTAACAAATGGAATCTATGCTAAACTCATAAAAACGGAATAAATATGCAATATGAGCCAAATACTTTCAATCTCCTATCGAAAATCAGAAATAATTTGAATTCAATTACAAAATTAATATAATTCCCAAAATTCTCATCCTTTTATCCATTTTTTTCAATTATCAATTATCAATTAGCTACTCCCACGGCAAGTGACCGTAGATGGTCGTCACGCCGACAATGAATTTCTCCGGCACGAGTCCCCAGTAGCGAGAATCCTGCGAGTCGATGGTATGGTCGCCGGCGGCAAAACAGTAATTCTCCCTGAAAGTGTAATCCCTGACGGGCAGTCCACCGATCGTTGCCACAGTATCTTGCCATTCAACACGCTTACCCGTCTCCCAGGTGATATATTTCCTATAGAGAATCGTGTTGTGACGGTCAAGACTGATCCGCGAACCCTCTGCGGGAATCAGCATCGGACCCATCTCGGCGATTGTCCAATTGAAAGTGGAGTCGTGCGGAGTGCAATATATCCATCCCGGGAGCGGCACACTGTCAGGAGTGGAGATGCGGAGATCCCTCACATACCGTCCCGTCATATCCTGTTCACGTTTCACACCAAACTCCTTGTCAAGCCCCCGGATACGGTAATGCCCATCCCTGATCTCGAGTGTGTCGCCGGCGACTCCCACAGCCCTCTTGCAATAATATCGTCTCACATTCATAGCCACAGAGTCCCAGTCCTCTATAAAGGGTCCGTTGAAGACTATCACATCGCCGTTCTCCAGTTTACCATAACCGGGCATCCGTTTCACCTCGTATGGCTCCCCTGCAGCACATGCATATATATCGAACACCCTGCCCCCGAGTTTCAGCTTGTTGATGATTCCGCGGTCTCCTGGATACAGGGTCGGTGTCATCGACTCCGTAGGAACATGAAATGTATCGAAAACTGTAAACAGCAACAGGGCATAGAGCGCCACCAATCCGAAAATCCATAGACCGATTGTGCAGACTATGTCGATTACTTTCGTCAGGATGCGTTTCCAGTTGTATGTTGTACGTTGTCCGTCCTCCGTTGTTCGTTGTCCGTCATCAGGTTGTCCGTTGCCTATTGTCTGTTGTTCGTTATTCATTATATTGCATGTCAGATTAATATAAACATCAATTATCAATTATCAATTAAAAGAACCGCTTCTTTTCTCATTTGCTCCACGGCAGGAGAGGGAACTTTCTCTTTCGTGGATAATAGGATTTTCGCTTCATTCTTGGCTGCGGAGGAATCAGCCGGCTGCCTCAGATAAAGCTTCATCAGCAGGTAATGCGGATAAAGCCTGTTGGGACATCTCAGCGTACTGCGGCGGAGGTAGTATTCCGCGCTGTCGTGCATACCGACTTCAGTGTAATTCTTGCCGATGATATTGAGCGGCATCGGGTCAGAGGAATGAGGAAGCAGGTCAATCATCACACTGTTCGACTTTTCCCACTCCCCTTTTTTATGCAACGCCAATCCTGTCTGGAACGGTATGTTCTGATCAAACTTTTTGCAGTCGATAATAAGAAAAACGGTTGACGAGAAAGCAAAAGCAATAAAAAACAGCTTCAAAGCAGATGTTAGGGGCACACGGATCAGGGGCACGTGGTCTCTCCGAGACCACGTCGTGCAAAAGAATCTGTGTGCAGATA
>CAMWID010000046.1 GCA_947174235.1 uncultured Porphyromonadaceae bacterium | reverse complement strand
GTTTAGGTAAAAAGACATAAAAAATCAATCTCCGTAAAAAAGTTTAAACAACTTCATTATAAGCATTCTCAGGCTTTCACATCATGCCGACGAGCTGCTCTATCATATCCCTGCGGTTGCTGAGACGAGGCACTTTCCGCTGACCCCCCAGTTTATGGGAGCCCGCTGATTTAAGCCATCTGTCAAAAAGCCCGGCACTCGCCGTTATAATTTCCGGAGGGTCAAGGAAAATAGTATGGCTTCTTTTTGCGTCATAATCGGAGTTGAGCTTGCGAAGTTCGCGATCAAGCACAGCGGCAAATTCCCGCACATCCGCCGGAGGGGTCTCCCATTCAATCAGCCACTGATGTCTCCCTTTTCTTCCCCCGGACGCGAACAAAGGAGCCGCGGTATAATTCACTATCGAGGCACCGCATATGTCGCATGCGATACCCATGGCTCGCTCGGCGTTGTCTTCCATAAGTTCTTCCCCGAACGCATTTATAAAACATTTTGTCCTGCCAGCTACCCTTATCTTCACAGGCGATGTCCGGCACACGCGCACAGTGTCTCCGAGACGGTAACGCCACAGACCGTTGCTCGAGCTGATAACCATCTCATATACCTCATCTTTCTGAAGATCCCATATCGGTCGGGGACGCCTGTCGGAACCCTCGACAGGAATGAATTCATAAAACACATCCCTGTCTATGATAAGGAGCATGGTATTGTCGGAAAAATCATTTTGAACGGCGAAGAAACCCTCGGATGCGTTATATGTCTCTTGAAAATGCATTTTGCCGGGATCTGTGATCTTGCGGTATTCATCCCGGTATGGCTCAAACGAGATCCCTCCATGAAAGAAAACCTCAAGATTCGGCCATACATCAGATATCTTCGCGGCTCCCTGAGCCTCCATGATTTTCCTTATGACTGTCAGAAACCACGACGGCACACCCGAGATATTTGTAATGTTCTCCGCTGACGCCGCCTTCACAAGTGCCGGAAGTTTTGTTT
This sequence comes from uncultured Porphyromonadaceae bacterium, assembly GCA_947174235.1. Classification (GTDB taxonomy): domain Bacteria; phylum Bacteroidota; class Bacteroidia; order Bacteroidales; family Muribaculaceae; genus Lepagella. The sequence continues at coordinate 28,797 of CAMWID010000046.1, read as the reverse complement.
CCCAATCTGACATCAGCGCGGTTCTCTTATCAGGCACACGCACAAAGTTCACAAGCGGGTTTATCCTGTTGATCAATGTGGCGCTAAGATCTCCGATATGCACCTTCCCGGGAGCTATTCCGAGGGTATTGGAGAAAGATCCGCCAAGAATGAAACCCTTTCCTGAAAACATTTTGCTCTCAGGCACCATCCGAAGATAATGTGCCACCACATCCTCTCCCCCTCGGTAATGATTGCCTGCCAATGAATCCCGGGTGACAGGAATAAATTTTGATTTGCCTCCCGAAGTGCCTGAAGACTGGGCGAAATCTCTACACACGCCTCTCCAAAGCACATCGCGCCCACCTCTTATCATCCGCATGACGAACGGCCGGAGCGACTCGTATTCCACAAGCGGCACACGCGACACATAATCCTCATAAATCCGGGGAGAATTTATAATCTCTCCCAACCGGAACCCACGCAGATAGTCACAATTCTTGCCTCCAGACAGGAGTCTGGAAAGAACTCTCTTCTGAAGGTCGTCGGAAGAGAGAGACCATGAGTCGGTTCTTCCTGCAATTTTTACAAACCGACCTCTCACCAATGGGGTAAAATCTATCATACGGGAACCTCGCTTGCGTTTTCTCTTTTGATCTTTTTAATCTGCCACATAAGCATTATTGAAGTGATTGTTGTCGCCGCCACATCGCATATGGGATAACAGCCCCACACTCCGTTCAACCCGAAATAAGGAGGCAGTATCAACAGCATGGGAATCATGAATATGATCTGCCTGGTGAGCGAAAGGAATACCGCTTTACCTGCCATACCGAGCGATTGGAAAAAGTTGGTGCCTACTATCTGGAAACCTACCATCCAAAATCCTATGGTGGTAAGACGCAGACAGTTGACGGCACATTCTATCTGTGCCTCATCCTGCATGAACATCGACGCTATGAGACGAGGGTTGAACGCTCCGAAAAGGCTCCCCGTGGTCGTGACGCACAGTCCGCATATGGCAGCGAGCTTCAGAGTGCCGAAAAGGCGTTCCAGTCGGCGGGCGCCATAATTGTATCCCAATATGGGCTGCATCCCCTGGCAGATACCTATCACGATCATCACAAATATGGTCACGAATCTGTTGAACACCACGACCGCCGCTATGGCATTGTCTCCACCATATTTCAAAAGAGAATTATTGACAATCGCGTTTATGCACGAGCCTGCCACATTTATCAGAAACGGCGCCATACCGATATATAAGATCGACTTTATGACTGTCCAATTGAAAGCGAATGTACCTTTCTTGAAATGAAGCACGCTTTTCTTTTGAAAGAAATGCGACATGACGAATATTGCTGTCACCACCATGGAGATATCCGTGGCTATTGCCGCCCCTTTGATACCCCATTTGAAGCCGAAAAGAAACAATGGAGCGAGTATCGCGTTCAGACATGCACCTATCAGATTGGTATACATCGCCTTGCCGGGATAACCTGTCGCTCTCATGACATTGTTGTAGGAGAATGTAAGATTCATGAGCACCATCCCCGGAAGCACCCACAGAAGAAATTCGCGTGCATACGGTAAGGAGTTGGCTGACGCGCCGAACACCTTCAATATCGGATTAAGGAAAATGGCAAAAAGAGTTATGTAGCACACCCCTATGATGACGGTGAGCTGCACGGAATTTCCCAATATAATTTCCGCGAGCCTCTTGTTGTCCTGTCCCATGACAATACTTACCCTTGTAGCGGCTCCTGCACCGATCAGCATACCGAGGGCTGTGGCAAGGTTCATAACCGGGAAAGTGACGGCTATACCGCTCACCACATTCGGATCATCGATCGCGTGACCGATAACGATGGAGTCTATGATGTTGTATATCGCCATCACCACCGTACCGACAACGGCGGGAAGACTGTATTTCAACAGCAGACGCCATATCTTGGCGTTGCCCAATTCTTTAAGCCTGTCAGAATTTGAAGTGGCTACCGCTGACATATTGTTTTTCCTTTTTCGTTTCCTTTTTATTACTCGGGAACTCTCGACCTTTAACAAGGATCCCGATCAAACACGCAAACAGCTGCAAAAACATTTCGCCGGAAATCCCGGACGGTCTGTGTGCCAATAATTGCATGCCGCTTATGTATGAAGCTGTCTGAACAACTTCCATTATGACTTCCGCCCTGATCAGACATCAAGAATAATCAATCGTGCGAAAGCATCTCATTGGCATGCAAAGTTACTAATTTTATATCCCTTATCCAAATATACCTCTTTCGCGTTTTTTTATCATATAAACCGCAAGCAGAGGGGATATACTTAATACGCTTTTACCACCCCGCAGGTTTAGAGCTCGTTCCTTAAAATTTCGGGACCGTAGGGGGCGCAGACATTTTAAAGAACGCGCACTTATTTATAAAAAATATAGAAATAATAGATAACCAATCCTACCAATTGACCATTTTTGTGTTATACTACTTAAAGGAGATTTATTAATTTTGCAAAATATTTCTCCCTGCATGCCTGACAGAGGCATGGATTCCACATTCCACCTGTAGACTATGAATCGCAATATTTTTATATTCATACTATTGATATTGTCAGTGACTGTTCCACAAGTCACTGACGCACAAATCATACCCGTGGAAGATCAGAAGGAATTTGTAGATTCCCTGAAACATGAGCTTGAATATGGGCCCTATTTCGGATTGTATAAAGACAATTACTTCACAGTGGGTACCGCACCGTTTCAGAAGCCGACGTCAACCAACTCCGACGTGAAATTCCAGATCTCTCTCGCCATCAGACTCACCGACACCGTCCTCCCCTGGAACTCTTTCCTTTTCCTTATGTATACGCAGAAAACTTTCTGGAATGTTTTCCAGGAATCGCTCCCCATGCACGATCTCAATTTTAATCCCGGAATCGGATGGAGCAAACCATTTTTCAGCAAAGACCGATATATGGGGAAACTGACTCTTCTGGTCGAACACGAGAGCAACGGGAAAGACGGAGAGGATTCCAGAAGCTGGAACAGGATCTCTGTCTATGGATCAACGATTATCGACGAATGGCTGATGGTGCACGCCAAATTCTGGATACCCATAATCGACGGAGGAAACAACAAAGACATTCTTAATTATTGCGGAGTATATCAAAGTGGTGTGGTTATCACTACTCCTAACAAAAAATTCAATTTCGGTCTCACCCTTGTAAAGAGGAAAGGATGGAACCTCAATTTCAACACTATTTTCGAGGCAAGCTGGAAAGTACATGAAAAGTCAAACCTCAACCTTTTCGCCCAATATTACAACGGATATGGTGAAAATCTCATAGATTATAACCAGTTTCATTCACGTCTACGCGTGGGGATCGTATTTAAACCTCATTTTTTCTCTGAATTTTAAATTATCATGTACCAGTTCGACATAAACGCGGTATTCCGGTCTGAAATCAATGAAGCGGCATGGATCTGCCTTGCCATTCTGTGCGTGACCTCGATATTCGCCATTCTTGCACGGTTCATACCGTTTATCCGCACCGCCCGCGTGGCTGCGTCGCAGACCGGCGAAGCGAAGCTCGTATCGTTCAGTCCCGACGAAAAAGTACCAAAGGCTTCCGTGGTGGTCTATTGCTTCAACGACGAGGAATCGCTTGGCGACTATCTGGAGCTTCTCATGAATCAGGACTATCCGGATTATGAGGTAATATTGGTGAATGAAGGGAGTTTTGACGTGTCTGCCTCTTTGGCTGAAAGACTTCAGTCAAAGTATCCCACCCGGCTTTACGTCACGTTCATTCCTCCGGAATCCCATAACCTCAGCCGGCGTAAGCTCGCCCTCACAGTAGGCATAAAGGCGGCTCACGGGGATGTGGTCGTGACGACTGCATCAAATTGCATCATACCGTCACAACAGTGGCTCAGCCTTATGATGCAGCCATTTATCGGGTCCGACCGCACTGACGTGGTGCTCGGATACGCACATATTAATTTCGACAATCTTCACGGGGCGGGAAAATGGTATAAGGAATTTGACGCCACTCTTACCGCATGTCAGTGGCTTGGAGCCGCCATCAACCATTACCCTTACAGGGGCGACAGTTTCAATCTCGCCTACAGGCGACATCTGTTTTTTGAACAGAAAGGATATTCAAAGACAATTCATTTGATGAATGGTGATGACGATCTATTTATCAACGACATATCCAACCGTACGAACACAGATGTGATGATCGCTCCTGACGCTATTCTCACTTTCGATTATGGGGAAGCAGGCAACCGTATCCGTAATGACCTGAAGGAAAGATACCAGTTCACTTCTCGCATGCTTCCGAAGATGCCATTCCTCAGGGCGGGTTTCGGATCTGCCATGCAATGGGCAGCCACGGCATTCGGAATTGTGGCATCCGTTGTCTCCCTTCCTAATCTTATACCCTTCATTGTGGCTTGCGGACTGCTGGCGATTCTTAATATATTTGAGATAATATTATACCGCAAGGCGGCACGTGCATTGGGATCGGTGTGTCTGTGGTGGGCGTTGCCTTTCTTTCTTCTGTGGCACCCCATAGGCAACTTCATTTTCAAATGTCAGCGCAGACGCCAGCGCAAAAAAAATTTCACTTTCGCTTGACCTGCATAATGGTTTCGGTAATCGTAATCTGCTATAATCAGGAAAAGAGTATCGCGAGGGCACTGGATTCAGTGCTCCGGCAAGATGAGTCTGTGCCATATGAGATCGTAATAGGTGATGACGCGTCCACTGATTCGACACGCGAGATATGCCGCCAATATGCCGACCGCTATCCTCATATAATTCGGTTGCTTCCCGAAGAACCTAATCTTGGTCTTGTAGGGAATTATTTCCGTTGTCTTAAGGCTTGCAAAGGTGAATACATATCCGATTGTGCCGGCGATGACGAATGGATCGGCACCTCCAGGCTTGCTTACGCCATGAAAATATTCGGGTCCCGTCCGGAAGTTAATGTGGTCTATTCGGATTATATTATCTTTGACACCGGGACCGGAGATTCGCGACAAGCGTATGCTGCCGAATCAGAGATGAGGAAACGCCCAGCGGGATTTAAGGGAGATGTGCTGCTGAAGACAACATTAAACAGGACAAACTCCCTACCTTATATTCTGTCTTCGGCTGTCTACAGGCTAAAGTATCTGGAAGAAGTGATGCAAAAATCCCCTGAAATGGTATGCAACCCGGCTTTCGGATGCGAGGATGTCCCGATAATCGCAGCCCTGGCGTCCAAGGGTGATGCGGCTTTCAATCCGGATGTCACTCTGAAATATAATATAGCAGGCGATTCCATCTCAAACAGCTCCGACAGATTGAAATCCGCACATTTCTATCTGAAATCACTCCGCATGTCACGGATACTTGGCAAATATTACGGAATCAGTGAGAAAGATATGTCTGACACATTCAATACCAAATCCCTTTATCTTGCTTCGGCTGCGTTCGACTTAAACGATCCTGACTTTTCATCGGAATTAAAGAAAGAAATTTCGTTGTGGACACTCAAACCGTCAATCAAAACACATCTTTATATATCATTGGCACAAAATCCAATACTTCACGGTTGTTTACGCCCAATCAAACGTCTATATACAAACATAAGAACGTAATTTTATCAAACATAAGGACATAAGAACATAAGTTTAAATAAACAAAAGGACATAAGAACATAAAAGATGTCTTTAAACACTTCTATCTTCATGTTTTATTTAATTCGATATCCTTATGTTTACTTAAACTTATGTCCTTATGTCCTTATGTTTACTTAAACTTATGTCCTTATGTCCTTCTGTTTATTTAAACTTATGTACTTATGTCCTTCTGTTTATTTAATCCTATGTGCTTATGTTTTGTTTCAAAATCATATGTCAAGGAGGTTGCGGAGGATAAACCAGGCGAAGTAAAGAAACACATATAACAGACAGCCCCGCTTCCCCCACAAAAATTTTCTTAATGGGGAATCTGAAGAATAATTTCTCGTTATTATCAGGGAGATAAAATAACTGAGAGAGTAAATGAGAAACCAATTTTGTGACAATGCACCTATGACATCACCTTGAAGCAACGAGTGGGCAGCCCTCTGCACTCCACATGAAGGACATTGAAGACCGGTAAGTGTCTTGACAAGACACTTTGGGAAATACTTTCCGATCTCATTGTCTGCAGGGTCAAAGGCGCCATATAAATATAACAGAAGGATCACCGTCGCCAATGACACGACGGTGATCCATTTTTTCCGTGCTGTATTATACTGTCCCGTCATTTTCATGAATCCAGGAAGAAGAATCAATGCGTCTCCACTTTCGATGTGGGAGGGAGTGTGGTGTTGCGGACAGCTACCGCATCCACGACGGCATCGGCAAGCGATGAAAACGCTTCCGTTTCGGGATTGCGGTCACTTTCAGATTCCCGCAGCAACAATGTCGATGTCGGAGCGCCGCAATCCGCCTTTGTGCAGATATCGGCAACCAACGGAATCTGAGCCAAGAGATCCACACCCAACTCTTCGGCAAGCTTCACGGCACCGCCGTTGCCAAAGATATAATACTTCTCATCGGGATGCGGGGCGGGAGTGAACCATGCCATATTTTCCACGATTCCAAGGATGGGCACGTTCACCTTGTCACCACGGAACATTGCTATACCTTTGCGAGCGTCAGCCAACGCAACCTCCTGAGGTGTTGATACGACTACCACTCCCGTAATCGGCAATGTCTGGACAAGAGTGAGATGAATATCGCTGGTTCCCGGGGGCATATCGATAAGGAAATAATCAAGATCGCCCCACCAGGCATCGGTGATCAACTGCCGGAGAGCGTTGCTCGCCATGCCGCCACGCCATAACACCGCGCTGTCTCTGTCTACTACAAAACCGATGCTGAGCATCTTTACCCCATATTTCTCGACGGGCTCTATCCAGTCTCTTCCTTCCTTATTGACCATATACAGCTGCTCATCTTCCACACCGAACATCTTCGGGACTGAGGGTCCGAAAATATCGGCGTCAAGCAAGCCGACCTTGTAACCTTTTGCAGCGAGCGCGATCGCGACATTGGCGGCTACCGTGGATTTCCCCACACCTCCCTTGCCGGAAGATATGCCTATTATATTTTTGACTCCGGGAAGTGGATTCACCGGCTTATCCACAACAGGTTTGCGAAATTTTACGGCAATATTGTCCTTGATATCCACCTCAGGGGATATGTATGCCTTGATCGCCGCCTCCGCCGAACGCACCACGCTTTTCACGAAAGGATCCGTAGGCTTGTCAAAGATCAATGAAAATGTAACCTTGTTGCCGTCTATGCGGATATCATCCTCCACCATGTCATTCTCGACAAGGTTCTTGCCATTGCCCGGATATTTCACATTCTTCAGGGCATCGAGTATAAGATTAGGATATAATGTCATATTGTTGTCTGATTTTGGGTTTCCTGTTTTTGGACCGTATGCCTCGGATAGGCACGGTAATCGTCTTTCTCTATGTCGGAGGCGTCAGGTTCCTGAAGTCCGCTGAAATCCGGCACTCTCATGGAAATCAGCTTTATCTTCTTCCCCCTCGACAGCCACTGGCTCTCATAATACGTCTTGATGGAACTTACAGGATCTGCCATGCCGCTGCCGTAAAGGTCGTCAGTGATTGTCAGTATCTCAAAGTTATTGAGAACCGCCAGACGCCGGGTATACTCATATAAGAACGGTGAATCAGTCTTGAGGTTGATCACTCCTCCCTGTTTTAAGAATTTTCCATACATTTCAAGAAATCTTACGGAAGTGAGGCGTTTACGCGTCTTCTGCATCTGGGGATCCGGGAAAGTGATCCAGATCTCATCCACCTCTCCGGGCGCGAAAAATTTGTCGATATTCTCGATCTCGGCACGAAGAAATCCGGCATTGCCGATGCCGTTTTCCTCCACTTCTTTTGCCCCGCTCCACATCCTGGCTCCCTTGATGTCTACACCGATATAGTTACGGTCGGGATTAGCCTTGGCAAGCGCCACGGTATACTCCCCTTTCCCGCAACCCAATTCAAGGGTAACGGGACCGGGATTTTTGAAAAACTCTCCGTTCCATTTGCCTACAAACGGAAAACCCTGCGAGAGGAGGACTTCACGCGGATATTGGAGCGCACATCTGAATGTGGACATATCCGCAAATTTTTTTAGTTTATTTTTGCCCATTGGTCTTTGGTTTTAGTTGCTGGTTGGGGATCTATCGCCATTAGTCGGGAGTTAATTTATCACAAGGATCTTTGCGACTGAGGAATAAGCGTTTTCCGAATCAATCCCTGACGCCATGACAAAATACACGCCGCTCCCTACCCTCCTGAATTGAGAACCGGTGACATCCCATTTCACCTCGCCTCCGGATGCCCTCAACTCTTTTACAAGATTGCCTGAGGAGTCTACTATCTTCACTAACGCTTCCGAAGGGAGACCGTCAACGGTGACATAGCCTATAAACTCGGGACGTACAGGATTAGGGTACGCCCTGACTTCATATGTCGGCGAGGAGGATGCCGAGGGGGGTAGGAAATATTCCGCCATACCACCTGCCGTAGATACCATCATGGAGTTCGAGGCGGGGATATAACCGAGACAATACACAATATCGTCAGGCAATCCACCCGGAGAGGAACTTATCTCTTCTTCGACTATACGGTTGTCTGACGACAGGCATACAAGTCCGGCGCCTCCGGTCGCGAACCATTTACGCCCGCTTCCGTCGGCGGTAATTCCGTTGACAACCACATCGTTCAGCAGATAGTCGGCAAGATTGGTACCGTCGTTGCGTGCCACCTTGATCTTTGTCACACGGTTGTCGCCGTTCATAAGATCGTCAGGATTTAAATAAAACACTCCGCCGGAATGTCCCACCCACACATTGCCTGTGTGCGGATCCTCCCAAAGACATCTCACATTTTTGACCGTCACGGAATTGCCATCCTGGTCATAAACCGTGTTTACGATCCTGACTTTGTCGTCAGACGCATCCGATGGCGTCCCCCCAGTGTCTATAAGCACGAAATAGTTGTTGCTGTTGCAGGTGGAATAAAGCAACATATTCCTTCTTGTACGATATGTAAGCGGCAGAATCCGGTCGGTATTTGTGGGACTTACCCCAGGCACCTCAAGAAATCCAGGAGCATGCAGTTCCGAGGCTGACACGCTACCTCTCCTGTCGGAAGATTCCCAACATAAAAGATGCAGACGCGGAGGATTTTGATTGTCAAGATCCGTATACGACATCCAAAGGTTGCCCGCATAATCAAATTCCGGAGCGGAAAACCGGCATGACCATGCGTTGTCTCCGGTCTGGTCGGGAACAAGTTCCACAAATCCCGGGAGGCGGTTCGACGCGTCGGAAGGTTTTGAAAAATGTATGATATCGGTGCCGTCATGAATGTTGATTCGGGCAAATCCGTTCTGTACTGACGAGACGTAGACATAATCCGGATTATCCGGATCTATGGCAAAACCTGACGGACGTCTTATCACTTCCCCTTGCACCGGATTGGTATATGCCGGGGAATAGTTTGTCCATTCTCCATCCTTATAACCGCTCAGCAGAAACACTCCCGAGGAAATATTCTGAAGATTATAGTCAAACCCGAAATTCTGTATAAGCAATCCCTCTTCAGGATGGACCGACATCCCGGTGGAAATGAACGGGGACGGAGAATTTGGCGCTATATATCCCCTTGTCGGCACAAATCCTTCCTGACTTACTCGTGAGCTCTTTATTCCCGACCTCTGCTTGGCATGCCAGATCTCGGATAGATCATAAGATGCAGCACGCAATCCTTTGTCTTCTTCAGGCAGCGACAAGATTGTATAGGAGCCGTCAGGCAGGAATTGGTACAGGCTGCCGTCTGTGGTGACGGTCACACCTTTCTTATTTCCTGTCACATTATAAAAACTGTCATTTACAGGAATTCCCGCGCTTACATCCGCACCGGAAACAGTCAGCTCCCTCAAGGCGTGCGGAGCGCCCCCATAGGAAAGCAACAGTGCCTTGTCTTCTCCCAACGTCGTCAACGAGAAAGGACGGTCATACTCTCCGGCAATATCAAAATCTGACAGGGAAGACACCCGTTGTTCCACAGGTGAGACGAGAAGTCTGTTCCCGTGAAGGAGAAGAAGCTTGTCCCCAACCCTCGCTACCGAGGTCAGAGACTCGCCGTAGATTCCGCTTTCGGCTATCTCGCGCTTTCTGTCGTTAAGGACGACGTAGCCGAAAGCGGTGGCGAGATAGATCCTGTCATTCCCGGGAGAGAAATTTATAGAGTTGACCGTTTTCGGATATGATATGGAAGCAAGGCGGTAATCCGGGATATTCGCCACTTTTCCGTCATCATAAATAAGATCTATGTCATAGTTGGTGTAGACCACGGCAAGATAACCTTTTTCCGCGCAATAAGCCATTGTGGATACGGTATTGGCAGAAAGCACATTCGATGTTGACAACGCCCTGATCTCGCCACTCCCCTTCTCATATCTGAAAAGGGAATGATGATCAGGATACATATCATTGACAGGCATGATCCTGCTTGTGAAATAGGTATAATCCGGAGTTTCCACAAGATGCAGTATCTCTCCGTCGAATGTAGGGTGAATCTTCCAGTCGGCTGCCGCGCAGCCTGCCGTGACGGCAAACGATATGGCAATCGTTGTCAGAACCTTCATTTCAGGAAATCTATGAGCTGACGCATGGCGCGTCCACGGTGTGATATGGCGTTCTTTGCCTCAGGACTCATCTCCGCGAACGGAAGCCCCGATTCTCTGGCGATAAAGACAGGGTCATAGCCGAAACCTCCGGCTCCATGGGGCTCTGTGGCGATCTCACCCTCTACTTTTCCGGTAAAAAGATGCTCTTCACCGTTTTTTGACAACGCGATCACAGTGACGAAACAAGCCTTCCGGTCTGCCACGCCTTTGAGTCTTTCCAGAAGCAGAGCCATATTGTCGGAAGCGTCGCATTGCGGACCGGCGAAACGCGCGCTGTACACTCCGGGGGCTCCCCCGAGGGCATCTACCATAAGACCGGTGTCGTCGGCGAAGCAGTCGTATCCGTATTTATCTTTTACCCAGCGAGCTTTGATGAGGGCGTTCCCTTCGAGGGAGTCTGCGGTCTCCGGGATATCGTCATGACAATCTATATCGGAAAGTGAAAGTATCTCCATCTTTCCGGCGGCGAGTGCGCGCGCCTCCTCAAGCTTATGTGCGTTGTTGGTGGCGAACACTATCTTTGGCAATTCATTTTTCATAAAAAAAAAACGCACCGGCGGTGCGTTTTATTGTGACCGGCGTGATGCCGGATGTATTTCATGCCGGAGAGCCTGTCGGAAAGCCGATGTGGCTGTGGCATTGACTGTTCGCGTGTCAGATCACTATATTGACTATCTTCCCTGGCACCACGATTACACGACGCGGTGTCTTTCCGGCAAGCCATTTTTCCGCATCCGGAGCGGAAAGCGCGGCTGCCTCCACATCTTCTTTGGAAGCGTCGGCGGCGACGTCTATCATGAAGCGAGTCTTTCCATTGAAACTTACCGGATATTTCACGCTGTCTTCCTTGAGGTGCGCCTCGTCATATTCGGGCCATTCGGCATCCACCACAGAACCCTCTTTGCCGAGTCCATGCCAGAATTCTTCGGCGATATGTGGGGCGAAGGGAGCTATCAGACGTGTGAATATCTCCATCGCCTCCCTGTTGGTCGACTTCTGTGAGGTAAGTTCGTTGAGAGCCACCATGAAGGCGGATACTGAAGTATTGAATGAGAAGCCCTCGATGTCTGACGTCACCTTCTTGATAAGCTTGTGCATGGTCTTCAACTCCTCTTTGGTCATCGGAGTTTCCGTGCCTTTGTCGATCCTGCCGAAATGTCCCCACAGCTTCTTGAGGAAACGGTTGGCGCCGTCTATACCATTGGTGTCCCAAGGCTTGGACTGCTCGATAGGACCAAGGAACATCTCGTAAAGGCGCAATGTGTCGGCTCCATAACGTTCGACAATATCGTCCGGATTGACCACGTTATACATGGATTTCGACATTTTTTCAACCGCGTAACCGCAATTATATCTGCCGTCTTCAAGAATAAACTCTGCATCGGCAAACTCGGGACGCCACTGGCGGAAACGGTCTATGTCAAGCACATCGTTGCTGACCATGCTGATGTCGACACGTATGGGAGCGGTGTCATACTGATCTTTCAATCCCTTGCTGACGAATGTGTTGGTATCTTTTATCCTATATACGAAGCTGCTTCTCCCCTGGATCATGCCCTGGTTGACGAGCTTCTTGAACGGTTCCGGCTCAACCACGAGTCCGAGGTCGAAGAGGAATTTGTTCCAGAATCGCGAATAGATGAGGTGTCCGGTGGCATGTTCCGCGCCGCCGACGTATAGATCGACATTGCGCCAGTATTCATCCGCCTCCCTGCTTACCAGAGCCTTGTCGTTGCGCGGATCCATATAACGCAGATAGTATGCGCTTGACCCTGCGAAACCGGGCATCGTGCAAAGCTCTATAGGATAACCTTCCGGTGTCTTCCAGTTTTTCGCACGACCCAACGGAGGTTCACCGGTAGCCGTGGGAAGATATGCATCAACCTCGGGAAGCATGAGGGGAAGTGCGCTCTCATCCATCACATGTGCGATACCGTCTTTGTAATATACAGGGAACGGTTCGCCCCAATAACGCTGGCGTGAGAAGATGGCGTCACGAAGGCGATAGTTCACCTTCACCCTTCCGATCCCTGCTTCTTCAATAAATTTCTTTGTCTTGGCAATTGCTTCCTTCACATCAAGACCGTTGAGATCAAGTCTGTCGTTGGCGGAATTGATCATCTTTCCTTCCTTGGCGTCGAAGCTTTCCTCACTTACGTCGGCACCCTCGATAAGCGGAATGACCGGAAGATCGAAATGACGCGCGAATGCGTAGTCGCGAGAGTCGTGGGCAGGCACAGCCATGATGGCGCCGGTGCCATAACCTGCGAGCACATAATCGCTGACCCAGATGGGAATTTCCTTGCCCGAAATAGGGTTTACGGCATATGCACCTGTAAACACACCGGAAACTTTCTTCTCTATCTGGCGTTCGCGTTCTGTCTTGTGGCTTACCTCAGAGAGATATTTGTCTACCGCTTCCTTTTGTTCCGGAGTGACGACCATCTCCACATATTTGGATTCAGGTGCGAGAACCATAAATGTGACGCCGAAACTTGTATCGGCACGGGTTGTGAATATTTCGAGATCAAAATCCTTTCCTGCCACCGGGAAACGCATCTCGGCACCTTCGCTCCTGCCTATCCAGTTTCGCTGGGTCTCTTTCAGGGAGTCGCTCCACTGCAGCCCGTCAAGGTCTGCAAGCAGACGGGGAGCGTAAGCTGATACGCGGAGACACCATTGGTTCATCACCTTTTGCTCAACGGGATGACCGCCACGGACGCTGACCCCCTCAGTGACCTCATCGTTTGCGAGAACCGTGCCGAGTGCCTCACACCAGTTCACCATTGTCTCGCCCTGATACGCTATGCGATAGTTCATCAGGGCATCCGCCTTTTCTTTCTCCGAATATCCCTTCCACTCCTCGGAAGTGAATACGAGATTCTTTGAGCATGCGGCATGCACTCCTTCTGTACCATGCTTTTCAAAATGAGCCACAAGGTTTTCTATCGGCATAGCCTTGTCGGCATCAAGATCATAGTATGAATTAAACATCCGGATAAACGCCCATTGTGTCCATTTATAATATTCCGGATCACAAGTGCGGATCTCGCGGCTCCAATCAAAAGAGAACCCTATTTTATCAAGCTGTTCGCGATAGCGTGCTATATTTGTGACTGTTGTCTTTTCCGGATGCTGTCCTGTCTGGATGGCATATTGCTCTGCGGGAAGACCGTAGGCGTCATATCCCATGGGATGGAGCACGTTGAATCCCTGCTGACGTTTGAAGCGGGAATAGATATCGCTCGCTATATATCCGAGAGGATGGCCTACATGAAGTCCTGCTCCTGACGGATAGGGGAACATGTCGAGCACATAGAATTTTTTCTTCCCGGGTTTCTCGGTAGCCCGGTAGATCTCGTTTTCTCGCCAATACTGCTGCCAGCGTTGTTCGATTTCGCGGTGGTTATATTCCATTGTCTTGCGGTTGTTATCAGTCTACTGCAATTCTGTTGTTATCAGACTGCAAAGTTAACAAATTCCGCTATCAGTTCAAAACAACTGAAGTCTATCATGCGAATATATCTGCGCAACGGCTTATTGCCTCAATCTTTTTAGACCGCTTTCCTTAAAATTTAGCGTTCCGACAACATCTCCGCTGCATCATTCGTCTTCCGGCAACGCATCTGTTTTCAGTATAGGATAGCTGGTCATTCTGTGGGACATACCTCCTTTATAATAGCAAAGACTCATTATCACTACTGAATAGCACGGAGTTCCATTCAATTTCCCGGGAGAAATAAATAAACGCGAATTAGGCAGATAATTCAAGACTGTATTGTCTTTTGAGAGATCGCTCGATTCCAATAAAACACAATCTATTATATTTCCTCCCATATCCACTATTAACTGAAACTTGGATTCCGAAACACTACGGGACTGGTTTTGTACAAAATTCAGCTCCTTAAAGGATTTAAATTTCAACAATTTAGAAAGATCCCTTAATGGAGATGATTCCGCAAATCCCAGATAATCCGGCGGCACAAATGCTAACGTATCATAAATGGCTATGGTATCATCTGCAGACCCGACCCCAACAGCATCCTGACAGCTTTCATTGCCGGTCAGCTTAGCTAATATAGAACCCTCACACGGAAAAGGAATTGACATCAACAGAATCGCCAAAAATAACAATAGTTTCCGCATAGTTATAGGTTTTAGGTTAATCAAAATATTATTTTACAAATATACATATTTTTTTATTAAAAAAAATTATTATACATATTTATCGCCTATGTCTACTACCGAAGTTGTTTAAACTAATTTGATTTGTGAAATTTTTAAGGTGCCGGGAAGCGAACAGCATGTGAGACTTGATCGTCCTTTCTTTTTCTTTATTCAAGAAAACAGCACCGGAGCATGTCTGCTTTCCGGTAGGATCACCGACATCTGATCAGGTGACAGCCCTAACAATCAATAGTTTTTTCTTATCGAA
The DNA here is from genome assembly GCA_947174235.1 of uncultured Porphyromonadaceae bacterium. Classification (GTDB taxonomy): domain Bacteria; phylum Bacteroidota; class Bacteroidia; order Bacteroidales; family Muribaculaceae; genus Lepagella. Next base: position 13,618 of record CAMWID010000046.1, on the reverse strand, counting down.
AAAAAGTGATAACTTTGCAGTCGAAACCTAATCGCGCCTTAGGCGCCATTATTATGTCGACAAATACAATTGACAATACACGCAAAGTGACTACACGCCGCCTCATTGAAATGAAGCAGCGTGGTGAAAAAATATCTATGCTAACAGCCTACGACTTTTCATCTGCAAAGATTCTTGACGAGGCGGGTATAGATGTTCTCCTTGTGGGAGATTCCGCCTCCAATGTCATGGCTGGAAACATGACCACACTTCCTATAACTCTCGACCAGATGATATATCACGCGAAATCCGTGATCAAAGGCACAAAGAGAGCTCTCGTGGTATGCGACATGCCTTTCGGAACATATCAGGGCAACCCTATGGAAGCTCTCGCCTCTGCCATACGAATCATGAAAGAAAGTCATGCCGAGGCTGTCAAAATGGAGGGAGGGGCTGAAATTCGTGAATCAATAGAGAGAATACTCTCCGCAGGTATCCCTGTGATGGGACATCTCGGGCTCACCCCGCAGAGCATCAACAAATTCGGGACATACAACGTGCGCGCCAAAGAAGAAGAGGAAGCCAACAAGCTTATAGAAGACGCCAAATTGCTTGACGAGATCGGATGCTTCGGCATCGTGATTGAAAAAGTTCCCGCTGAACTTGCCGCACGTGTCGCCAAAGAAGTTAGCATTCCGATTATCGGCATTGGAGCCGGAGGTGGAGTAGACGGACAGGTGCTCGTAATGCACGATATGCTCGGAATCAACCAGGGATTTTCTCCTCGTTTCCTCCGCAGATATGCCAATCTCGCGGATGTCATGACCGATGCCGTGCAGAATTACATCGCCGATGTCAAAAGCGGGGATTTCCCCTCTGAAAAGGAATCCTACTGAGGAAGCCGCTTCAAGCATATTCTTCCTTTGTAAAATCAATACATAATAAAGCCAGGGTACAACAGCAGGAGACCTGCGACAAAATGTCTACAGCAATCTGAAATCCCATGATCCCTTCCTGAGGAATCATGGGATTTCCTTATAATAAAAGGAATCAACTATGCCGAATAATGGCAGAATGCACTCAAATATTGGCGAGCAAACTTTCAAAACACAATAATTGCATATTTCTCACTTTTAACATATCCCGATTTCCAACAATTTATCATTTAATCTGTTTTTATATCAGATGATCAGATCATCCGGGATTATAAGGACGCATTCCCATTAATGGCCATGGCTTCAGCAATGATCTCTATTGTCGTCAATGAGCGCAGTTTTAATTCCCAATTTATAAACAACACCTTAATTGTTATTAACTATGATTGATCCCAATTATCGCCAGGGCGATATCAAGAGCGAAGCTTTTGGACAAGACGCTATGTTGCAGCCCGCCCCCGTGGAAAAAATTCCTGACGGACCCACTACCCCTCAGGTTGCCTATCAGATGGTAAAGGACGAGACTTTCGCCCAGACCCAGCCAAGGCTTAACCTTGCCACATTTGTCACCACTTACATGGACGACTATGCCACAAAGCTGATGAACGAGGCTATCAACATCAACTACATTGACGAGACGGAGTATCCGCGTGTTGCCGTGATGTGTCAGAAATGTATCAACATCGTCGCAAACCTCTGGAACACTCCCGAACAGAAAAAGTGGAAGACCGGCGCCCTTGCCATCGGTTCTTCCGAAGCATGCATGCTCGGCGGAATCGCAGCATGGAAGCGTTGGATCGAACGACGCAAGAAAGCCGGCAAGCCGTATGACAAACCTAATTTTGTAATTTCTTCCGCATATCAGGTCGTATGGGAGAAGTTTGCCACTTTGTGGAATATCGAGATGCGTCAGGTGCCACTTACAAAGGAACATACAACCCTCGACATTGACCAGGCTATCAAGATGTGTGACGAAAACACATTCGCCGTAGTCGCCATACAGGGTGTGACCTGGACCGGTCTTAACGATGACGTGGAAGCCCTTGACGCCGCCATCGACAAATACAATGCCGAGACCGGAAACGAGGTCTGCATTCATATCGACGCCGCCACAGGTGGTTTCATCCTGCCGTTCCTCTTCCCTGAAAAGAAATGGGACTTCCGTCTTAAATGGGTGCTCTCCATAAGCACCTCCGGACACAAGTTCGGTCTTGTATATCCGGGACTCGGCTGGGTGGTATGGAAAGACAAACAATATCTTCCCGACGACATGTCGTTCACGGTGGATTATCTCGGCGCTGAGGTGACTCAGGTAGGTCTGAACTATTCTCGTCCCGCCGCTCAGATCCTCGGGCAATACTATCAGTTCATACGCTTGGGGTTCGAAGGCTACAAGAACGTTCAGTACAATTCCCTGCAGATCGCGAAATATCTCCATGCGCAGATCTCCGCTATGCCGGAGTTCGTGCCGTATTCGGAAGATGTGCCCAATCCTATCGTGACATGGCTCATGAAGCCTGAGGTGCAGAAGGACGCAAAATGGACACTCTACGACCTTCAGGACAAGCTCGCACAGCACGGATGGATGGTGCCTGCATACGCCATGCCTGTAAATATTGAAGACATGGTAGTGATGCGTGTCCTTTGCAAGCAAGGATTCAGCCGCGACATGTGTGACGAACTGCTCCATGACATCAAGGCGGCGGTAGCCGAGCTCAACGCACTCGAATACCCCACGACCACGCGTATCGCCATGGAAAAGAATATCCCCCTTGTGACCAAATCTTTCAACCATACGGGGAAATGAATATGACCGTGATCCCGGACAGGGGATTACAGCTCATTAATTCTGAATTATCGAAATCTTGACAGAAGGCGGCGGATGGTATGTCGGCGACATGTCTTATCCGCCGCCTTCATAAATTTAACTCACCCGGATACCTCTCGGATATCCGATTCCGCTTAAAATTTTTAATTATGGAAAGAAAAATAACCGTATCCCAGATTGAAAAGGCGGCGCGGGAGGCTTATGAAGAATCCAAGGATGTGAAAGGCGGTCTCAACGCCAACTATATACCCTATCTCGCCAATGTTGACCCTGACCTCTTCGGTCTCAGCGTAACTCTGACAGACGGGACATGTTTCAATTTCGGCGACACTCAATATAAGTTCGGCATCGAATCTGTGTCCAAGGTCCCGACAGCCGTGCTCGCCATGATCCAGCACACCCCCGACGGAGTCCTGCGCCAGATAGGGGCGGACGCCACCGGACTCCCTTTCAACTCTATTTTCGCCATCCTGCTTGAGAACGACCATCCCTCCACCCCTCTCGTCAACGCCGGAGCCATCACGGCATGTTCGATGGTCGCTCCACAGGGAGATCCCGCTGAAAAATGGAAAGCGATCACCGGAAACATATCCGACCTCTGCGCTTCCGATCCTGTGCTGCTTGATGAACTTTATGAGAGCGAGACCGCCACGAATTTCAATAATCGTGCCATCTCCTGGCTTCTGAAAAACTACAACAGGATATACGACGAGGTGGATATGAGCCTTGATCTCTACACCCGTCAATGTTCTCTCGGTATAACCTCTTCTCAGCTTGCCGTAATGGGTGCCACCCTCGCCAACGGAGGGTTGAATCCCGTCTCCGGAAAACAGGTGTGTGACAAGGAGATCGCATCAAAGACCGTCACCCTGATAGCCTCCGTGGGATTCTACCAGCACACCGGCGACTGGCTCTTCACATCCGGCATACCTGCCAAGACTGGCGTAGGCGGCGGTGTAATGGGAGTGATGCCGGGACTTTTCGGCATAGCCGCATTCGCACCTCCCCTTGACGATGCCGGAAATTCTGTAAAAGCCCAGACCGCCATAAAGAAATTCATGCAGAAACTTGACCTCGGCATATTCTCCGGCGACAAGGTATCGATCGTGGAGGGATGACCATATAACCCTCTTGCCTGTATTAATCCGCATCTTCCTTGTGAAGAAGCGGATATAAAATTAATTTTTAAACTTTTACTGTTATGGCAAATTCTCCCGTACAAAACAAAGCGACGGTGAAGCAAGCCGCCAAAATGGGGGTGTTCACACTTATCATAATGAACATCGTCGCTGTCGTGTCGCTCCGTGGTCTTCCTGCGGAAGCTGAATACGGCGTAAGCTCGGCGTTTTATTACATCCTCGCCGCATTGATATTTCTTGTGCCTGTATCTCTCGTGGCTGCGGAGCTCGCCGCCATGTTCCCGTATCAACAAGGCGGTATGTTCCGATGGGTCGGCGAGGCATTCGGCGATAAATTCGGGTTTCTTGGGATATGGATGCAATGGATAGAAAGCACGATATGGTATCCTACCGTCCTTACTTTCGGAGCCGTGTCTCTTGCCTTCATCGGAATGGATCATATTTATGACACCCATCTCGCCGCCAACAAATACTACACCATTGTAGTGGTGCTGGCGATATATTGGCTCGCCACCATCATTTCCCTCAAAGGTATGGGATGGGTTGGAAAGGTCTCCAAGATCGGAGGTCTGGTCGGAACCATCATCCCTGTCTGCATCCTTGTGGTATGCGGCGTCATCTATCTTGCCACAGGTGGAAAATCGCAGATGGACTGGCACGGCAGCTTTATCCCGGATTTCTCCAACTTCAACAATATAGTCCTCGCCGTCTCGATATTCCTTTTCTATGCGGGAATGGAAATGAGCGGTGTCCACGTGCGTGAAGTCAAAAATCCTACGGTCAATTATCCTAAGGCGGTGATCGTCGGCGCTATCGCCACCGTGGCTATTTTCATCCTCGGCACATATGCCCTGGGTGTGATAATCCCCGCCAAAGACATAAATCTTGTGCAGAGTCTGCTTGTAGGGTTTGACAACTACTTTACCGCGCTGCATATCAAATGGCTTTCTCCTGTCATAGCGATAGCCCTCGCCTTCGGTGTGCTCGCCGGTGTGCTCACATGGGTCGCAGGTCCTTCCAAAGGTATTTTCGCGGTCGGACAGGCGGGCTACCTCCCGAAGTTCTTCCAGCGTACCAACAAGAATGGTGTACAGAAAAACATTCTCTACGTGCAGGGAACAGTAGTGACAATCCTCGCATTCCTCATGGTGATCATGCCGTCAGTGGAAAGTTTCTATCAGATCCTTTCTCAGCTTACTTGTATCCTTTACCTCATCGCCTATCTTCTTATGTTCGCCGCAGCGATCAGGTTGCGTTATTCAATGAAAAACGCGCCGCGTCCGTATCGCCTTGGCAAAACCGGCAACGGCGTTATGTGGCTTATCGCCGGAGTAGGATTCCTCGGATCGCTCCTTGCCTTCATATTCAGTTTCTTCCCTCCGAACCAGATAGAGATGGGATCAAACGCTGTTTGGTTCAGTGTCCTGATAATCGGCACCGTCGTATTTGTAGTGCTCCCGTTCATCATATTGAGTTTCAAGAAAGAGTCCTGGGATTCTATGGGCACTGATTTCGTACCGTTCCATTGGGACAACTCCCCCGGAGCCGCCCAATTGCGTCAGAAAGCAGCTGAGGAATTTGCCGCTGAAAACGCTGAGGCAGTTCCCGCGCACGCACAGGCGTTGCTCTCTCATGCCACCTCCATCAACAAACCTGCCATGCAGGCAGCCGACGGGGCTGACACCAAGAATCGGGCGAACATACAAGACACTCCCGGAAAGCAATAAATATCGGAAGCCCGGATTTTCCGGGCTTCCACATTCAATTCCACGGTTAGTCGGTTCCGGCTTCCACAATATTAGACATTTATGATAAAGACAGGCAAAAAACCAATTACATTGATGACCTTCTGCGCCATCATGTCTATCTCGCTTGTCGTAAATCTTCCGGGACTTGCGATCACTCCTATGCTCGGTACTCTTCATAAAGTTTTTCCGGGCACAACCCAGATAGAAGACCAGCTCCTCACGGTGCTTCCGAATCTTCTGATAATCCCGTTTGTACTCCTTTCGGGAAAGCTCTCTCTGGCAAGGCATAAGATCAGGATTGTAGTCGCCGCGCTTATCCTATTCTGCGCGAGTGCCATAGCATACCTCTTTGCGAAAAGCATGGGACAGCTCATTATCATCAGCTGCCTTATAGGATGCGGGGCAGGTCTGCTCATCCCATTTTCGACAGGACTTATAGCCGACACTTTCTGCGGATCTTATCGCCTTAAGGAGATGGGTATCCAGTCAGGAATCTCCAATACCACCGTGATGGTCGCCACATTCGCGGTCGGATGGCTCTGCCATGGCAACTGGCACCTGCCGTTTGCCGTGTATCTTGTAGGCATCATCCCTCTCGTGCTGTCTTTCTGGCTCAAAAACGTGCCTAAGCAGGATCTTTACCAGACAAACGCACCAGACGACGGATGCGACACTTCCGAGAAATGTTCGTCGCCCGACGTTCCTGAAAAAGGAGCGGTCACAAAACCGTCGGCAGCAAACCAATCCATAAAAGACGGATTCTACATAGGAAGGATAATTGCTCTCATCGGAGTGTATTTCTTCATCACGTTCGCCACGATAAGCATATCCTATTATTGCCCGTTCCTTATCGAGAAAAAAGGATGGAGCGATTCCCTTACCGGAACGATCACTGCCATCTATTTCCTGTTTATTTTCCTGCCGGGCTACACGCTCACATGGTTTGTGAAGTACCTCAAAAGAAATTGTTTCCTGTATTCAGCCTTATTCATGACCATAGGCATAGGTCTTTTCGCATTCCTGCCCGCGAGCTGGACATTGTGTGTCGGAGCCGCACTCGCAGGACTCGGATATGGCATCTGCCAGCCTATCCTTTATGACAAGGCGAGTCTCGCCGTGGCTTCCGAAAACAAAGCCACTCTCTCGCTCGCGCTCGTGCTCTCCGCCAATTATCTGGCGATAGTGCTCGCACCGTTCATCATCGATTTCTTCCGGGTGCTTTTCAACGCCGGGAAAGTCACAGGATTCGCTTTCATAGTATGTTTCGTGCTGCTCGTGGCGTTCACTGTCCTGACATGGATCAAACGAGACAACTTCGCGTTCTCAATGGACAACGAAAATTCAAGCAAATAAAGTCACCTTTTCACTTTTATAACTTTATAACAGACTGTTCTTATGAAAAACACTTACTTATTCTCCGCCTCATTGCTCGCGGCGGCGTCGGTTTGCACTCCCGATGCGGCAGCCCAGTATTATGGTTCAGACAATGAAGACGAAATTTCGGTCAAGATGGTTGAATACAAGGATTCGACCGACATCCACATCACCCTTCATGAAAACGCGCCTAAAATCAAGGGCACCCCGGATGTCCCGAGATTCGCGGTTCATGGAAAGGAAGGGAAATACTATATGGGTATAGGCGCCAATATAAAGGCTGTCGCGCTCTACGATTTCGGAAGCCCGATATCTAACGACAATATGTTCACCACATCCGCCATACCCATGGACAACGCTCCCGGAAACGGTGGGGAATTCCGTTTCAGCGCACAGCAAAGCAACATATATCTTAACGTTGTAGCCCTGCCCGGATCCAAAAACCAGCTCGGCGCATATGTGTCGATAAACTTTCTTGGCTCCGGCTACGCTCCGAGCCTTCAGCTCGCGTATCTGAAATATCGAGGATTCACTGCCGGTTATAACTATTCTCTTTTTACCGATGCGTCAGCGTCTCCCGCCACTATCGATTATGAAGGACCAAACGCTTTCACATGCCAGATACACGGCAATATCTACTATGAACATCCTTTCGGCACAAAAAAGGAATGGAAAGCGGGTATAGGTATCGACATGCCGGCAAATTCGTTCACCAACGCCACGCATACCGCCACAGTAACGCAAAGAGTACCCGACATACCTTTCTATATCCAGCGCTCATGGTCAGACGGAAAAGGCTGGCTGAGGTTTTCGGGTATCGTGAGAAACCTTTATTATCGCAACGAGACAGCCGGAAAGAACATTGACCGCGTAGGCTGGGGCGTAAAGGCAAGCGGAATGACCCCTGTGGCAGGCGGACTGTCAGCTTATTATCAGGCGGTATACGGCAAAGGTATCGCCAGCTATATACAGGATCTCGGAGGAACCGGCATGGATCTTATGCCCGACCCTGACAATGCTTCCCGTCTCGATGCCGTAAAAGCATGGGGTGCCTTCGGAGCACTGCAATACAACTTCTCACCGTCAGTATTCTGTACCGCCATATACAGCCACGTCCGGACATATGCCGATTCATACGCCGATTCTTCCGTGCCTTGGAAGACAGGTTACAAATATGCCCAATACATACTTGGGAATGTGTTCTGGCAAGTAAATCCCATCGTACAGGTAGGTCTCGAATATATCTACGGCAGACGAGTTGACTTCGACCGTTCTCAAGCCCACGACAACCGTCTTCAGGCAATGCTTCAGGTAAGCTTCTGACGAACAATGATAAAAATGAATGATAAATTATGAATTATGAATTATGAATTATGAATTATGAATTATGAATTATGAATTATAAATGGTGAATGATGAATGATGAATGATTCATCATTCACCCATCACCTTGACCGTGCCGTGCTGCCTGCAGCTCGGCTAAAAACGGGAAGCATGAGCGCTTCCCGTTTTTTCATATCTTATCATCATCCTTTTTTCAATATCCACTTACCAAATTCACCCACACAAACGTTATTAAATCGGAGGTTGCAAAATATTTGTCAGCCGCCCCATAACAATCACCCCTTCCCGCCCGCATTCAAATCCTGACTGTGGTGCAAACGAAGTGAGCACAGACAACATAAAAAAACCTAAAACATACAAACACAAAAAATCATGCCAACCAAAACGACCCCGGTGCTTCTGCTGACCGGCTATCTCGGCAGCGGCAAGACCACTCTTCTCAACAGGATTCTATCAAATAAGAAAGGTATTAAATTCGCCGTCATTGTCAATGATATCGGCGAGGTAAATATAGACGCGGACCTCATCGCCAAAGGTGGCGTCGTAGGCGGTGACGACGAAAGCCTTGTGGCGCTCCAGAACGGATGTATATGCTGCACCCTAAAGATGGATCTCATGCAACAGATGTCTGATCTTGTCAAAGGGGGATTCGACTATATCGTGATAGAGGCAAGCGGAATCTGTGAGCCGGAACCAATCGCACAGACCATCTGCTCCATGCCGGGTATGGCGCCAAATCTTTGCAGGGAAGGAGTTCCCGTGCTCGACTGCATCGTCACCGTGGTAGATGCACTACGCCTGAAAAGTGAATTTGAATCAGGAGACCGCCTTACTTCTCCAAAAATCGGAGAAGAGGATATCGAAAGCCTTGTAATCCAGCAGATCGAATTTTGCAATATCATAATCCTTAACAAGATATCGGAAGTCACTTCTAAAGAGGCAGCACATATCAGGAAAGTGATACGCGCCCTCCAGCCTAAAGCTGAAATCATTGAAGCTGATTATTGCGACGTCGATCTCGACAAACTTCTCGACACCCACCTGTTCAATTTCGAAAAAACCGTGACCGCCGCCACCTGGATTCAGGAGATCGAAAAGCCTCTTGATGAAATCGAGCAAGAGGAAAATGAACATCATCACCATCATCACGATGAAGAACATGGGCATCATCATGACCATGTCCATGACCATGAGTGCAATCACGATCATGAGGATGACAATGAAGAAGAAGACCATTCACACTGCGACCACGAACACGGAGTATGCCACTGCCATCATCACCACCATCACGGGGAAGGAGAGGCTGAGGAATACGGCATAGGCACTTTCGTGTATTACCGCCGTAAACCGTTTGATCTTAACAAGTTCGACTGGTTTGTTGCAAAAAAATGGCCAAAGAATATTATCCGCGCAAAAGGAATCTGCTATTTCAACGACAATCCCGACATGTCTTATCTGTTTGAGCAGGCAGGTGTGCAGAAAAAACTGACAGAAGCCGGACAATGGTATGCCACCGCTCCCGAGGAAGAACTCCAGAGAATGCTCGCCTCCGAACCTGGTCTCATGCGTGACTGGGATCCTGAATATGGCGATAGAATGCAAAAAATCGTATTCATAGGACAGAGGCTTGACCGCGCCGCAATTACCGAGGCTCTTGACGCATGTCTTGACTGAAACAGCCTACTGACCGCCACTGACGCCCCTCAAAATCCATTGCCGATTTTGAGGGGCGTTATGCTGACCAAACATTTTTAACCGTTTACCATACTATATTTGAATTTATTGCTGTTTTTTATTAATTTTGAAAAACCATTATTCGTTTTACCTTATTATCTGACCTATGAAACATCTGAGATTTTTTATTGTGTCAACCCTTATATCCTCAGGAGGCATTATTCCCGTCTTTGCGGATATTGTAACCCCGGAAACCGCCTTGAAGCAGGCGGAGTCCTTCCGAAATTCAATAATCCCCACACGTGCCGCCGCCGGATACAGATCTCCGGACGGATCTGTATCCCCGCAGCTCGTATACCAGGGCAAAACTCTGATATCAGAATCACCGGCATTCTATGTCTTCAACTACGGAGAAGGCGACGGATATGCTATAATATCCGCTGACGATTCTTGCATTCCCGTTTTGGGATACGTCGATCAGGGAGACTTTAATATAGACAATATCCCTGACAATATGAAGTTATGGCTCGAGGGATATGCCCGGGAAATTGCATCCGTCGCTTCTTCCGCCCAATCAAGACATGATTCTTATCCGACAGCGGGAAACGGAAGACGTCAGATAGAACCTCTGATCAAAACCAAATGGAACCAGGGTAATCCCTACAATAAACTTTGTCCAAGAATCAGAGCTGCAACTGCACCTACCGGATGTACCGCCACTGCAATGGCACAGATCATGAACTATCATCAGTGGCCTCAGGATTACGGATCAGGCTCCTGGAGCTTCTCCAGAAACGGAATATCCGCTGAATTTGATTTCAGCCAGACAAAATTCGACTGGGAGAACATGGCTGATACCTACGGGACCAAATCTTCTACCGAACAGCAAAATGCTGTAGCCACACTTATGTATGCTTGCGGTGTGGCAACAGATATGTTCTATAACACATCGGAAAGCGGGGCTTACATGTTTTATGTCCCCGAAGCTCTTATATATTATTTCGGATACGACGGAATGGCGAGATATGTGAGCCGCAACAATTACTCTTTTTCCGAATGGGAACAGATGTTGTATGACGAACTCGCCCAAGGAAGACCCGTGCAATACGAAGGATATGCCTCGGAGGGGGGACATTCGTTTATCGTAGACGGCTATCTGGGTAACAACTTTTTCCATTTCAACTGGGGATGGGGAGGTGAGTCTGACGGGTATTTCGTATTGACGGCACTAAACCCTACAGATCAGGGTACCGGATCTTACGAGGGAGGGTACAACAGTCAGCAGGCGGCTGTGATCGGAATACAGCCGCCCGCACAGGACGAAGTGGAAGCTTTTGTTTCTCTCGACGCCACAGGTCCTCTCTCCCTTTCATCAGATAATGCTATAAATATTTCAAGCTGGCTAACACACAACAGCATGTTCAGCCATGATATATCTTTCGGAATCAAGGCTGTCTCCGAAGCTGACAACAGTTTTTCTCTGATTGTCAAATCTTCACTCCCTGAAATGACTATGGGTGGATACATAAGGGGTAAAAATAGTCTGCAATATGGGGAAAACCAGGATATACGCAACTTCTCCATTCCTTTCCCCGCCGACGAACTCAAGACTCTCGAAGAAGGCGCATACCGGCTTTATCCAGTATACACGACATCAACAATGGGTTGGGAAGAGATCCCTGTCGAGAACGGTCCGGCATACGTATCTGTATATCTCGGTGCCGACTCATCTTTATCTCCCATCGATCCCCGGCATCCGGTCAACGATCTGACAGTGCTTGATCTCGCATCACGAGAAATGTTTACTTGGAGCGACGGCACCGGCAACCCTGTGGAAATGATCATAGCCAACAATTCTGACGGAGATTTCGACGGTAAACTTTCTTTTACATTCACAGATGCAGACAGCGGATCAATTGTTTCTTCAGGCGATTTTAAGGCTATGATTCCTTACAGGCGTGCATTGTCCGTAAGTATTGGCTCAAACCTTCCGGCGGCTTCAGGAAATTACATATTATCTGTGTTTGACGGAAAAAATCCTATATCCGACAATATCCCTGTCTCTGTCACGACCTTCACACATGGTGATATATATGTCTCTGCGGTCGAACTCCCTGCCAATTGCTACGAGAACATGGATTTCTCTTCTCAGAAATTATACGTGAATTATGTAAATTCCTCGAAGACAGAATCCGCATCTATGAAACCCGCCATACAATTGATTGACCGTCCCATAGATCCTGTGACTCTCAAGACTGTCTCCGGTTCTGACAGAGTCATGAGCGCCGGTGAAACAAAAAGGCTTAGCTATAGCAAATTTGATTTCTCTACCGACGGTTCATACCTCAAGGCAGGACATTATTATCTTCAGGTGTTTGACACATATACCGAAGCCCCCTTGTCACTACCAGTGGCGGTAAGGATCTGGAAAGAGGATGACCTTGTTGAAAATCTGTTCGTAGGTATCGGCAATGACGGGCAGGCGTATATCACTCCGCGTGCCACTGCGGCGGAGATTCCGGGTCGTCCGGAATCCGACCCTTATTCCGGCGTGTTGGACATTCCGGAAATAGCGACAGTCAACGGTGTGACCGTTCCTCTCACCTCCATAGCCGGTCAGTCGTTTTCAATGGCTTCCCCGGAAGGTATTGTAGTCCGTTCCGACGCATTTTCTCCATCGGCACTCGCGATTGCGCTGAACGCCTCAGCTGCCGAAGACTGCCATGTCTATGTTCTACCGGAGAATACAGAAAAACAATTTGCAGTATTTGCAAACTACGGCATCAATACTTATGTGCTCGCTTCGGAAATATCATTCGAGATTGAATCCGGCGATCTGACCGATCTTTCCTCCGGAAGAAGTGTCTTCGGCTTCATTCACGCGGAAAACGCCGGCTCCCTGTGGGATCCCGAAATCAACGTATCTTCAACAAACGACAATATATCCGTCATATTGGGAGAAAGGAACAGCTCCGGGGACATACCCGTAGAAATCCGTGCCAATGCGGATGGAGAAAAAGCCCTTGTCACAATCTCTCCCCGTCAACCATATGCCCTCCCGATCTCCCTCGAGATCAACGGATATGAATCATCTTCCGTCAGCGAAATATCCTACGAGGGATTTTCGGTTGCTGTCTCAGGTATGGAGGCAAACATAGCCGGACTTCCCGCATTCTCTGACATAGATATTTTTACCTCTTCCGGAGAACACGTCGCACACCTCAAGGCATCCTCATCAGGCACCGCCACCTTCTCTTCTCCCGCACACGGAATATACATCATCAAATGTGGGAAAGACAGGAAAAAGATCATACTCTGATAATCCTACCCTATAAGACACAGCTTATAGAAACACGTAGAAACACGGCTTCCGTTCACATCCGGAAGCCGTGTTTTTTTGTGTATTTGCAAAGCAAATCGCTTTATTTGCCGGCTAAATGTATTACTCCTATAACAAAAGGATGTAGAGACATGCCTTTGGCATGTTTGATTACCATACTATGGATTTACACAAATATTTGGTGCATCGGTTCTAATCACGACTAAGAGTATGTTTACTTTTGACTTATGTTAAGATTTAGAGAATATTTTCGAGTC
>CAMWID010000045.1 GCA_947174235.1 uncultured Porphyromonadaceae bacterium | reverse complement strand
CCTTATCTCGCCGCTGACCGTGTTGACAATTGGGAAAGCGGGAGAGCAGGTAATCGCCGCCTTAGAGATCCGATGGTCGTCAAGACTGTCGGATCTTTTTTTATGTCCGGACATGAGGTTGTGGGAAGTCACCCCTTATCGCGCCGCTGTCCGTGTCGACAATATAAACTTCCGGCGGTAATCAGTTTTTTTATAATTTCGTGATATTTATCATTCGTAAAGTTTTTTTATTTTGCTATGTCATAGATTTTTTGTAATTTTGCGAGCCGATTATATCCAAATTGTTTACCGTCCTGCCTCGGCGATGTGAGATTTCAGGCCTTTCAAGCATCGCAAATTTCGTTGGGACGGACTGATAGTGAAAAGTATTATCCTTTCGCTTAAACATTTATAATCTTTTTAATTTTACATCCAAAGTGGATACATTAAGTTACAAGACTCAGTCTGCCACTCCCTCTACAATCGAAAAGAAGTGGGTGGTAATCGACGCAACTGACCAGGTTCTTGGTCGACTTTGCTCAAAAGTGGCAAAAATTCTTCGCGGCAAGAACAAACCTGACTTCACACCGAATCTTGATTGCGGTGATAATGTTATCATCATCAACGCTGACAAGGTGATTCTTAACGGCGACAAGATGACCAAGAGAGAATATCTCCGTTATACCGGCTATCCCGGCGGACAGCGCGTGTTCACTCCCGCTGATCTCATGGCAAAGTCTTTCAAGAAGACAGTCAAGGCAGGTCGTCATCCCCTCTTCATCAAGGTTGTGAAGGGTATGCTTCCGAAAGGTTCTCTCGGTGCAGCTCAGCTCAACAACCTCTATGTCTACAATGGTCCGGAGCACGGTCATGAGGCAAACAATCCCCAAGTAATCGATATCAACAAAGTGAAATAATAGAAGAAGATGGAAAAAGTTAATGCAATTGGCCGTCGTAAAGCAGCCGTAGCGAGAGTATATCTCACCGAGGGCACCGGTAACATCGTTATCGACAAGCGTCCCCTTGACGTTTATTTCCCCTCTTCTATTCTCCAGTATGTTGTAAAGCAGCCGCTCAACAAGCTTGAGGTAGCTGAAAAATATGATATCGTGGCACATCTTGACGGTGGCGGTTACAAAGGTCAGGCAGAGGCACTTCGTCTCGCTATCGCGCGTGCGCTTGTAAAGATCAATCCCGAGGATAAATCCGCTCTCCGTGCGGAAGGCTTCATGACCCGCGACCCGCGTGCCGTAGAGCGTAAGAAACCCGGTCAGCCCAAAGCCCGCAAACGCTTCCAGTTCTCCAAACGTTAATGCGTTTCAAGGTTTTGCAAAGACATTCTGTTTAGTATCTAAATCCGCCGGATGATATTTTATCGGGTATAAGCGTCCGAAAATTTTCCTACCGTCGGATTGGATTTCTAAAGAAATTTTAAAAGAAAGTAAACACCCGAGCGTAAAAGCTCACAAAGAACAACACAAAAATGGCAACACCCACTTTTGACCGACTTCTCGAGGCAGGCTGTCACTTCGGTCACCTCAAGCGTAAATGGAATCCCGCTATGGCTCCTTACATTTTCATGGAGCGCAACGGTATCCACATCATCGACCTCTATAAGACAGCCGCCAAGATCGAAGAGGCTGCAAATGCTCTTAAGCAGATTGCAAAGAGCGGAAGAAAGGTGCTCTTCGTAGCAACTAAAAAGCAGGCTAAGGAAGCTATCGCCAACAAAGCGGCTTCCGTAGGCATGCCTTACGTAATCGAACGTTGGCCCGGCGGTATGCTCACCAACTTCCCTACTATCCGCAAGGCTGTCAAGAAAATGACCACCATCGACAAGATGACTAAAGATGGCACTTTCGACAACCTTTCAAAGCGCGAAAAGCTTCAGATCACCCGTCAGCGTGCCAAACTTGAGAAGAACCTCGGTTCAATAGCTGATCTTTCACGTCTTCCGAGCGCACTTTTCGTAGTTGACGTAATGAAAGAGCACATCGCTGTAGCAGAGGCAAACCGTCTCGGTATACCTGTGTTCGGTATTGTTGATACCAACTCAAATCCTGAGAATGTCGACTTCGTTATCCCTGCCAACGACGACGCTTCAAAGAGCATCGAACTTATCCTTGAAGCTGTATGCGGGGCTATGGCAGAGGGTCTTGAGGAGCGTAAGGTAGAGAAGCTTGACGCTGCTGATGATAAAGAAGACGGAGAGGCACCCAAGCGCCGCCGCGTACGTCGCAACGATGGCGCCAAGTCAGCTCAGCAGGCTGCTCCCGCAGTTGAGGAGCAGACTGAAGTCGTGGCAGAGACTGCCGAATAATTTTTTAATCAAGACAAGACAATGGCTGTATCTATTGAAGATATCAAAAAACTGCGCCACATGACCGGCGCAGGTATGATGGACTGCAAGAACGCTCTCGCCGAGACTAACGGCGACATCGACGCAGCTATCGAAATCATCCGTAAGAAGGGTCAGGCTGTGGCTGCTAAGCGTGAAGACCGCGAGGCTGCCGAAGGTTGTGTCCTCAGCGGAGTAAAACCCGGTTTCGCCGCTATCGTAGCTCTCAAGTGTGAGACTGACTTCGTGGCTAAGAATGAATCTTTCCGTGCGCTCACCAAGGCTATCCTTGACGCGGCTGTAGAGGCTTCCGCCAAGACTCTTGATGAAGTGAAGGCTCTCACGATTAACGGGCGTACTGTAGAGGAGAACATCACAGATGAGATCGGTAAGACCGGTGAGAAGATGGAGCTCGGCGATTATCAGTGGATCGAGGCTCCCACAGTATCTGCTTACAAGCATTTCAACGACAAGCTCGCTGCTATCGTGGGCTTCAACCTCGAGGGTATAGATCCTCAGGTTGGTCGTGAGATCTGCATGCAGATAGCTTCAATGAATCCTGTAGCTGTCAGCCCCGCTGATGTCGATCCCGCCATCATCGAGCAGGAGAAGGCTGTTGCTATCGAAAAAACCAAGCAGGAGCAGATTCAGAAAGCACAGGAGGCAGCTCTCCGTAAGGCAGGACTCAATCCCAACCACTTCGATTCTGAAGACCACATCGAAAGCAATATGACCAAGGGCTGGATCACAGCTGAAGATGCCGAGAAGGGTCGTCAGATCATGAAAGAGGCTGCCGAGGCGAAGGCTGCTAACATGCCTGCCCAGATGATCGAGAACATCGTAAAGGGTCGTATCAGCAAATTCTATAAGGAGAACTGTCTTCTTGAGCAGGCTTATGTTCAGGAACCCAAGGAAACTGTTGCGCAGTTCCTTTCTGGCGTAGAGAAGGGTCTTACAGTTGTTTCCTTCAAGCGCGTAAATCTGAACGAAGATTAATTCGGAATTCGATACAATAAAAAAGAGCCGTAGTATTTCACTACGGCTCTTTTTTATTGTATCGAATTCTATTTGAAAATTAATCAATTTATAATATATAGTCAACGCATAAATTATTTGTGCGATACAATAGTACGCAATCCGACGTGCTAAAGTGATGTTCATACATTCAATAATGCGCATATTTCGTGTTTTATCGCAAGCTTGTGATATTAGCTTCACAAACGAGTGCGGCACGCAATAAAAATTGCGTGCCGCACTCGTTTGTGTTATGTCCAAGATTATCTGTTGTCAAGCAGGTATTGCCATGCCGCGTCGTGATCGTAAGGTATGTGACCTTCGATAATAGCCTCCTTTACAATTTCTTTGAGGCGGGCGATCTCTGGCCCCGGGGCAATTCCCAATCTTTCCATTATTTCGTTGCCATCAACAGGATTTTTCCAATTACGCAAGGCATCAGCATCCTGAACACATTGCATTCTTTCCCGCAGCTTCTTGAATCCTTCCAGTTGGCGCCGTACCTTGTCAGGCTGTTTGGATGTGATATCGCTTTCTGCAAGGATCATCAGATCTTCCACATCGTTTCCGGCATCAGTAAGCATTCTTCTGACTGCTGAGTCAGACACACCTTCCTCGCCTACAGACTGGGGGCGCATGTGAAGTCCGACAAGTTTCGACACATATTTCATTTTCTCATTGAGCGGAAGTTTCATTTTCCTGAATATGCGTGGAATCATTTTCTCTCCCACAAAATTGTGGTTATGGAATGTCCATCCCAATTTGGGATCGTATCTTTTGGTAGTCGGTTTAGCTATGTCGTGAAGAAGCGCCGCCCATCTCAGCCATTCGTTGTCGGAGCGTGCCGCCACGTTGTCTACGACCTGAATGGTGTGATAGAAGTTGTCCTTATGCCCTTTGCCTTCTTTCATTTCGACACCTTTCAATGGTATAAGCGAGGGAAACACATATTGAAGCAGCCCTGCCATATCCAGTAGTCGCCAGCCAACGGATGGCTTGGCAGCCTTCATTATTTTTGATAGCTCGTCGTTGATACGTTCCCGTGTGATTATTTCCATTCTTGCGGCGTTCCTTCGAATGGCGGAGAACGTCTCCGGCGCAATCCTGAAGGAGTCTCCTCTTTCGCTGTTGCTGTCTTCGCCGGGTTTGTAAAGCTGTGTCGCGAACCTTATGGCACGCAGCATGCGCAAAGGATCGTCGGAGAATGTGATGTCTGGATCGAGAGGAGTTTTTATCGTGCCGGTGTGAAGATCGGCAAGACCGTCAAAAGGATCAAGCAATTCTCCGAAAGATGCCGCATTGAGCGATATTGCCATGGCGTTGATGGTAAAATCCCTTCGCCGCATGTCATCTTCAAGAGTGCCGTCTTCCACAATCGGATTGCGCGAACCGCGATTGTATGATTCTTTCCTCGCTCCTACGAATTCAAGTTCGAGATCCCTGAATTTCACTTGGGCGGTGCCGTAATTCGGAAATACCGACAAATGGGCTTTAGGACCGAGACTGCGTGCCACGGCTTCCGCGAGTTCTATACCCGAACCTACAGTCACGAAATCATAATCTTTTGACGGACGGTCAAGAAAAATATCCCTGACGAAGCCTCCGACTGTGTAGACTTCCCTGTTTAAGGAATCGGCGATGGCACCGATGGTCGCAAATATTGGATTTTTAAGATCTTCTTTGAGATTCATCAATGTATTTTTATTCTGAGGACATGACATGTCGCCATGTCCGCTCACTGTTGGTCAAATAATCACGGATTTCGTGCGGTGTGTCAAAGTTCCTGAATCTCCTCAGGAAATACGGTGATACATTCCAGCCCGGCGGGGGTGACGACGTAAGTGTTCTCAATACCGACGGCACCTACATGTGGGATCACGAATTTAGGCTCCAGGGCAATCGTCATGTTTTCTTTGAAGCAGTCACGGCTTCTTGATGTGACCACCGGAAGCTCGTTAAGCTGAATCCCAACGCCATGGCCTATAAAGGGTGCCTGCTGGTTGTGTCCCATGAAATATTGTCCGAGACCTTCGTTGGCAGCGATTGCCACAGCCTTGTCATACAGATCGGCTACTTTTGTTCCCGGTACCCCGATTTTTTCACATTCTCTCAGGATGTTGCGGGAACATTCATGGGCACGGTAAGCCAATTCGGGAATTTCTCCTAATCTCCATACACGGGTCATGTCTGTCTGATAGCCGTTGAATGCTCCGCACACGTCTACCATAACAGTCTCTCCACGGTGGATTGTCGTTCCGTTGGCACCGACAGGGAGCGACGGATCAACGCCCGATCCTCCCATCGTAAATTCATATGGTCCGGGGGCATCGGCGTTGTCTCCGGCAATGACGGATCCCATGTTGATCTCCATAAGGTTTCCTGACGTGCGGATATATCCGAGGCAGCCTTCAAGGCGCAATATGCGTTCTATCTCGATCTGGAATTCCACATCAGTCATATCTTCCTTGTAGCATTTGGACACACGCCGATATACTTCCGACTGATGTATCCCGTCAAACCGCATCTGACTGATTTCCCAAGGAGTCTTGACCATACGGGCGGCACGCAAAATCCCTGATCCGTTGACGTGAGAACTGTCGGGGAAAACTGCCTGCAGGCGGGAGGCGTCAGACCAAGTCAGGTCATCATATTCAAATCCGATGACACGTGGAGCCGGGATACCGAGTCTCTTTAATTCTTCTGTTATAAGCTCAGGTTTTCTGATCGCGATCACGTTTTCCTGCTCTTCGAATGTTTGGGGTCTTACTACAAACCATACAGGTTTCCCTTCAAGAGGGATGTATACATATCCCCGGAAGAATCTTCCCGTGGTATAAAATATGTTTGCGTTTGATGCGACAAGTAGCGCGTCCATATGCATGCCGCGCATATGATTCCTTACCGACTCCATGCGGAGTCCTATATCTGATACAAGATCTTCACTCAGTAATTTCATAATTTAAACAGATTGATTCTTTTTGAACTTCCGGTACGTGACAATATTATTCCTATCGCCCTTATTCCTCCGGTCTCTTTTTCACTGAGAGGGGAGGATACGGACACGGTGTATCCTTCCGGAACCGTCATGCCCCGGCGTAGTGTGTCGGAAGTCTCATATATAGAATAATTACCTCTTCCAACTGGTTCATCGCTGTTGTCGAACAGCCCGATGTTCACTTTAAGAGAATCCGGTTTTTCCTGGGAAAGTGAAAACTCTTCAATATCGAGAGGCAGCTCTTTCAACTTGCAGGAGGAAGCGTATCTGACCACAAGTATAAGATCATATGGCACTGACCCCAGGGAGGCGGAGTCGGCGGGTACGGGAGAAAATTCATACTCCCAACCTTCAGGAATGCCGTTATCACCGGTTTCAGCAAAAACTGAATATTCCACACCCGCGTTGTCAAGGCATGAGACGGAGATAAATGAGAATGCCACTATAGAAAAGAGCATCCATCCCCCCCGTCGTATCACGGATGCGGAGGGGATGGATATTGTCTTTGAGAAAATACAGTTCATTGCCATCTTATGGATATAAATGTGATTCAACGGGGTGATCAATTTTCCTGTCGAGGTTTCTGTTTGTTTCTCTTTTTAGTTCTCGGGACACGATCCTGCGGCTGTCTTGACGGCTGCCTGTCGGCACCATGCCGCTCCGCTTCACCTCTTGAATCATTCGAAGGTCTGGCAGGCTTAGGCATCGGCGGTTTCTTTTGGGAACGCTCCTGGGGAAGGGCTTCCTGAACGTCGCCCGGCTTCTTTTTCTTTTTTTTCTTCTTGCGGTTTTTGTCAAACCTTGTCAGGCTATCCTGTCCGATTATGTCGCCATATTCGCTTACCTGTCCGTCTGTCGATTCCGGATTAAGGGAATCCACCTTTATTCCCTGCTTGTTGAGCGCGATTATCTCAAACGCACGGGATGCAGGTATGGTCACAAGGTTGGCGGGTATGTTCTTGTCTGTTGAATAAGCTATAGTCCTGGCAAGGATGTCCGGCTTGAAATAAAAGTATGTGCAATCTTTTGTCTCAAGAGTCACATCTTTCGGAGGGAGCTGTTTTTGCGCCTCCGCATAGGCATCCACTTCAAAGTTGAGGCAACATTTGAGTTTTGCGCATTGCCCGGCAAGCTTCTGGGGATTCATGGAGAGATCTTGCAGACGCGCGGAACCGGTGCCGACGGATACGAACTTGCTCATCCAAGACGAACAGCACAAAGGACGTCCGCATGGACCAATCCCGCCGATTCTTCCCGCTTCCTGGCGGGCTCCTATCTGTTTCATCTCTATCCTCACCTTGAATGTGTCGGCAAGGACCCGTATCAGTTTGCGGAAATCGACACGTTCGTCAGCTATATAATAGAAAATAGCTTTCCCTCCGTCTCCCTGATATTCCACATCTCCGATTTTCATGGCAAGCCCCAGCTCTTCTGCTATTGATCTTGCCTTGATCATCGTGGAGTGTTCTTTTGCGCGAGCCTCCTCGAATTTGTCGATGTCAGACTGACGTGCTATACGAAAAACTTTCTTGAGTTCCGAAGCCGGTTTTATTCCGGCTTTTTTCATCTGCATCGCCACAAGGGGACCGATCATCGTGACCCTGCCTATGTCATGGCCGGGAGATGCCTCTACCGCCACAATATCTCCGATCTTCAACGGTAAGGCGGAGGGGTTTGAATAAAAGCCGACACGTGTGTTCTTAAACATCACCTCCACTACACCCTTGGGATCGATGCCCGGCAGGTCGGCGAGCCAGTCCGTGGCAAACAATTTGCCACGCGGCTCCCTGCGCGAGCATCCGGCGCATGCACCCCGTCTCCGGCATCCCGGGCATCCGCTCGAAAACACACCTCTTTCTTTTTCTTCCATATTGTTCGGGAAAAACAGAGGGTTCATTATTTGGCGAACGCTACGGCGCGTGTCTCACGGATGACAGTGATCTTCACTTGCCCCGGATATGTCATCTCGTCCTGGATCTTGCGTGCGATCTCATTTGAGAGCTTGTCGGTCTCTTCATCTGTTATCTTGTCGGCACCTACTATCACGCGCAACTCGCGACCTGCCTGTATGGCATAAGTCTTAAGCACTCCGGGATAAGACAGGGCGAGCTGTTCCAGGTCGTTCAGGCGTTTGATATATGCTTCCACAATCTCACGGCGTGCACCCGGTCGCGCGCCGGAAATGGCGTCGCAGACCTGGACTATCGGCGCGAGCAGAGATGTCTGTTCCACTTCGTCATGGTGAGCTCCTATGGCGTTGCATATCTCGGGTTTTTCTTTGTATTTTTCAGCAAGCTTCATGCCGAGAAGGGCGTGGGGGAGTTCCGGCTCGTCATCGGGCACTTTGCCTATGTCGTGGAGCAGACCCGCACGGCGCGCTTTCTTAGGGTTGAGTCCCAGTTCGGAAGCCATCACGGCACAAAGGTTGGCTGTCTCACGTGAATGTTGAAGGAGATTTTGTCCGTATGACGAACGGTATTTCATTTTGCCGACCATTCGGATAAGTTCCGGATGGAGTCCGTGTATGCCGAGGTCTATTGCCGTGCGTTTTCCGGTCTCAATGATCTCTTCCTCCACTTGTTTTCTTACTTTCGCCACCACCTCTTCGATGCGGGCGGGATGAATGCGCCCGTCCACCACGAGCTGGTGCAAAGCAAGGCGTGCGATCTCACGTCGCACCGGGTCGAACCCCGAAAGCACGATTGCCTCGGGAGTATCGTCTACGATGATTTCAATGCCTGTGGCAGCCTCAAGCGCGCGAATATTTCTTCCTTCCCTTCCTATGATGCGTCCTTTTATCTCATCGTTGTCGATATGGAACACTGTGACGGAGTTTTCTACGGCGGTTTCGGTGGCGACCCTCTGAATTGACTGGATGACTATCTTCTTGGCTTCTTTAGAGGCAGTGAGTTTCGCGTCGTCCATGATGTCGTTGATATATCCTGCCGCCGCTGATTTAGCCTCGTCCTTTAGAGACTCGACGAGCTTTTCTTTCGCCTCTTCCGCAGAGAGACCCGATATGCGTTCGAGTTCTTCCTGGGCGGTGCGTAACATCTGTTCCACTTCCTCGCTTCTTGAATTGACCTGATTTTCACGTGCGTCAAGAGAGGCTTTCGCAGAGTCAAGTTCCTTCTTTCTTCTGGAGAGCTCGCCCTGTTGCTGGTTTAGTTGTTGCTCGCGTTGGCGAGAGCGGTTTTCCGAAGCCTGAGCCTTTTGGATTTTCTGCGTTGCTGTCCTTTCCGCTTCTGAGAGGATCTTCATTTCCTCTTCTTTCGCTTTAAGGATTTTTTTCTCTTTGACAACATCCGCTTCCCTGCGGGCGTCATCAAGAATGATATTTGCAGCCGAACGTGCGTTGCGTTTCGACAAGACAGTTGCCAAGACATATCCCGCGACTGCCGCAGCGGCTGCGATTATGATCCATATTGCTGTATCCATTGCATCTATAAGTTGTTATCAGTTATTAATCTATTAAGTTGTTATCAGTTATTTAAGGTATTAAACATTGCGTAATATATATAAATCCGTATTCCGGAATGATATTATTCCTGAATACAGTCGCCGTCTTATGCAATGGAGAATTTTGTCTGATGAATTTAGATCTGTAGGTAAGAAATAACAATTGACATAGGTCAGAAGCCTTTGTCCTTTTCATTCCTGATGATTTCAGAAAGGCGCATGTCGCAGTACGCCGCCATATCTATCGCCTGTTCATATTTAGCGAGAAGGCCCTGATACAGATATGCGAACTGATGAGCTACCATAGCCATCACTTCCTTGTCAGATCGGGTAAGCCTTTCCGACCGCCATTTGTCGTATAGTTGCGAGACTGCTTTTTCAGCGTCGCGCATCGCGTCCTGACGGTCGAACGGGACGGTGAGCGGAATGTGCTCGCCGCCTATGATTAATGTCATTTTTACAAGATCAGAATTCTTCATCGTCATTCCTCCTTAAGCATGGAGATGCATTTGTCGACGGTGCGAATCAATCGGGCAATGCGGCGCCGGGTGCTTATGATGGTGTCCGGTGACGCTGCGAGACGGTGGGACATTGTAAGAAACTGCGCGTCAGTCTGCGCCTGACGCAGTCTTGCGCGTGTCTCTTCAAGTTCGGCACGCAGATTGCGGTTCTCTTCTTCCAGTGAATCAATACGGGCATGAAGCCGTTGATGCACAGCGGACAGATCGTTGATTTTGCTGTCGAGCGTCTGTAGGAGTGGAATAAGAGGTTGAGCCATCACTGCCTAATTTTTTACAAAAGTAATAAATGTGTGTGAATTTTCCAAATTATAATGGCTCCTAATCCTCCTAATCCTAATCCGCTGTCTGCATACGCCATGGCACGTCAGTTCGGGACACGTGATGATTCTTGCGGTGTGTGGCGTGGCTCATGGACTCGTTCTTAATACCATTGTATGCCGTTGGTCTGGGATGAGCGTTTGTCGTATTTAAGGTCTTTCAGAAGGGAAGACTTCACCGCGATATGGAAATTATAGGATTTGTAAGGCCCGAACGGAACGAACGATGCCGACATGGTGAAGCAATGTAGGTCGCGTGAAATGGAACAGTTCATATATGCGATCTGTTTGAGATCGAAATTATAGGATGCGGAGAAAGAAAAGTTCCAGTTGGTAGTCGGACGTATGTTGCCGGAGAAAGAAAGGTTCTGCGTCCACTTCCCCTTGTATTCGAGTCTGTCGTAGTCGAACGCGCCGTAACCATAGTTTACGGAATAGTTGAAAGTGAGGCTCCACGGACATTCCCATTTTGCATAGCCGTCTGCATCGGCTGAGGCTGCCTCCTGTTTCGCTTCCTGGCGGCGTTTGCGTTTCAGGTCGCCGTAGTCGTCGAAGTTGTCGGCCTCGTTCCCTTCCTGCCCGTCAAATGGCGTGTCGTCGCCATCTCCGTTATTGTTCCCGTTGTTATTGTTGTTGTTTTTGTCATCTTTCTTCTTCTTGAATGTTTGGTTGTTGAGGGTGTATGAGAAAGATGTGCCTGTAGAGGACAGTCGCACCCATCCTTTCCCGGCTTTCCAGCGGGGTACATTGACTCTGACCGGAGTGCCGGATGGAGAAAGTCTGTAAGTGTAAGGATCCCAAGTGGCGGAAAGGTTGAGATTGAAATTCTTTACGAGGCGTAGCAGGATAGAGGTGTTGACATTGCTCCAGTTCATGGAGTCGGCGGCAAAGTTGTAGCTCTGGCTTATCGTGAAATTTTCAATAAGCGACACCTTTTTCATTCCTGTGGAGTCTTTGTCGCTTTTTACTTTCATCTCGAGGTTGTTGGCAAGGCTGAGCGACACTACGCCTGATTTCCCTTGCGACGGCGATCCGAAGATGCCATGGGAGAAGTAATTGTATTTCTTTGTCTGGGCGATACCCTGGTTGTCGACATAGTCGTAAGAACCCCATACGCCCCACATCGGGTCGGAGAAGTCAGGAGCTCCCGACAACGATACTGTCGGTGTTATGACGTGGCGTATCATCTGGACTTTGTCTCCGAGAAACTTCATCGGCTTCCAGAAGCCATAAATCTTGGTGTCGAAAGAGAGGGAGGCGTTGAAGTCAAAAATATTATAGAATCCGTAGGTGGTGTCCGCCACTTCGCGGGATGCCTGAGGGTCCCATTGGCGACGGATTTTTGAGGTATACATACGGTCGTTCATCGATATGGAGGGAGAGATGTTGATGTATTTGAAAAGAGAGAAAGTGGCTGACACCGGGAGGGAGTGCCTCATGCCGTTTTTCCAGTCTTTTATAAGGCTCTTCTTGAAAAACTCGTCCTGTTGTGCGGTGAGGGAGTTCTGAAACTGTCCGGTATAGGAAAGGCGTATTTTTTCATACCATCTTTCCCCGCCCACAGATTTCTTTCTCTTGAACGGTGTGACCTGAGACAGTGTCACGTTAAGATTCGGGAAAGAGACCGCGAGGGTGGAGTCTTGTGTACGCTGAGATATGTTGGCGGTAGTGGAAAGGCTCCATTTGGTTCCCGGGAACCGGTATGTGAGGTTGACGGTAGAAGATTTTGTGTTTTCGGTAAAGGAAGAGTTGTAATAGGAGTTGAGGTCATTTCTGGAGTATCCGGATGTGGCGAAGTTGACGGAGGCGGAAAAGTTCATGTTTGGGTTTGCCTTTGTGTCTTGGGAATGGCTCCATATCACCTGGAAGTTTGTCTGTTTTGAATAATCCGGACTTCCTTTGTCTCCGTAAATTGTGGTCAGGTATGAAAAGTCGAAATTTCCCCTGAACCGGTAGCGTTTCACGTATGATGAGTGGCCTGAAAGCCCCCAGGATCCTTTTGTGTATATCTCCCCTCTGATGGCGAGATCCACGTAATCGGATATGGCAAAATAGTATCCACCGTCACGCAGATAGAATCCTCGGTTGTAGTCTTCGCCGAAAGTCGGGAATATTATTCCGCTTGAGTAATCTTTTGTGAAAGGGAAGTATCCGAACGGCAATGCGATGGGCAGTGGCACGTCGGCAAGCACCATATACGCGGGTCCGGTCACTATATTCTTGTTGGGGACCATTTTCCCTTTGGTGACATTGAAATAGAAGTGTGGATGTTCGTGGTCGTCGCATGTGGTGTATTTGCCGTTTGCGATGAAAAACGAGCCATCGTCCATTTTTTTTGATGCGCCGCCCGTGAGGTATCCTTCTCCTTGTTCAGTGATTACGTCTGTGATGAATCCGCGTTCGGTCTTGAAGTTATAAGTCATCTCCTTCGACTCGTATTCATCTTTCCCGTCTTTAAATACCGGAGATCCCACAAGAGTCCCCGTTGAATCGACGACACCGGTGGCATAGACAGTTGATTTGTCAAGCTCCATTCTTATTTCCTGGGAATTGAGCTTGAAACTGCCATATTCCACGTTGCCGTCTCCATAGAGGTAAGCGTTGTTTTGCCCTTGCATCACGAGTGAGTCTTTTGCAGAAAAATCGACAGCAAACTCAAGGTCAGTCTTGTCGCGGTTGATCCTTGACAGGATAGTGCGCGATGAATCCTGGGGCACGGCGTTCCCTCTCCGCGCCGTGTAAGTGGAATCTTCGGGTGTGGTGATCCCTGTGATCGAGTCGGTGACGCTCAATACTGAATCATATCCGAAGAATACCGAATCGTTTTTTATACTAATAGAGTCAGAGGAAAATGAGATGGAATCGATGGGTACAAAACGGTTGACCCCTGTTGTGTCGACAGAGGGTGACGCGGAGCCTGTCAATCTTTTTCCAGGAACGGCAGCCTTTTGCGCGATTGCAAGACCTAAACAGGTCAATGCGATGATATATAGGAAAATCCGTCTCAATTAAGACAAGTTGTTGTCGTTGCAGCTGCAAAGTTAGCAATAAATTGCAAAATATATATTTAAAAATGCTAAAAAGGAGTTGATGTAATGTGAAAAGTCAATATATGTGAGAACGTTTCAGCGGGCTGTTCTCACAGCTTCAAAAATATGGATTTCAGAGAGAGTGGACTTTATGCTTGCCGAAAATTTCATGCAGTGCGAGAAATCTTTGCAATGAGTCTTTGCCATGAATCTCCATTTGACGTATCACTTTATCAAGAGGTTTTTCTTTTGTGAGGTCGCCGGATTTTGAAAAAAACTTGTCGGCGTAACATATAGCTTTCTCTTCTGGAGACAGCGGGAGCATGTCTCTGTGCGGAAGCGGCAGATTTTGCCGGACAATGTCTTCGACGGTCAGCCCGGCTCCGGTGTGTCTTTCGCAGACAAGGGCATGGAGGGGGAGTCCGGCTTTCTCAAGCATTTCCCTTCCGGCTATCCCATGACAGATGTAGGGTAGGGAGCCATGGCAATGTATGGAAGGTGCGTCGCAAGCGATCACTCCGATGTCGTGGAGCATGGCGGCTTCATGTATGAACGCAAGGTCGATGTCAAGTCCGGAAGCCTTGGCGCAGTCAACAGCTTTCCTCGCCACGCACTCCGAATGAAGAGTGACAATGGCGAGGAGCGTGTCGTTTCCGGAATAGTATTTCGAGAATATCTCTTTAATATCCGTCATGGGTGAGAAGCTTCTACGGAGTATCCGGTTATGTATTCTGTCATTATTGGCAGATCAATCAATTATTTCACACCATCCGTGAGTGTCAGGTTCATCACCATACTGAATGGCGCGGAGCTTGTTGTATAGGGCGGTTGTGACCGGACCGGCTTCGCCGTCTTTGGAAATTATGTATTTTTTGCCGGTATCAAGATCGTCTACTTCGGAGACCGGAGAGCAAACGGCGGCTGTGCCACATGCGGCGATCTCATCAAAAGAGTCAAGTTCTTCAAGGGGAACGTGACGTTCTTCCACAATCATACCCATGTCTTTTGCAAGCTGACGCAGACTTTTGTTGGTGATGGAGGGTAAAATCGACTCACTGGCAGGAGTGATGTAGCGGTTTTCCTTTATACCGAAGAAATTCGCAGCTCCGCATTCGTCGATATATTTTTTCTCTTTAGGATCAAGGTAGAGCATTACAGAGTATCCGAGCTCGTGAGCTTTCTCGCCTGCCACGAGCGACGCTCCATAGTTGCCGCCTGCTTTGATTGATCCCGTGCCTTTCGGCGCCACGCGGTCATATTCACGGCTTATGCACACCTTTGTAGGTTTGAAACCTTCTTTGAAATAGGGGCCAACGGGAGTGACGAGCATTATGACGGTGTATTCATTGGCAGGACTTACTCCTACACGTGGTGATATGCCGATTTCCAGAGGGCGAATATAGAGGGAGGCTCCGGTGCCGTATGGGGGCACGAAACGCTCGTTAAGCCTGACGACCTTCCGGACCATCTCGCAGAAGATCTCTTCAGGCAGCGGTTGCATTTTAAGTCCTTCCGCAGAGCGTATAAAGCGTTTCGCGTTTTCGTCCATGCGGAACACGCGCACTTTGCCGTCATTGCCTCTGAATGCTTTGAGACCCTCAAAAGCTTCCTGCCCGTAATGGAGACAAGATGCCGCTATGTGGATAGGAAAATATTCGGAATCAGATATTTCGATTTCTCCCCATTTGCCGTCTTTGTATGTGCATCTCACGTTGCAATCTGTCTTGATGTAGCTGAACGAAAGATTGCTCCAGTCTATTTCCGGTGCTTTCATATCTGTATTGTTTATAATTGTGAGAAATTAGATAGCCACTTTGCATGTAAGCTCACCTACCTTGACTATGTATACACCGGAAGATTCCATATTGAGACGGGATGTTCCGGGCTTCAGGGTTTCGTCAGATACCAATCGTCCGAGAATCGTGAATACTTTTATTCTTACGGGCTGGGCGGTGGTGACGATAATCAGTGCGGGAGCTGTACGAATTTCTATATCCGAGTTTTTTAAGACCTGTCGAGTCTCTCGTAAATCCATTTTTCCGTATTCCCAGCCTTTTATTGCCGCCGAGGTCCGGAATCCGGCTCCCAGGGACATGGCTGCTATGGTGGCGAATGTCAGGATTATGCGTTTCATCGGTCAGAGATTCTTTAGCATTCTTCCGGATCATGCCGTTATGGCGATACGGGAATGCCGATTTGTCGGTAAAATTACAAAAAAAAAATGGGAAACAGAAGGTTTCCCATTTTTTTATGAATTTTGCAGGCTAATGTAGCCGGCAGTCTAAGGACAAGATTATTTACGTTCCTCTTTCTGCATCTGCTCTTTGAGCGCCTGGAGAGCTCCGAGATCGCCGAGAGTTGTCTTTTCGATAGCCGGAGTTGCCACAGCCTCTTCTTCACGACGGGGCTTTTTGGCAGCGGGACGCTGAGGACGAGCCTCAGTTTTGTTGGCGTCTTCAGCGATACGGCTGTGAGAAAGGATGATGCGTTTGCTGTCTTTGTTGAATTCGATCACCTTGAAGTTGAGCTTCTCGTCAAGTTTAGCCTGAGTGCCGTCTTCTTTCACGAGATGTTTGGGAGTAGCGAAGCCTTCAACGCCATATTCAAGGGCGATAACGGCACCTTTGTCCATAACCTCTGTGATTGTGCCTTCGTGGATAGAGCCGACTGTGAAGATTGTCTCGAATACATCCCAGGGATTCTCCTCAAGCTGCTTGTGACCGAGAGAGAGACGACGGTTGTCTTTGTCTATCTCAAGTACCTGAACTTCGATGTCGTTGCCTACCTGAGTAAACTCAGAGGGGTGTTTGATCTTCTTTGTCCAGGAAAGATCGGAGATATGGATGAGACCGTCTACGCCCTCTTCAATCTCAACAAACACGCCGAAGTTTGTAAAGTTGCGAACTTTGGCGGTGTGGCGGGATCCGATTGCGTATTTCTCCTCGATATTCTCCCAGGGATCTTTCTTGAGCTGCTTGATGCCAAGGCTCATCTTGCGGTCGTCGCGGTCAAGGGTAAGAACCACAGCCTCTACCTCGTCGCCCACTTTGAGGAAGTCCTGAGCGCTGCGGAGGTGCTGGCTCCAAGACATTTCTGAAACGTGGATAAGACCTTCCACACCGGGCTGTACTTCTACGAACGCACCGTAATCAGCCATCACCACTACGCGGCCTTTGATGTGGTCACCGACTTTGATAGTCTGGTCGAGAGCGTCCCAAGGATGGGGGAGGAGCTGCTTGACACCAAGTGCGATACGTTTTTTCTCATTGTCGAAGTCAAGGATAACGACTTTGATATCCTGATCAAGCTCGACAACCTCGCGGGGATCGGAAACCCTGCCCCAGGAGAGGTCAGTGATGTGGACGAGACCGTCAACACCGCCGAGGTCAACGAATACACCGTAAGGAGTGATGTTCTTGACTTTGCCTTCGAGCACCTGTCCTTTTTCGAGTTTGGAGATGATTTCGCGCTTCTGTGCCTCAAGCTCAGCCTCGATGAGAGCCTTGTGAGAGACAACGACATTCTTATATTCCTGGTTGATTTTCACAACCTTGAATTCCATAGTCTTGTCGACGAACACATCATAGTCGCGGATAGGACGCACGTCGATCTGAGATCCGGGGAGGAACGCCTCGATGCCGAACACATCGACGATCATACCGCCTTTGGTGCGAGATTTGACATAGCCTTTGATGATCTCGTCGTTTTCGAGAGCCTGGTTGACACGATCCCAGCTGCGGGTCTGGCAAGCTTTCTTATGAGAAAGGCGAAGCTGACCGTTCTTGTCTTCAAGCGTCTCGATGAATACCTCTACTTCATCGCCGACCTTGAGGTCAGGATTGTAGCGGAATTCAGAAACAGGGATGATGGCGTCTGACTTCATGCCGATGTCGACACGAACTTCACGTTTTGAGATGGATTTAACCACGCCGGTCACCACTTCATTGTCTTTAGCTGTCTTAAGAGACTCGTCATAGGTGTTTATAAGCTCCTCGCGGCTCTTCGAACCAGCTGTTTCGCCATTTGCATAGGCATCCCAATCGAAATCTTCAATAGGGGTTTGAACTTTAGATTCAGTCATTAAAAGTTAATAAATTGGGTTGTAAATTCTCTTTCTTGCGGGAGAAATCTCCCGTAAGCGCTGCAAAGGTAGTTATTTTTTTGATTATGTGCAAATAAAAAAGCGTCTACGGCTTTTTTTTTACCGCAGACGTTTTTTTTTGATTAAAGGTCGAGCATGTGTGTCTCCCTGGTGAGGTTTTCCAAATATTCCTGGCGGTCTTCCACCACCATTTCGTCAAACTGTTCCGCCCCGATGGGTATCCGGTTCTGATGTTGTCTCCACCATTTCCCGAACCGTCTGCCTATCCATTGTATCTGAAGCCGGTCATATTGGGAATAAGCCTCGTCAAATATTTTTTCAACATCATAGAGAGAGGTTGAGTTCATCGCCTTGTCGAGATATGAGCGGGGAATGATCTGCCCTCCTATGTCGACCCATTCTTCCGCCGCTTCACCGTCGGAGGAGGGGATGACCGGCTCGGGCAAAGTCATCGACAGATATTTGAAGATCGCCGCCGTGTATAAGGTCTTCGCCCGTTCCAGTGCGGCGCGGGTGAATTTCATCCCTTTGTATCTCAGGTATAAGTCGTCGTCGGCAGGTCGGGAGAGGAGTCCGGTGATTGTGTCTATCGCATTTAGCATGCTGTCTACCGTGAAAGGGTTGAGCACGTTGAACGTTATGCGGTCATGCATAGGCAATTTCCTTTTGAGCCGTCTGTCGCGGGTGGGCCATTTCTGTTCGTCGCGCAGGAGTCCGCAAGAACGCAGCATCGCCCCGGGAACAACAACAGTGGCGCCACGTTCGTCACCGAAAAGATATGAGAACGGGAAATCGGAAGAATCAGGATGAGTCTTGTGGGCGCCCATTATCATTGAGAACGCTCCGATCTTTGCACCAAACATGATGTAAGCTCCGGAAGATGTCTTGACGCCCCGTTCGAGGACGCCCCAATGTACGGGCCCCAGCTTATACATGTGGTTGCTCTGGTTGGTAGAAGACCCCGCGTTCATGAATGCTGTCTGGCAACCGATCATGAGCGTTCCCTTGTGCATGCTTACGCTGTATGGACCGGCGAGGAGCGCGCATGCCTCTCCGTTTTCAAAAGAACAGTTGGCAAAGAACAGTGAGTCGTGGGCGGAGAACCCCTTTTCCACTTCCGCGCCTTGCCCGATATAGCAATTGCGCAGAATGGCTCCGGAATCGGCTTTGCCGTCTTCGATTATGAAATTCTCCGCATCAACGCCGTTCCCGATATACGCAAGAGGTCTTCCTGACTGCGCGTTGTTGATTAGCGCGCCGTTCACAAGAGATCTCGCTCCTTCCACTGTCGCGCCGGCACCCACGCTGACGTTGATGATCCTTCCGCAGTCTCGCACCACTGCTCCGTCTCCGATTTCCTGTCTGACGCTTTTTGTGTCAAGGAAATCATGGATGGTGGGATTTATGTTGGTGTCAAACCATTTCGGTAGTCTCGCCATAAGAGTAGCAGCCTGGGCGGAAAGGCCCGGATATGCCACTACCGGACGAGACCCCGTCTCGTCAAGGGCACATATGGATGTGCCTACACCGCATGGGGCTTCGTGGTCAAAAGATATGCGCGCCACATTTTCTATTATAGCGTTTTTGCCGATCCTGCAATTCGATATCCCTCCGGGCACGTTGCGGATCACAGCTCCGGAGTCGATGTATACATTTCTTCCGAAATGGACGTTGCGTATTTTCGTGAGGTCTGTTCCGGGAGCGAACGTCACGTCATTCCAGTCGTCGGCAGAGCATCCCTGTTTTTCAAGGGCGGCTACTTCCCACCATTCGAGCGTCTCCGGGAGTGTCCTTTGTTGTAATTTAGAATTGTCAGTCTCCGGCATAGTCTTCATCATATTTTTGGAAAAGGAAGTCGTTGTAGGGAAAGCGCTCGGTGTGAATCTCTTTCGCTTTCTGATAAAGCATATCCTTGAGCTCGTCGATGTTTATGCGTTCTTTGGCAGATATGAAAACACAGTTGTTTTCCATTTTCGCCATCCACATTTCCCGGAAATCGTCAAGAGAAATATTCTCTCTCTTGATTGGACTCAGATCATCCGGATCTTTCGGGGTGTAGGTAAACGCGTCTATTTTGTTGAACACCATGATTACGGGTTTTGATTCGGCTCCGCAGACTTCCTGCAGAGTGCGGTTGACCACTTCTATCTGTTCCTCGAATCCCGGATGAGAAATGTCGACCACATGGACAAGGATGTCGGCTTCCCTCACTTCGTCAAGAGTCGATTTAAAGGAGTCGACGAGATGGGTCGGAAGCTTGCGTATGAATCCGACGGTATCTGTAAGCAAAAAAGGAAGGTTGTCGATGATCACTTTTCTGACGGTAGTATCGAGAGTGGCGAAGAGTTTGTTTTCGGCAAACACCTCACTTTTGCTTAGAAGGTTCATAAGGGTGGATTTCCCTACGTTCGTATATCCGACGAGGGCGATTCTGGTGAGTTTCCCCCTGTTCTTTCGTTGTATGCTTTTTTGCCTGTCGATATGCTGTAGCTCATTTTTCAGGCGGGAGATCTTGTCGAGGATAATACGTCTGTCGGTTTCGATCTGGGTTTCGCCGGGTCCTCGCATGCCGATACCGCCCCTCTGGCGTTCAAGGTGGGTCCACATTCTTGTTAGCCGAGGCAGCAGATATTGATATTGCGCCAATTCCACCTGGGTGCGTGCCGTGGCTGTCTGTGCCCGTTTCGCGAAGATGTCAAGAATGAGGCTTGTTCGGTCAAGGATCTTTACTTTGAGCTCGCGCTCTATGTTCGCCACCTGTTTTGGTGAGAGGTCATCGTCAAAAATCACAAGGCCTATATCGTTGTCTTCAATATAAAGCCGGATCTCATCAAGTTTTCCCTTCCCTACATATGTGCGGGGATTGGGATAGTCAAGTTTTTGGATGAAACGTTTTTCCGGTGCGGCTCCGGCGGTTCGGGCAAGGAAATCAAGTTCATCGAGATATTCTTTCACCTTTGTTTCGCTCTGGCGGAGTGTGACGAGGCCTACAAGAACGGTTTTTTCGTTGGCTTCCTTATTTATTATGTTGTCTTCAATCATGGGTGTGTAATAATCGGCTGGATAAGTTAAAACTGTATGTTAAGAAAGGAGAAGTTTGTGATCCGCCCGGCGAAAACCGCCGCTGCCGGAGACATCGTATCCGGACGCAAAGATAGTCAGAACTTCAGGAATCTACAAATGAAGTAACGTTTGACAGGTAGAATGGGTTGAAAAAAAGCCGGAACAAGATGTCCGGCTTTTATGAGATTCAAGAATTGATGTTATTTTTTGACTTTGTTGTATCGTGCGTTCAATCCTTCCACCACCTCGTCGGTAATGTCAAGTGCGGGATTGATGAGGAGGGTCGCTCCTTTGAAGAATATAGCGTCATATCCTTTTTTCGCATTATATTCCTGAATGAAAGCCTGGATTGAATCATTTACAGTTTTCTGCGCGGTCATGGCTGCGTTTTCAAAATTATTTTGCAAAGTTGCCACCGACCTCTGTGCGTTAGTCTGCATGTTCTTGATTTTGTCCTCGTCGGCTCTGTAAGATTCTTCGGAGAGGTATCCGTTGTTCTGCATTTTCTTCTGCATCGAGGATGCGAAAGACTGGATTGAGTTCTCATGGCGTTTCACCTCGCTCTCCATGTTGGTCTGCATGCGTAGCATTTCCTCATTGTAGTCTTTCGCAAGATTGTATTTGCTTAAGACTGAGTCGAGGTCAACGTAGCGGTAATTAGGGAGGTCATTACCTGAATTTGCCGTTTTGGCGGCAGCAGCCGCCGGGGTTTCCTTTTTGCTTTCGGAGTTGCATGAGGCGGCTCCGAGACAAAGGCAGAGGGCGCACGAAATGGCCGAAACTCTGAGAAGAAATTTTTTCATTATGTTTTTTAAAGGTTATTGTTATTCTTTTTATCGTTTCCCTGATCAGGCGTTTTCGGTCTTGCCTGTGCGCCGTGGCGACACGCATGACCCGAAAGGAACGTATGGCTACGGGAGAATATTACTCTTACGGAGAGCAAAAGTAACGCAATTCCACAAAAGAAAAGCACCAGTAATGTTAATTTCACTTTTTTAAAGTTAATTTAACAGACGAACGCTCCACGCCATAGGAGCGGGAGAGGATTATATTGCAAAATTAAGAAAAAAACCTCAAAAATGAAAATGGGGGAGTGGTTTCTGAATAAAAAACATTGGTTTCAGTCACATGCCTCGTTATGCTCCTTTCAGCAAGCGACCAAATTCGCTCCATGGCTGCGACCCCTGCCGCTCAAAAATTTTAGCAGATGGGGTCTGACGGATGTCAGTGTTTTCGTGGGAGGTGGCAATAAAATTTGTCAATGTTTTTGAGAGACGGAAATTTTTATGTACTTTTGGGAATTGAAACGCCCGTAGACGTATGTTTTCGAATTTACGGGAGGTTACAAGACAGAACTGAATCAAAACCATAAAAAACAACAATCAGCATGGAAGTAAAAGATCTTAAACCATCCCTTATATGGGAATGCTTCGATGAGATCACAAAAGTGCCGCGTCCCTCTTGCCACGAGGAAAAGATCAGAACGTATCTTCTTGATTTCGCCAAAAAACACGGAATCGAATCCACGACAGATAAAGTAGGCAACGTCGTGTTGAAAAAACCGGCGTCCGAAGGTTTTGAAAACGCACCGACAGTCGTTCTTCAGTCGCACATGGATATGGTGGCGGAGAAGAACGGAGACGTAGAGCATGATTTCTTCAATGATCCTATACAGACATATATAGACGGAGATTGGGTAAAAGCCAAAGGCACTACACTTGGTGCGGACAACGGCATAGGTATGGCGGCGGCGCTTGCAGTTATGGCAGACGATACGCTCCGTCATGGCCCGATAGAGGCTCTGTTTACCATGAATGAAGAGGTGGGCCTGGAAGGGGCGCAGAATCTTGGAGAGGGCATGATAGAAGGCAAGATCCTTATCAACCTTGATTCGGAAGATGACGGAGAGATATTCATCGGTTGTGCCGGAGGTATCGACACCACGGCGGTGTTTACCTACAAACGCAGTTTCGCACCTGAGAATTTTTCATATTTCAAGGTGAGTGTCAGCGGGCTTCTCGGGGGACACAGCGGAGGAGACATACATCTCGGCAGGGCAAATGCCAACAAGGTGGTGGCGCGTTTTATATGGGACTGCTCCCAGAAATGGGATATAGAAGTCAGCACAATAAGCGGCGGCAACCTCAGAAATGCCATACCGCGTGAGGCAGAGGCGGTCTTCGGTGTAAACAGCGAGCATGCCGGAGAGATCGAAAAATATATGGAGGTCTATTCCAATGATATCAAGAACGAGTATAAAGGAGTTGAACCGTCTATGGTTGTCAAGGTGGAAGCTGTTGACCGTCCGGAATATTGCATTGACTCCGAGACATCACTCGCATTGGTAAGGGCATTGTATTCGGCTCCCCACGGGGTGATCTCCATGAGCCGTGATCTTGAAAACCTTGTCGAGACATCGACTAATCTCGCGGCAGTGAAGATGGAAGGAGACGACAAGATAAAGGTGACGACATCCCAGCGTTCGTCAGTGGAGTCGCGGAAGAGGGATATCGCCGGACAGGTGGAGTCTCATTTCCAGCTTGCAGGTGCTGAGGTGACACATTCTGACGGCTATCCGGGTTGGGCTCCCAATATGGATTCCCCCATCATGCGGATATCCTCAGAGGCATATGAGGAGCTGTTTGATGTCAAACCCGCCATCAAGGCTATCCACGCGGGGCTTGAATGCGGGCTTTTCCTTGCAAACAATCCTGCACTTGACATGGTGAGCATCGGCCCGACAATGACAGGAGTACATTCGCCGGATGAAAAACTTCTGATCCCCACAGTTGACAAATTCTGGAAGCATCTCGTCCTCATCCTTGAAAAGGTGGCGAAGTCATGAACTCCGCCCGCATGGCAATCTTTTTGACCTCGGCGTCGGTCTCCATATTCATGGGGGCCGACGGCGTGGCTCAATATATAAATAAAGATTTGAGTAAAAAGGAGATTGCTACCGGTGTGTCTGTGCTTGACCAGATAATTGAGCCTTACGGCAGATTGGATAAGGATGTAAGGGTAAAGGTGGATTCCATATCCGAATCAGATATGTCTGCCAGATATACGGGACTTACGGAGGAGGATTTCGTTCAGGTGGCGGAAGAGCTTGGGGTTGAGACGGCGGCTATAAAGGCGGTTGTCGCCATAGAGGCGGGGGTAGGAATGAAGGGTTTCTGGGCGCCCGGTGTTCCTGTTATAAATTTTGACAGCAAGATGTATGCCAGATACAAATCCAAGGCGGGTTCCGGTGACGCTTCCAAAGAAGAAACCGTTCCTGAAGGTCTATCAGGATACGCCCTCAAAGAATGGACTCAGCTGGTTAACGCCCGTAAGATAAATGCGAGGTGTGCGAATTTAGGAACTTTTTGGGGAATGTTTCAGATCGGAGGTTTCAATTATAAAAAATGCGGATGCGAAACAGTGGATGAATTTGTAAGGCTGATGTCGTATTCGGAGTTGGAACAGCTTGAGCTTTTTGCAGCTTTTATCATCAACGGGGGGATGGTGGGGGATCTTCGCAATAAGAACTGGTCGGCGTTTGCAAGGAAGTATAATGGACCGGGATATGCCAGGAGAGGCTATCATACAAAGATGGCTGCGGCATATAAAAAATATAAGGCAGCGGAGAATCAACAAAATAAAAATCAACAGTAACCTGCGTATTCACCGGATGTGTGCTCTCACGGGGCGCGTCTGGAATGAATGACGTGAAAAATACCTGAAAGATATGAAGATAACAGAATTGGAGCCTAAGCTTGTGTGGCAATGTTTTGATGAGATCACAAAAGTGCCTCGTCCGACGCATCATCTTGAGAAGATGAAGGAATTTTTGGTGAAATGGGCGGACCGTCATGGAATCGCGGTCAAGACTGACGAGGTTGGCAATGTCATGATGAGCAAGCCGGCGACTCCGGGTCATGAGAACGCCCCCACCATAATATTGCAGGGGCATCAGGACATGGTGGCGGAGAAGCGTGGCGACAAAGTCCATGATTTCCTCAAAGATCCTATTGTCACTATAGTAGACGGAGACTGGGTCAGGGCAGACGGCACCACGTTGGGTGCCGACAATGGAATGGGTTGTGCGGCAGGCATGGCGGTGCTTCTTGATGACAGTCTGGTCCACGGTCCTATAGAGTGTCTTTTCACAGTAGATGAGGAGCAGGGTCTTATAGGGGCGAATGGGCTGCAGCCGGGATTTGTGACAGGTTCGATACTGTTGAACCTCGATTCGGAAGAGCATGGTTCCCTTGTCATCGGATGCGCCGGAGGTAAAGTGTCGGTATGCACAAAAGAATACGGCATGGTTCCCGCACCTGAGGGGAAAGCTTATTATAAAGTGCATCTTGATCATATGAAGGGGGGACATTCCGGGATGGAGATAAATCTCGGGAGAGGTAATGCCAACCAGCAGCTTTGCCGTTTTCTTTGGGAGAGTTATAATAAATATGGAGTGGTGGTAGCCTCGATCGGAGGCGGTGGTCTTGCTAATGCGATTCCACGAGAGGCATTCGCGGTGGTAGGTGTGGATGCTTCCCGTAAAGAAGATTTTGAAAAAGCCGTTGCGGAATTCAGTGAGAAGATCCATAAAGAGTTTGCTCTTGCCGAGGGTCCGGATTTCATATTTGAGGCTTCCGCGTGCGCATCTCCGTCTGAAGTGATGGACGAAACGGATGCCCGTAACCTTGTGGCAGCTGTATTCGCATGTCCCAACGGAGTGCAGGGAATGTCAAATGCTGTAGAGGGTCTTGTCGAGACCTCCTGCAATCTCGCATCTGTAAAAATGGGAGATGGGAAAATAACAGTGACGGTGCATCAGAGGTCATCAGTTGATTCCCGACGCGATGAAATAGCCGACAGGGTCAAGGCTCTCTTCGGTATGATAGGATATGATGTGAAGTTTGATGACGCATATGTCGGCTGGTCTCCTGATCCTGAATCCAAAGTTTTGAAGGTGGCGGAGGAAAGTTTTGAGACTCTTTTCGGACGCAGACCAAAAGTCGAGGCACTTCATGCCGGGCTTGAATGCGGTCTATTTCTTGAGAAAATGCCGGGACTTGATATGATTTCATTCGGTCCGACATTAAAGGATATCCATTCTCCTGGAGAGAAAGCGAATATTCCGTCGGTGGGTGAATTCTGGAAATTCCTATGCGACATTCTTCGCCGTCTCGCATGATGTCATAAGGAATATTATCGATTTGACCGTGGGAAAGCTTCAGAGAGGTTTTCCCACGGTTTGTATTTGAACAAAATATGCATGGGAGGGTTATAAATATCAGGGTATGCAACTTCCGGAATTATGCCAATTCCTTGAAATGTGGATAATCAGTTATAAGTATAATTTATTTACAGTAAACATGAGATGTGGCATGACCGGGCGTGTTGATTTGAAAATCTATTCTAAGAAAAAGTTTTGTTAAGAAATAAGAAAACCGATGTTGGGATATCTGTCAATAGGAGTATTTATCGATGGTGGCTATTATGCTAAAGTCAACAGGGCGCTTAAGGCCACGGAGAGCTCTATAATAAGGGTTCGCTCATTGTTTGATTTCATCTGTTCGCGTCTTGCCTATGAGGAAGGTGTGGACCCTGCCAACTGCCAGATTACGGAGGCTCATTATTTCCGGGGACGGTTCAGAGTGAAAGAAGCGTATGACAAACACTTGCTGTATAACGAAAGAAAATTCGAGGATACTCTTATAGAAAATGACGTCATTTTTCATTACAAACATCTGCGGGAGATGGAAAAGGACGGCGTGCTTCAGGTAGTGGAAAAAGGTGTTGACGTATGGTTTGCACTGGAGGCATATGAGCTTGCGACATTCAGAAAATTCGATTATGTGGTTCTGATTACGGGAGATGCGGATCATGAGATGCTTGTGAGAAAACTAAAGGCTCTTAAAATAAAGACTGTATTGCTTACATGGAATCTTGCCAATGTCGATGCCACGTCACCGTTGTTGCGGGAAGAGGCAGGACACCATTGGGAACTGTCCAGAATCGTGAAAGACAATGAAATCCTTAAGCGTTCATTGCTATATAAGCTTAGGGATTCTGCTTTGAGCCCTCTCGGCGATGAATTTTGAATAAACGTTGCCTTGGAAAGGCAATAGGTTGCTGTCTGTAAAATGTCGGTTGTGAATGAATTTACAGCTGTTTGTGTGTCGCTCCACGAACTATGATGTCTTACAGATTGTTATAAGGTCAAATGAATATTCCTTGGAAAAGAATATCGCGTAAGCGCCATGTCGAGCCCATATTTTCAGTTGCGGCATATTATCGCGTTTATATGTGAGCGTCGCAATTATTGACACAACGGGCGGTAGAGATGGCAGATACGAATTTTTTGAAAGATGTTTCTAAAATATCAAATTATGAAAACATTGAAAATCTTTACATTTGTTGTCGTCTGTGTAATTATGGCGGCATGTAGCGGATCAGGGGAGGTCGGCAAGGTGGCCTCCAAAATCAGTTCGGGAGAGCAGCTTACCCAGTCAGACTACAAGGTCATGATAGATTATTGCGGTAAATATGCGACTGAGGCGCAGAAACTCCAGGACAGGATAAATGAATTGCCTGCTGATTCGGAAGAAAGTGAAAAACTGAATGAAGAAATGGGGGCTCTTTCAGACAAATATGCCTATTCAACCCAATTTTTTGATAAGATCACAAGCTGCACTAAAGAAGAGGTCGGCGAAGAGAATGTTGCCTTGATCAACAAATATGCGCCCCTGATGTGGTTCTCAGCTCCTGAATGGGCGTCGATAGGGGGAGATGTGGATGTTGAAGGTTTTATAGAAGACATGCCATCGACCGACACTACCGGTGTTATTTCAAATAGTGACGGTGTAGAAGTGGATAAATAATCTCTATCGGCTATACTGCATAAGCTGCGGGACATGTTTGAAAACATGTCCCGCAGCTTATGCAGTATAGCCGATCTGTCATTCTGATTGTGTTGTTGTGTTGTGTCTGTATAAATGTTTTGTTTAATGTGTATTTTTGAGAAATATGCAACGGCTTAAAAGATCTTTTGATATTAAGATGCAGAATTATATTTTGCGGGGTTGAAATAATATATTAACTTTGTGTCAGTTGTGGCGTCAGGGTATGCCGCGACAGATTTTTTTGACATTTTGAGACTGTTCCGTATAATGACGTGGCACACGTATCGGTTGTCCGGTCAAGTGATTTTTGACCGGATTCCTCAGCCTTTACAATCTGACCGTGAAAGATACAATCGAAATGATATTCCACCTTGAAATCAAAAAAACCTTGAGAGACTTGAATTGTTATAGTTGAAGTGACCTATCTTTAATCATACATGAAGACATGTTTAATTGCCGATGTCGTGTGCCACGGCAAACGGAATAATTTCACAAAAGACAATAAAAGACGAGGGATAGCGTTTGGAAAGATAGGGTAGCTGTCTTCCGCAGGTTAGTGTCTGTGATCAATGGGAGACGGAGGCTCTGACTTGACCGTAATAGAAATATCAACTGTCCGGGGTAGCTTATTGAATATTCCGGATGGGAAAAATAACATCTGAAAATTTATGTGTGGAATTGTAGGATACATCGGCGGCGGCAATGTATACGATGTGCTGATCAAAGGACTTCATCGTCTTGAGTACAGAGGGTATGACAGTGCCGGGATCGCATTGGTAACCCCGTCTGGCACCCTGAATGTCTATAAGGCAATGGGAAAAGTCAGCAATCTTGAAAATTTTTGTAAGGATAAGAATCTCGACGCTCTTGCCGGAATAGCCCACACCCGTTGGGCCACCCATGGGGAGCCGAGTGATTGCAACGCCCATCCCCACTATAGCGAGGATGGCAATCTTGCTCTCGTTCACAACGGGACGATAGAGAATTACAAATTGCTGAAGGACGCCTTGACACAGCATGGCTGCAGGTTTCATTCCGAAACGGACACTGAGGTTCTTGTGCAGCTCATAGAATATATAAAGGTAAAGAACAACTGCAGTCTTCTTGACGCTGTAAGGGAGTCGTTGAAGCAGGTTGTCGGGGCATATGCCATAGCTGTTGTGGAAAAAGACCATCCCAACCGGATCATAGCCGCAAGAAAGAGTTCACCGCTCGTAATAGGTATTGGGGAGGACGAAATGTTTCTCGCTTCAGACGCGACCCCATTTGTGGAATATACCAAGGAGTGCGTATACCTTAAAGATGAGGAGGTGGCGATAATAGAGAGGGGAGAGCCTTTGAAGCTTGTGACGCTTGAGAACAAGGAAGCCAAAATAGATGTGACCACTCTTGAATTAAGTATTTCTCAATTGGAGAAGGGCGGTTATCCTCATTTTATGCTTAAGGAGATATTTGAGCAGACATCTACCCTCAAGGACTGTATACGCGGGCGTGTGGTGAACGGCGGGAAGCGTATAATCATTTCCGGAGTCGATGACAATAAGGAAAAGTTTCTGTCAGCCAAACGCATTGTGATTGTGGCATGCGGCACATCGTGGCACGCGGCGTTACTTGGAAAATATCTGATACAGGATATGTGCCGGATTCCTGTTGAGGTCGAATACGCAAGTGAGTTCCGTTATTCCAATCCGGTGCTTGATGACCGTGACATTGTCATGGCAATCTCGCAAAGCGGGGAGACTGCTGACACCCTTGCCGCTATAAAGATTGCCAAGAGCATGGGGGCGTTTGTATATGGTATAAGTAATGTGGTGGGAAGTTCTATCCCTCGGGAAACCGATAGCGGCACATATATCCATGTCGGTCCTGAAATAGGGGTGGCATCTACCAAGGCGTTCACGGGTCAGGTTATGGTGCTCACCATGGTTGCAGCCGCCATAGCCCAGCTCAAGGGGACTATGACTCAGGAGGAAATAGCGGAAATAGGGAAGGCGATCCATAAAATCCCCTCTTTGGTCGGGAAGGTGCTCGGACTTAATTCAAAAATAGAGCGGCTGTCGCTTATATATACTTATGCGAGGAATTTCCTATATCTTGGAAGGGGATACAGCTATCCTGTGGCGTTGGAAGGAGCCCTCAAGCTCAAAGAGATTTCCTATATCCATGCGGAAGGGTATCCTGCAGCCGAGATGAAGCACGGTCCTATTGCGTCGCTTATATATACTTATGCGAGGAATTTCCTATATCTTGGAAGGGGATACAGCTATCCTGTGGCGTTGGAAGGAGCCCTCAAGCTCAAAGAGATTTCCTATATCCATGCGGAAGGGTATCCTGCAGCCGAGATGAAGCACGGTCCTATTGCCCTGATAGACGCAGAGATGCCAAGTGTGATAATCGCGCCGAACGACCATCTTTATGAAAAGATCGTCAACAACGTGCAGCAGGTGAAGGCGCGTGGCGGTTCCATCATAGCGATTGTGACGGAAGGCGACACGACGATACGCAACATTGCTGATCATGTGCTGGAGGTTCCGGAGGTTCCGGAGGCTTTGAGTCCGATCATCACGAGCATACCGCTGCAGTTGCTCAGTTATTATATCGCGATCAACAAGGGTAAGAACGTCGATATGCCGCGCAATCTTGCGAAATCTGTCACCGTAGAGTGATTCAGAATTCGTCCTGTTTGTTTGCAATCGGGGATATAATCTCGATTTTTATAGTGTTTGTGATATGTCCGGGAGAAAAGCTGAGAAAAAAAGTGGCTCCCGGATATATTATGCAAATAGCGGAATATTAGGAGGTTTGGAATGTGTAGCTGCTCACGTTTGAAAAAATATTAAAAAAAAGTTGCTAAAAAATTTGGAGTGTGAGAAAAAAGCAGTAACTTTGCACTCGGATTTCGGACAGAGAGTGATCAAAACGAAATCAGATGCCTCTTTAGCTCAGTTGGCCAGAGCACGTGATTTGTAATCTCGGGGTCGTTGGTTCGAATCCGACAAGAGGCTCAAAAAATAGGGCGAATACCAGAGTGGCCAAATGGGGCAGACTGTAAATCTGCTGGCTTATGCCTTCGGTGGTTCGAATCCATCTTCGCCCACATAATGCGGAAGTAGCTCAGTTGATAGAGCATCAGCCTTCCAAGCTGAGGGTCGCGA
>CAMWID010000044.1 GCA_947174235.1 uncultured Porphyromonadaceae bacterium | reverse complement strand
TTCCATTTTCTTTATTATCTTTTGCTTGCAAGTATGCACCTTTTTTAATACTTTTGCATCATTACATAAGAGTTTTTCGAAATGCAGAGTATGGAAA
The DNA here is from genome assembly GCA_947174235.1 of uncultured Porphyromonadaceae bacterium. Lineage (GTDB taxonomy): Bacteria > Bacteroidota > Bacteroidia > Bacteroidales > Muribaculaceae > Lepagella. The sequence goes on along the minus strand of CAMWID010000044.1, from coordinate 31,044 downwards.
AGACTACAGACACCCTCAGTACGGCAGAAAAGAGAGAGATTGTCTCTCTTCTCAACGAGGTAAGGATTTTCACCAGCAAACGTTTTTCTACTGATGAGATCGAACGTTTCCGTCAGCTGATGCGCCACGCTATGCGACAATCGACAAAACCTCATGATAAAAAAGGGCTTGCTGTCTCGATCATGACTCTCAAGTGGGCTCTCCTTTTCGCTGAAGCGATCGAGCCTGACCATAACATTCTCCTCGCCATCGGACTGTATCCAATCCTTACTGACGGACACACCGACATTGTCACAATACGGAAAGAATGGGGGGAAGATGTAGCGGGATTGCTGACAGCTCTCGCATCAGTAGATAAGTTCTCAAGCAAAAACAATGCGGTCCATCAGGATAATTTCCGTGGACTCATGCTTTCTCTCGCCGACGACATCAGGGTAATCATTGCGATGATTGTCCGCAATCTTGTATTGATGCGATCAATAAACCACCACCCTGACGAGGAATGGGTACGCAATGTGGCGTTTGAGGCAAACTGCCTCTATGCCCAGCTCGCTCACCGCCTCGGTCTTTACAAAATAAAAGGTGAGCTGGAAGATCTTTCCCTGAAATATACCAACAGGGAGATATACACTCAGATCGCACACAAGTTAAATGAGACAAAACGTAGCCGTGACGCTTATATAAAATCATTTATCGATCCGGTAAAAGAAAAACTGACAGCGGCAGGACTGAAATTCGATATCAAAGGCAGGACAAAATCCATCTCTTCCATCTGGAACAAGATGAAAAAGCAAAAGGTTGATCTGCAAGGGATATACGACCTTTTTGCCATACGCGTGATAATCGACACTCCGAAGGAAAAAGAAAAAAGCGATTGCTGGCTCGCGTATTCTATTGTGGCGGATATGTATACCGCCAACCCCGCACGCATGAAAGACTGGATCTCAATACCCAAAAGCAATGGCTACGAGAGCCTGCACGCCACTGTCATGGGACCCGGTTCAAAATGGGTGGAGGTACAGTTCCGTACGCGCCGGATGGATCTTGTTGCAGAAAAAGGACTCGCCGCCCATTGGAGATACAAAGGAGTCAAAAGCGACAGCACTGACCAATGGATGACCAACATCCGCGACATTCTCGAGACTGCGGAAAGCGGCCCCATGCAACTCATGAAAGACATGAAAATGGACATCTACGGTAAAGAGGTGTTCGCTTTCACCCCCAAAGGCGATCTCTTCAGAATGGCATCAGGGGCTACCGTGCTTGATTTCGCTTTCTTGATCCACACAAATGTAGGCGCCCACTGCACGGGAGCGATTGTCAACGGACAGCACAGGAAAATAACATACAGGATCTGCAACGGCGACACCGTGGAGATTCTGACATCCGCCAACCAGACTCCTAAAGCCGACTGGCTCAACATAGTGGTCAGCACAAAAGCCCGCAACAAAATCAAGCAAAGTCTCAATGAGGAACTCCAGAGACGGGCGGAGCTCGGAAAAGAGATACTTGAACGGCGAGCGAAAAACAGAAAAATCGAGATCGAGGAGTCTGTCCTCATGAAGCTTATCGGCAAGGCTGGATATAAATATGCCAATGAGTTTTTCGCCGATATGGCGGATGAGAAAATCGATCCGGGAAAGTTTCTGTCAACTTACGTGGAGGAAACCTCTCTTAAGAATGACGGACCAAGAATTTCCGCCGGCGAATATCAGATGCAACGTCAGGACGAGAAAGAAACCGGAAATGACGTGCTGAAAATAGGTGAAAAATCCATCAACGGTCTTAATTACAGATTCGCAAAATGTTGCGCGCCCATATATGGCGACGAAGTGTTCGGTTTTATAAGCGCTGACGGCACTGTAAAGATCCACCGTTGTGATTGTCCGAATGCCGCCAACATTCGCGACCGGTATCCTTATAGAATAATAAAGGCTGACTGGAGCGGCAAAGACGGCGATCTCCTGCCTGTATCCCTGCGAATTGTCGGGCAGGATGACATCGGCATTCTTGCCAACATGACTTCCATCATTTCAAAAGAATCTGGAGTCAGACTAAGAAATGTCACCGTCGACAGCCATGACGGAATATTTCAGGGTGTCTTGGTCGTGGCGGTGTCGGACCAGAGACAGCTCACGACTCTGCTCAAGAAACTAAAGACTGTAAAAGGTGTAAAAGACATTCAAAGGTTATGAAAATCAATTATACTGTCATCTCAACTCTCTCGGCTGCAACCATATTGTTGTCCGGCTGCGGCCATGTAAAAAAAACGGCAGCAGAGGAGGAACGGGAAAAATGGCTGTTCAGTCTTAACGATTCCATCTCCGCATACCAGAAGAGAATCGAGGAAGCCACCGGAGAACTTGACGCAATTCATTCAAAAATAGGCAACATGATCGTAAACTTCGACCATGTCTCAAATCCTAAACTTGTGGAAGGATATTATATCTACAAGGGATGGAGCTACAGGTATCCTCTTTCAAACACTGGAATCGTGGCAAGGATCACACAGGATGAAGGATTTGAAATCATCGCCGCGCTCTCGGGGGCACATTTCAATCAGATCAGGGTCTCCGCTGGAGACGTGGAGATGGAAAGCAGGATCGTGCCTCATGACCAGGCTTTGAATTACCGCACAACCACCCTTAACTCTGTATGTTTCTACGGAGGCGCCACTGATTCTATCGGCAGACTCATTTCGGAAAAATTACATGAACCTGTAAAACTGACTTTCCTTAACGGGACAAATACAGGTTCTTATACCATCCCGGACGATCAAAAGGAAATGATCGCCGCCACATGGAATCTGTTTAACGCCCAGTCTGAGGCTCATCACCTTGAAAGCGAGATACCGATGCTTTCAAGAAGAATCGATGCTTGCCGGCGTATGCTCGAAGCCAATGATTCCATCTTGAACAAATGACGTTACTGAATATTTACAAACCTAAATAACAATTATATGGAATTAAATGCGAAAGATCTTGAGATTCTTGATGCAAAAGGGATCTCTGAAGAAAAACTCTCGGAAGAGTTGAAAATGCTTGCGGAAGGATTCCCTTATCTCCGGATAGAAGCCCCCGCCACACCCGGACAAGGAATCTCGGTGCTGACTCCGGAGATGGAAAGCCAGGCAGACAAAATGTGGAGCGAATACCTGAAAGCCGGAGGAAAAGTTCTTAAATTGGTACCCGCAAGCGGCGCGGCATCAAGAATGTTTAAGGATCTTTTCGCTTTTGCAAATGGCAAAAAAGAGAAGCCGGATTCTGATTTCATGAAAAAATTCTTTGATGAAATCGAAAAATTTGCGTTCTTTCCTCAGCTTAATTTCCTTTGTCTCTCCCTATATGGATTGAGCGTGGATTCTCTTATCAAAGAGAAACGTTTCAAGGATGTTGTGAAAACACTCATCGAAAAGGAAGGATTGAACTACGGGCAGCTTCCCAAGGCGCTTCTTAATTTCCACAAGGTGCCCGGATACTCTCGTACTGCCCTTGAGGAACATCTTGCGGAAGGCGCGCAATATGCATCCGGCAAGGATGGGAAGGTTCGTGTGCACTTTACCGTCAGCGAGGATCATCTTCCCTTGGTAAAAATGAAATTTGAGGAAAGCAAAGGGCGGCTCGAACACGAATATGGAGTGGAGTATGAGCTTTCTACAAGCATACAGAAACCATCTACCGATACAGTCGCAGCGAATATGGACGGTACGCCCTATAGGGAAAACGGTGCGCTGTTCTTCCGACCAGGCGGACATGGCGCTCTGATTGAAAATCTCAATGATCTTGACGCCGATGTCATATTCATAAAGAACATCGACAATGTAGTGCCTGACTCAGTGCGGGAAGACACTCTTAAATACAAAAGAATCATAGGAGGCGTGCTCGTAAGCATCAAACAGAAAGCCGATAAATATTGCAGCATACTGGCTAAAGGCACACCGGACGACTGCACTCTTGATGAAATGCTCAATTTCCTTCATAAAGTGCTTTGCATCACCCACGACGGCACAGAAAATATGGATTCCGATGGAAAGGCGGCTTATATTTATGGCAAACTAAACCGTCCGTTCCGTGTGTGCGGCATGGTAAAAAACGAAGGGGAACCCGGTGGTGGTCCATTCCTCGCTTATAATCCGGACGGCACTGTCAGCCCGCAGATTCTTGAATCCACCCAGATAGATCCTAAAGACAAGGATGCAATGAAAATGCTTAAGGAATCCACCCACTTCAATCCCGTGGATCTCGTGGTAAGCACAAAGGATTGGACAGGTAAGAAATTCAATCTCCCCGATTTTGTAGATAAGGCTACCGGTTTCATTTCTATAAAAAGCCGTGAAGGCGTAGAGATCAAGGCTCTTGAGCTGCCAGGTCTGTGGAACGGGGCGATGAGCGACTGGAACACCATACTGGTTGAAGTGCCTGTAAGCACTTTCAATCCTGTGAAGACAGTAAACGATCTTCTGAGACCTGCACATCAGTGAATTTGACAAACACAGGTAATACTCCTTATATCAGCCGGGGCAATGCGGAAATTCCGCATTGCCCCGTTTAATAAACATTTTTAATAATTTTCACTCAAGAGCGCTGCTTTTGTGGAACTTACAGCGCTTAAAGATGGTTTTATTCGTGATTGTAGACCTTTGAAGCCGCCTCACAATACCACCTTACTAATTTAGATACCATATGTCTCATAACACATAAATTTTGATGATTCAATTCAAACCATGTTCTTTAATTATGTTTTACAACATATAAAACGTTACAAAATCCATTTTGTTTTAACCCACCGATGCCAATTTCATCTCCTGCCTGATTTTCAGACCTCATCCCACAAAAAATGTTAATGCAGGGGTCTCAGATATAATTCCACTATCAATTATCTCAACGGGATTTGAAGAACATAACAAAATTTTTTTCATTTTTTTCTCTTCCACACAACAATATCATAATATCTCCGTTATTAAAGTACGATTATTGTATTTGCACTGTGTTTTATTCATGGTATTAGAATTTAATGCTATTAGAGAGCGTGATTGTGAAACCCCGCTCTTTTTTTTTACCCTTTTATTTGCTAACTTCGCGTTATGTTTGCAAAACGTACAATTTTTCTGACAATAACCATGCTTTCGGTTTACTCGGCTTTCGCCCAGTCCGGAAGACCGGGTCCCGCCTCCAGAAGAGGAAACGATAAAACGGAAATAGAAACCGCATCTCCCGACACTGTCCGCCCGGGCAGTGCCTGGACTTTGACATTTCCTTTAGGAGGCCATATAGAGTCTACTATTGACACTCTTACATATAACTACCAGAGGTCTGCTATACCTTCAATGGTGACAGACGCTTACGCGACTACCGGAAATCTGGGTGCGGAAGGTATAAATCTCATTTATTTCAACCGTCCTGAAAGAGCCACTTTCTTCTTTAAAGACGCTCTTGACGCGTGGATACCTGAATTTAACAAACAAAAATTCTACAACGTTTATGTGCCTACAACAATAATGTCGTATGGATGGGCAGGCAATAAGCTCACTCATCAGGATCGGCTGCAGGTTGATTTCGCCGGAAATGTAAACCGCCGCATAGGCGTGGGGGGTACGATCGACTATATATATTCAAAAGGATCTTACGAAGCTCAGGCAACCAAAGATTTCTCTTACAGTCTATCCACTTACTATCTTGGAGACAGGTATGAACTTCAGGCGTTCTACAATCATTACAATTTTCTGAACAAGGAAAACGGAGGTATCACTGATGAATTGTATATCACCGATCCGGCGCAATTGCAGGGCGGGGTCAGCAAAATTGATTCAAAGAACATACCCACAAGGCTCACCGCCGCCCATTCAAGAGTGAACGGCGACGAACTTTTCATGACACACGCCTATAAAGTGGGGTTCTGGAAATCCGAACAGGTCAACGATACTCTGACAAGGGAAGTATATGTGCCCATGACAAGGTTTATTTATTCTTTTGACCTGCAACACACACGACATTTTTTTATAAATACGAACTCCTCTCAGGCAAAAGAATTTTGGACAAATTTTTATATCAACCCCAACGAAACCAGAGACAACACATATCTCACCCAGATGACCAATTCTTTCGGTATCGAATTGATCGAAGGATTTCAGAAATGGGCGAAATTCGGGTTGTCGGCATATATATCATATCAGACACAAAAATATAAACAGGCGCCATATTTCTATCATCCTGAACTGTCAGAAACAGAAATAGAACAATTGACGCCATTCCCTTCCAATTTCCATATTCCCAACACCACCACACGAAACCTCCTTTGGGTAGGAGGACGTCTCCAGAAAGACAAGGGGGCGTTGCTGCGATATGCCGCCAGCGCCCGTTTCGGTCTTGTCGGTGACGTTGTCGGTGATCTTGAGCTTGACGGACAGCTGTCTACCAAGTTCAAACTGTTTGGTGATTCGGTAAGGATCGCAGCAGGTGCCGAATTCCGCAATCAGGCGCAACCTTATCTTCTCCAGAATTATATTTCCAACAATTTCATATGGCAAAACGATTTCGGTAAAACCCGGAGGTACAAAATTGACGGAGAGCTTCTGATTCCGTGGACAAGAACTACATTAAACGCCGGTGTTGAAAATATACAGAATTATGTTTTCTTCAATTCCGAATCCTTGCCACAGCAGGACGGTGGCAACGTACAGGTATTTTCCGCAAGACTCGACCAGAAATTCAAAGTCGGCATTCTCAACTGGAACAACACCTTGTACTATCAGAAAAGCTCAAACGAAAATGTATTGCCACTACCCCAGTTTACAATATACAGCAACCTGTTTCTTGATTTCATAGCATTCCGCGTGCTGAAATTACAGATAGGTGTGGACTGCGATTATTATACCAGTTATAACGCATTGAACTATCAACCTGCAACCATGAGCTTTCACGTGCAAGGAAACGACAAAGTGAAAGTGGGCAACTACCCCTTCTGCAACGCCTACATCACGGCAAGGCTGTATAAAACACGCTTCTATTTTCTTTGGAGTCATGTCAACCAAGGCTGGTTCTCAAAAAACAGTTTCCTCCTTCCCTATTATCCTATGAACCCAAGACGGATAGAGATGGGGCTTTCCGTTGATTTTGCCAACTGACAATCCCGATGAAGAATCAGCTACGCCCACGACACGGACAGACAGCCATATATATTGTCCTGCTGATCGCAGTGTGTATATTGATGTCGGTATCCAAACGGTGCTCTTCATCCGGACACCTGCCTGCAATTTCTCAGGGCAACTCCTCCGGTGACACCATCGATGTCGCGATAATGTACGGACCGACAAGTTATTATCTATATGACGACACTCTCGGCGGCATTAATTTCGATCTGTTGCTTAATTTTGAGAAAGACACGCATACTCCAATCAAATTCTGGCCTGTGGTAAATCTTCACGACGCTTTGGAAAGACTGGAGAACAATACATACGACATGATCGCGTCTTTGCCCGCTGACAATTCCGTGAAACAACGGTTTCTGACCTCCCGCAGCGTGTTTCTTGACAGGCTGGCTCTGATACAGCTCGCAGATTCAACCGGTGCCACTGAAGTGACATCCGCGCTTGATCTTGCAGGGAAAACAGTCCATATACAAGAAGATTCTCCGGCAGCCGCAAGGATCGAAAATCTTTCACATGAAATCGGAGATTCGATACATATAAAAACTGAAACAGATCTGTCGGAGGAATATTTATGTATGATGGTGGCAATCGGGAAAATACCGCTCGCCGTGGTAAATGAGAAAACCGCCATACGCATGCAGCGGCAATACCCGAGACTTTCTTTTGACAATCCTGTCAGTTTCACTCAATTTCAAGTATGGATTTTACCTAAGTCAGACACAATTCTCCTGAACAAGACAAATAGCTGGCTTGAAAATTTCCAATCGTCCGAATCTTATCGCCGTATTATGGACAAATATTGATTCTCCCCGGAATGACACAATTTTAATTTCACCAATAATAAATCTGATATTATGAAACCACCGAAAATCAACCTGCTTTTCAAGATTCTCATAGCGATCGCACTGGGCATTCTGGCAGGACAGTTCTTTCCTGTATGGGCAGGAAGGATATTCGCCACATTCAATGCCATCTTCAGCCAATTCCTTGGTTTTCTCATTCCTCTGATCATATTGGGATTTGTGGCTCCGGCAATTGCCGACATAGGGAATAAGGCTGGTAAAATGCTTGTTGCGACAGCCGCCCTCGCCTATGCCTCGACAGTGTTGGCGGGACTTATGAGTTTTTTTGTGGGTGATACATTCTTCCCTTCCCTTATTCAGCCGAGAACTATCGGAGAGATTGCCGAAGGGCATGACCTCCTCCCCTATTTTTCTATTGAGATGCCGGCGTTGTTCGGAGTGATGAGCGCTTTGGTACTGGCATTCATGCTTGGACTCGCTCTCGCATATGTCAAAGGCGACACACTTAAATCCTGCCTCAACGAATTCAGGGATATTGTTGCCCTGACCATCGCAAAAGTGATAATACCACTCCTACCCCTTTATATTTTCGGCATATTCTTGAATATGACTGTATCAGGACAGGTAGCCACGGTGCTTGCCGCTTTCGTGAAAATAATACTTATAATTTTCGCGATGCACATTTTCCTGCTGGTATTCCAATATTGCATAGCCGCTCTGGTGGTGAAGCGGAATCCATTCAAACTCCTATATACCATGTTGCCTGCTTATTTCACAGCACTCGGCACTCAGTCTTCTGCCGCCACAATCCCGGTCACTCTCCGTCAGGCTGTCAAAATGGGAGTCAGTGAAGACACCGCCGGATTTGTAATACCCTTATGCGCCACCATTCACATGTCGGGAAGCGCCATGAAAATAGTGGCATGTGCCGTAGCCTTGATGATAATGCAGGCGATACCTTATGACACAGGGATGTTCGTCGGGTTCATTTGCATGATCGGGATCTCCATAATAGCGGCTCCCGGTGTACCGGGAGGGGCGATAATGGCGTCGCTGGGACTTTTGGCGAGCATGTTGAATTTCACGGAAGCCGACCAGGCGTTGATGATTGCCTTATATATTGCCATGGACAGCTTCGGAACCGCTTGCAATGTGACCGGAGACGGATTCATTGCTTTGATAATCAACAAATGTTTTTCCTTCCGAAAAACCCCTTCAAAAGATCCTCTTGACGAAGCCTGAAAAATGCATCAACGACAATAGACGATATGGGGTGACAGAATAAAAATTCTATCACCCCATATCGTCTATTATCGTCTATTGGTCCGGGTCTCATAAAAGACCGCATCCGGGGATGGATTATTTCAAAACCCCGAGCTTTTTACCGACTTTCACAAATGCCGCGATCGCACGGTCAAGATGCTCACGTTCGTGCGCCGCAGAGAGTTGCACACGGATTCGTGCCTGACCTTTCGGGACTACAGGATAATAGAAACCTGTGACAAAGATACCCTCTTTCTGCATCTCGGCGGCAAAATCCTGCGACAGTTTGGCATCATACAGCATCACCGCACAAATGGCGCTCTGGGTAGGCTTGATATCAAAGCCGGCTTCAAGCATTTTGTCGCGGAAATAATTGACATTGTCCACAAGCTTGTCATGAAGATCATTGCTTTCCTTTAGCATTTTCAGCATCTCCAGACTCGCGCCCACGATAGATGGAGCGACAGAGTTGGAAAAGAGATAAGGACGTGAACGCTGACGCAGCATGTCTATGATCTCTTTTTTACCGGTAGTGAAACCGCCCATGGCTCCGCCGAACGCTTTGCCGAGTGTGCCTGTGAAGATATCGATCTTGCCATAGCAGTCATATTGTTCGGCAACGCCATGACCGGTCTTGCCGACAACACCTGCGGAATGACTTTCATCCACCATCACAAGAGCACCATATTTCTCGGCGAGTTCACAAATCTTGTCCATAGGAGCCACATTGCCGTCCATAGAGAAAACGCCGTCTGTGGCTACGATCTTGAAACGGCAGTCTTTCGCTTCCTGAAGACAACGTTCAAGGTCTTCCATATCCGCATTCTTATAGCGGAAACGTTTCGCCTTGCAAAGACGGACGCCGTCTATAATGGAGGCGTGATTAAGAGAGTCGCTTATTATAGCGTCTTCTTCGGTAAACAATGGTTCAAAAAGTCCACCGTTGGCATCAAAACATGCCGCATAAAGAATTGTGTCTTCTGTCTTGAAATAATCGCTGATAGCCGCCTCAAGTTCTTTGTGAAGATCCTGAGTGCCACATATGAACCGCACAGACGACATTCCATATCCCCTTTCGTCCATCGCCTTTTTCGCCGCTTCTATCAGGCGGCTGTTGTCAGCCAGACCAAGATAATTGTTGGCACAGAAGTTGAGCACTTCCCCTTCAGTGCTCTTCACACCTATCTCCGCACTCTGCGGCGTGGTGATGATTCGCTCGCTCTTATAAAGACCGGCATCCTTGATGTCCTGCAATTCTTTGGCGAGATGTGACTGGAAATTCCCGTACATGATAGTCAAGATTTAGGTTGGATTCTTTTCCCTACCGGCACATTGTCAACACATTGATGTAACCATAGGGAGTTATTGAAAAAAATTTTAGCCAAAGTTAACTATTTTTTGCTTACAACGTATTATCTTTGCATAAAATTTTAACAATCTCTCCACATAAAATCAGGCAGAACTCACCTTAATCATCAACAAGGAAATGAAAAATATCCTTATTATCGGAGCCACCGGACAAATCGGATCGGAACTGACGATGAAACTCAGATCGCTCTATCCGAATGGCAACGTCGTAGCCGGCTATATCGCCGGAGCTGAGCCCAAAGGGGCGCTTCTCGAAAGCGGTCCGGCTCATATCGTCGATATAACCAACCCACTCCAGATTGCGGAGGCGGTAGACAAGTATCAGGTTGACACCATCTACAATCTTGCGGCTCTCCTCAGCGCCGTGGCAGAAGCGAAACCACAGCTTGCCTGGAAAATAGGTGTAGGAGGTCTCTACAACACTCTTGAAGTTGCCCGGGAAAAAGGATGCGCGGTATTCACTCCAAGTTCCATCGGATCTTTCGGCCCGTCGACTCCCCATGTTAAAACTCCACAGGACACCGTCCAAAGACCGGAGACAATCTATGGCGTCACAAAAGTGACAGGAGAACTACTCTCCGACTATTATTGGAACCGCTTCGGCGTAGACACAAGATCCGTCCGTTTCCCCGGATTGATATCTTATGTGGCGCCCCCGGGAGGAGGAACCACAGACTATGCTGTCGACATCTATTACTCGGCAGTAAAGGGAGAGGAATTCAAATGTCCGCTCAAACCCGGCACATTCATGGACATGATGTATATGCCAGACGCGCTCAGGGCTGCCGTGGAAATCATGGAAGCTGACCCCGCAAGGCTCAGACACCGCAATTCATTCAACATCGCGTCCATGAGCTTTGATCCGGAAATCATTGCAGCAAAGATCAAGGAATATGTTCCCGGATTCAAAATGAGCTATGAACTTGACCCTCTGCGCCAGGGCATCGCTGACTCCTGGCCTGACAGCCTTGACGATTCATGCGCACGTGAGGAGTGGGACTGGAAACCGGAATTCGATCTTGATGCGATGACCACAGACATGCTGCTCAATCTTCGCAAAAAATTCGGCATCCAACAGCCCGTTGTTGCTGAACAAGCATAAAATTATGCATCAATTGTTCTAAATCACTCTATTATGTATTGAAATCACCTTTTCAAGGTCAAAACAAATAAAAAAACCGAAAACTCTTGCATGTTTTCGGTTTTTTTATTATAACTTTGTCATATCTAACTTGAACGTATGTATGACTAAAGAAGAAATGACACGCGAAGACTATAATGCGCTGGTAAATTCCATTCTCTCGATAATGATGAAGAAAGGGATATCATCAACCACTATGGATCAGCTCGCGACAAAGCTTAGAATTTCAAAACGCACTTTGTATGAAATCTTTATAAGCAAAGAACTATTGGTAGGCGAAATTCTGAAAGTATATATCGATCTTGTGTGGGGAAATCAGATTAAGATAGCTGAAAAATCAGCCAATATAATTGAGACTCTCATCAAAATCTTTATTTACAGCAGAAACCTGCTTTCGGAAATCAATCTTGATTTCTACAGGGATATGGAAGCCCATTTCTTGATGCAGAAGGATTACGAAGAAACCGCTATATCCTATAATATCCACATGCTGGAACTTATAAAGGAAGGGATAAAAAAGGGGTTGATCCGTAATGATATTGATTACTTTATCATGTACAGGCTCATGCTTGTACAGATGAACTTTCTCAAGCGTATGGACGAGACATTTCCTCCGGACATCTCCATGTATGATGTCTACAACACTATATTTTTAGGATTCATGAGAGGGATTGTCTCGCCTCAAGGGATGTCTGTCCTTGATAATTGTCTGCGTGATTATCCCGATCTGACAAAAAAATCAATTATCGAATAACTATCTTTCTCTTAATCTTCATGAGATTGAAACTAACCTTTTTAACTGTCTTATCCATGTTTTCGGCATGGACCCTCCCCCTCTCCGCCGACACATTGACGCTGTCACGCGAACAGTGTGTGGAGGTTGCTTTGCGAGACAACCCTACTGTCAGAGTGGCTGATATGGAAGTCAGGAAAGTGGATTATGCCAAGAAAGAGACTCTTGCTTCCGTATTTCCGTCGATAGATTTCTCTGCCGCTTATCAGAGATCGATCGAGCTCCAGACAATACGAATGAACATGGGGGGACAGAGCCAGAGCCTTAAGATGGGATCCGACAATACCTGGAATATGGGTTTTAACGCTTCCATGCCTATTATTGCCCCGACATTATGGAAAGCGATCAGTATCTCCGACACTCAGATTCTCGCATCGCTTGAAAATGCACGTGCCTCAAGACTTGATATGGTAAACAACGTCAATAAGGCATATTACGCGCTCATGCTTGCGATAGCGTCACGTGACGTTGTCAAAGAGAATTATGACATCGCCGTACTGAATGCATCCGTATATGAAAAACAATTCAAGGCAGGAACCGCATCAGAGTATGACGTGCTGCGTTCGTCAGTCCAGGTAAAAAATATTGAGCCCGAACTTCTTCAGGCTGACATCGCAGTGAGGCAATGCCAGCTTCAACTTAAAATCCTGATGGGTGTGGCGGCGGATATGGAGATCATACCCGATGTCTCGCTCGCCGACATGCAGAGAGACATGTTTCAATATCCCGCATATGCAGATAATGACATTGCGCACAACTCTTCTCTACGCACGCTTGATATCCAGAAAAAACTATTGTCGAAAAACGTCGATATGAAAAAATTTGCCTGGATTCCTACCCTCGCGGCTTCTTTCAATCTTTCCTGGCTGTCTTTGAGCAATGGATCTCCTTTCAAAAACCAACAGTTCAATCCTTACAGCACGGTAGGGCTACAACTTTCCATCCCTATTTTTTCAGGTGGATCAAAATACTATGGTCTCAAACAGGCTCAGGTGGAACTTAAGGAGATAGACCTGCAACGTGAAAACCTTGTAAACTCTCTGAATATGCAGGTGGAACTCGCCATAGACAACATCAATATGGAAGCCCGGCAGATAGAGACCAGCGCGGAAGGCGTGCGCCAGGCAAAAAAGGCTCACGAGATCATGCAGAAAAGTTTTGAGATAGGCGCCGCGTCATATCTTGACCTGAGAGACAGCGAACTGGCAAACACCACTGCTCAACTGTCATATCTTCAGGCTATATATAATTATCTGGTATCTACATCCGAGCTTGACCTGCTGCTCGGAAAAGGGATAGACTGACCATTGTAACTCTGATAACTAACCTAATGATGAAAAGACATATTTTTTACATCTCATCCCTGGCGTCCATAATCCTTGCGGCTTGCTCAGGAAACGAGAAAGTGCAGACAGATGATAATCAAGACGAGAACAAAACCCTCGTAAAAATCGAGACAGTTGACTACCGCCCGGTGGTTCAGGAAGGAAACTACACAGCAACCGTAGAACCTGAATTGATAAACAATATCTCGGCGTCTTCCCCAAACAGAATCAAAGAAATTTTTGTTGACGAAGGAGTCAGGGTGTCAAAAGGACAGAAACTGGTGGTTCTTGACGACATCAACACCACTTCTTATGAAATGCAGGTGGCGAACGCAAAGGCTACTCTTGAGAACGTTCAGATAAATTATGACCGTGCCGTTGAATTGCTAAAAATTGGGGGCGGCACTCAGCAAAATGTCGACCAGATGCAATTGCAGCTCACAAATGCAAAAATTGCGCTCGCAACGGCAGAACGGACTTTACGCAATGTGCAGGAAAACACTGTGCTTGTATCTCCGATAAATGGAATAGTAACCGCCCGCAACTACGATCCGGGCGACATGACAGCCTCTCTACCTATTCTGACAGTCGCCCAGGTGCAGCCGGTCAAGATTGTGATCAATGTGTCAGAAAGTGAATTGTCACATGTAAAGAAAGGGATGCCCGCTGAAGTTAGATTCGACACCTACGGTGATGAGGTTTTCAATGGCACGATAACAATGGTGGCTCCCACCGTTGATGCTGACAGCAGGACTTTCGGTGTAGAAATAACTGTCAATAATTCCGACAACCGCATTCTTCCCGGTATGTTCGGAAGGGTAAGACTAAATCTTGGTGAGGAGGAACACGTGGTAGCGCCTGACAGGGCTGTGGTAAAGCAACCCGGATCCGGCAACCATTACATCTACGTGTATAATAATGACGGCACCGTAAGCTACAACAAAGTGGAACTCGGGCAGCGTATCGGCAACTCTTACGAGATTCTTTCCGGAGTAGAACCGGGCGCCAAAGTCGTGGTGTCGGGTCAAAGCAGACTGGCGGACGGAGCATCTGTTGAAATTGCGAAATAACTTTCTCCCCATTCCTGTAACATTTCACTTTTCCTATCATGGCATCCCTTTATGCATCTGCAGTGAAACGCCCTATAATGACCACGCTCTGCTTTGTGACCGTGATCATACTGGGTCTTTTCTCGCTTGTAAAGCTTCCTATCGACCTATATCCGGACATCGACACCAACACTCTGATGGTGATAACAATGTATCCCGGTGCGAGCGCTGAGGATATCGAACAAAACGTCACAAAACCTCTTGAGAATACCCTCAATTCAGTGGAACATCTCAAGCATATCACATCAGATTCCAGAGAAAACACATCTGTCATAACGCTGGAGTTTGAATATGGATATGATATCGATGTCCTTACAAATGACGTACGCGATAAACTTGATATGGTGAAATCATCTCTCCCTGATGATTCTGAAAACCCTATCATATTCAAATTTTCCACCGACATGATCCCGATATGCCTTCTTTCTGTGGAAGCGAAGGAAAGTATGGCGGGACTTTACAAGATTCTTGACGATCAGGTAGCCAACCCGCTCGCCCGTGTCGACGGGGTGGGTACCGTATCAATTTCAGGCGCTCCCAAACGGGAGATACATATTTATTGCGATCCCAACAGGCTTGAGGCATACAACCTCTCTGTCGAGACCATCGCAGCAATAATTGGCGCTGAAAACCGTAATATTCCCGGAGGCTCGTTCGACATTGGATCCAACACCTATGCCCTCAGGGTGCAGGGGGAATTTGACGAAGCGGCACAAATGGAGAATGTCCCTGTCGGCACATATCAGGGCAAGGTGGTATATCTCAAGGATGTCGCCACTGTAGACGATTCTCTTGAAGAACGGACCCAGCAGACATATATCGGTGGTAAGGAAGGGGCAATGATCATCATACAGAAACAATCCGGAGCCAACTCTGTGGCGATCTCCGACAAAGTGATGAAAATGCTCCCCCGGTTGCAGAAGAACCTCCCTTCAGATGTCAAACTCGGAGTGATAGTCGACACGTCGGACAACATCCGCAATACGATAGCATCTCTTGAAGAGACCGTACTCTACGCCCTGCTGTTCGTGATGATAGTGGTGTTCATATTCCTCGGAAGGTGGAGAGCCACCATGATCATCATAATCACGATCCCTGTGTCGCTGATCGCCTCATTCATATATCTTTTCGCTACCGGCAACACCCTCAACATCGTTTCATTATCCGCATTGTCCATATCCATAGGTATGGTGGTGGACGACGCGATTGTGGTCTTGGAAAATGTGACGACTCATATCGAACGTGGTTCCGACCCCAAACAGGCGGCTGTCCACGGCACCAACGAAGTAGCAATCTCGGTTATCGCCTCGACCCTGACCCTCATCGCAGTGTTCTTCCCACTGACTATGGTGACCGGCATGACAGGCGTGCTTTTCCGCCAGTTAGGTTGGATGGTGACCATAATGATGATAATATCGACCACGTGCGCCCTCTCGCTCACTCCGATGCTCTGTTCGCAATGGCTCAGGCTTAACAACAGGCATTCCAGACTTTACACCCTCTTCTTCACTCCTATTGAAAAAGGGCTTGACAAGTTTGACAACGGCTATGCGAAACTTCTGAAAATCGTGGTGGAACACCGTGCCGTGACAATCCTGATATGCCTCGCGACTTTCGTCGGCTCTATATTCCTCATGAAACAGGTCGGTACAGAGTTCTTCCCCACCGCCGACGACGGACGTCTCGGCGTGGAACTCGAGACCCCCATCGGGACCAGGGTCGAGATCTCTCAGGACGCAACCCGCAGGCTCGATTCCCTGTGGCGCAAGAAATACCCGGAGATCCTGGTGTCAAGCTATACGGTAGGTCCCGCAAGTTCTGACAATACTTTCGCTTCCCTTTCCGACAACGGTTCGCATATCATTTCAATGAACATTCGTCTTTCCGATCCGGGAGACCGAGACAGAGGGATCAAGGAGATCGCCGACATGATGCGCAAGGACATAGCTTCCGGATTTCCCGAATTTAAGAAAGCGCAGGTAAACATCGGCGGCGGCAGAGGTCAGGGAATGGGAGGACAAGCCACTGTGGATTTTGAAATCTATGGGTATGATTTCACTGAAACCGACTCCGTGGCACAACAGCTCAAACTGATTCTCGAAGGTATCGACGGCACCGCCGACGTCACCATTTCCCGCTCAGACTATCAACCGGAATATCAAGTGGATTTCGACAGAGAGAAACTCGCCCTCTATGGACTTAATCTCCAGACTGCGGCAGGCTACCTCAGAAACAGGATCAACGGAGCGACAGCATCCCGTTTCAGGGAAGACGGAGAGGAATACGACATAAAGGTCATGTATGACAAGGCTAACCGCACATCTATCTCCGACATTGAGAACATCGTGGTCTATACCCCGACAGGAAAGGGTGTGCGTATAAAGGAACTCGGAAAGGTGGTGGAACGCTTCACCCCTCCCACTATCGAGAGAAAAGACCGGGAGCGCATTATCACAGTCTCGGCGGTGGTCGATGGCGTTCCGATGAGCCAGGTCGTCACCGAGGCGGAGATAAAGATTGACGAGATGGACATCCCCTCCGGCATAAATATCGGTCTCGCCGGTTCTTACGAGGATCAGCAGGATTCGTTCGGAGATCTTTTGTTGCTCGGTGTCTTGATTATAATCCTTGTTTATGTCGTTATGGCGGCGCAGTTCGAGAGCCTGACCTATCCGGGAATAATCATGACATCCCTCCTCTTCGCCTTCTCGGGTGTATTCCTGATCCTTTGGCTTACAGGGCATACTCTCAACGTCATGAGTATGATCGGAGCCATAATGCTGATCGGTATTGTTGTGAAAAACGGTATCGTGCTCATCGACTATATCACCCTCAACAGGGAAAGGGGCATGGGAATCCGCAATGCGGTCATATTGGGTGGCAAATCCCGACTCCGCCCCGTTGTCATGACAACACTCACAACGATTCTCGGCATGGTGCCAATGGCTGTGGGAAGCGGTCAAGGCGCGGAGATGTGGAGACCGATGGGCACTGCGGTGATCGGCGGTCTGACATTTTCAACCATACTTACCTTGCTGTTCGTTCCGGTGCTATACTGTGTGTTCGCAGGCAACGGCATCAAGAATCAACGCCGGAAGCTTCGAAGAATCCATGCCTCAAAATGAAGTTGTTTAAACTTTTTCTTTTTCAAGATTTCGTCATATTTTCGAGTTGATTTTGAAATTTGAATAACTTCAATAGTTTTCCTTATGGAAAAATCCAACAACATCAACGTATCTTAAAACCATGCAAGCGATATTTATAGCATACGACCAGGCACACCACGAGGCTATCCTGGACATCCTTGAAAAAAATTCATGCCGCGGATTCACTTCTTTCGGTGAGACACAAGGACGCGGAAGTGTGAAGGGGGAACCTCATTACGGAAGCCACGCATGGCCCGCGCTGGGCGGGGCGATCCTGACGATTGTCGAAGACAGTCGGCTTGATTCCGTACTCGACAAATTAAAAGCCCTTGACGAATCAAAACCGCTTCTCGGACTCCGGGCTTTTGTCTGGCAGATAACAAGAACTATCTGAGATAACATTCAAACCCTCCCTGACTCCGGCGCGGATGTCTCGGAGGGTTTGTTTTTCATTTTTTCATTTATGTCCGTGAAGACGATGTTGGATAGGGAAAGAAACTGTCCAAAAGAGGAAATACCTTGGGAACGGTTATTGACAACCGTCAATTTGCGTAAAAAGTTTATACAACTTACATGGCGGAGACGGATGTAATGAGGATATTTTAGAGATTTTTTGTAATTTTGCACCATCATTCTAAAATATATTGTTTCTATGGGAGGTTTTTTCGGAGCAGCATCCAAGCATGCCTGCCGGAACGAACTGTTTTATGGAGTTGACTACAACTCCCATCTCGGGACGCGCAGAGCAGGTATGGCAACTTATGATGCCGCTGACAGCCGCTTCTGCCGCAGTATCCACAGCATCGAAAACACGTATTTCCGCACCAAGTTCGAAGATGAACTTGAGAAGTTCAAGGGGGACATCGGAATCGGGGTGATCAGCGACAATGATCCCCAGCCGATTGTGATCAGTTCGCACCTCGGCAAATTCGCCATCGTCACGGTAGCGAAGATCAACAATATGGAGCAGCTGGAAAAGGAGCTCCTTGAGGAAGGCGCCCATTTCGGGGAATTGAGTTCGGGACGCACCAACCAGACAGAACTTGTGGCGCTCCTTATCAACAAAGGGAAAACTTTCGCCGAAGGGATAAGCATGATGTTTGAACGCATCGAAGGCTCATGCTCCCTACTTATCCTGACAGAAAACTCTATTATCGCCGCACGCGACCAACTCGGAAGGACTCCTGTCATTCTTGGTAAGAAAACCGACGGATCAGGCTATGCGGCATCCTCAGAATCAACAGCATTCCCCAATCTCGGTTATGAGACATACAGGGATCTCGGTCCAGGAGAAGTGGTAGAGATGACCGCGGATGATGTAAAAGTCATCACTCCCGCCGGCGACGATATGCAGATATGTTCTTTCCTATGGGTATATTACGGATTCCCGACATCATCTTATGAAGGGACCAATGTGGAAGATATGCGTTTCAAGTCGGGATACGAAATGGGCAAAACCGATGAGAACGAAGTGGACTGTGCTGCCGGGATACCGGACTCCGGGGTGGGTATGGCTCTCGGATATGCTGCCGGAAAGGGCGTGCCCTATCGCAGATGCATTTCAAAATACACCCCGACTTGGCCTCGCAGTTTCACACCTTCCGACCAGTCGCGACGCAATCTTGTGGCGAAGATGAAGCTTGTGCCTAACGGAGCCATGCTCTATGATCAGCGCGCACTACTCTGCGATGACTCAATCGTGAGGGGCACCCAGCTCACCGACAACGTACAGGATCTCTACGAACTTGGCGCGAAAGAAGTACACATCCGTATCGCCTGCCCCCCGCTCATCTATAGCTGTCCGTTCATTGGCTTCACTTCATCCAAAAGCGACATGGAGCTGCTCACACGAAGAATAATCGGAGATCTTGAGGGTGATCCCAACAAGAATCTTGACCGATACGCCACGACAAATTCTCCGGAATACAACACGTTGGTTGAAAAAATCAGGGAAAGATTCAACCTCACATCTCTAAAGTTCAACCCTATCGAGACTCTTGTCAAGTCTATCGGACTTCCGAAGAGCCGTCTTTGCACCCACTGTTTCGACGGAAGCAGCCGTTTCCATCCCTGCAAATCATGCGGATGCAAGAAAGACTGAACCGGCGGCAAGCTTCCGGGATTCTCAATGTGAACGATAGAAGCTTCCCCTCATCAAACTTCAATTCGTATCGGATAAAAAAAATCGTGGATTCATCAGAATCCACGATTTTTTTTATCCGATACGTATGTTTATGTTCAATATTTTGAGAAATCAACCAGACGCATATCTCCGCTTGTAAGGAACTCTGTGTGGAACGACAGCGACGCACGCAATGTGTGCGGGGTCTGACCTCCTGACGGACCGCCAAGGTTAAGATAATCGTTAAGAAGCCCGCGATACATCGGATGGGCGCAATTGTTGATGATCTCATGCGCTCTCTGGATAGGATCCTTTCCACGGAGATCGGCGATACCCTGATCGGTGACTATGATATCGACAGAATGCTCCGAATGATCCATGTGCGACACCATAGGAACGATATTCGAGATCTTCCCCTCTTTCGTGATAGACGGACAGGAGAATATAGAGATATAGGCATTGCGTGCGAAATCTCCGGAACCGCCGATACCGTTCATCATCTTTGTGCCGGTGACATGTGTGGAGTTGACGTTGCCGAAGATATCCGCCTCAAGCGCCGTATTCATGGCTATGATGCCCAGACGTCGGATAACCTCCGGGTTGTTGGAAATCTCCACAGGACGTATCACTACTTTCTCTTTGAAGAAATCTATGTTGTCTATCACATCCTGCTCCACTTCATTAGACACTGTAAGCGAGCTGGTGCTGCCGAATTTGCAACGGCCCTTCTTCATAAGGTCGATGACAGCATCCTGTATCACCTCGGTATACATCGCGAACGGAGGAATCTCCTTCGCGTCGGCGAGACCGTAGAGCACTGCGTTTGCCACATTGCCCACGCCGCTCTGTATCGGGAGGAAAGAAGACGGTATACGTCCTGCCTTCATCTCCCCGATAAGGAAGTCACACACGTTGGCGCCGATCCTGTTGGTCACCTCGTCAGGAGTAGTGAATGCCTTTACGCCGTCATAAGAATCGCTCATGACCACACCTACGATCTTTTCCGGGTCAAGTTTCAACACCGGACTGCCTATCCTGTCATTGGGATGGAACACGGGAATCGCGCCTCGGTTGGGAGGATCCAGCGGCATATAAATGTCATGCAGTCCGTAAAGCGCATGATGAAGTTTCTCGTTAAGTTCGAGAACTATTTTTTTCGCATATTTTGCGTATGTGGGCACATTGCCGACACCCATGCCGACCACGGCGGTGCCGTCGTCCTTGATGTCGCTGACCTCGATTATAGCCACGTCAAGATCGCCATAGAATCCATAGCGGAATTTCTGCGCAAGCTCCGACAGATGAAGGTCGAAATAATGACAGTCGTGGGCATTGATGCGCTTACGGAGATCAGGAAGATTCTGATACGGCGTGCGGATCCCTATCGCGTTGGCACGGGCGAGGATACCGTCGCAACGGTCGCTGGTGGATGCTCCTGAGAAAATATTGATTTTAAACGGTTTCCCTTCGGCATGAAGTCGTTCTGCCTTCTCTGCTATCGCAGTGGGCACAACTTTTGGGGCGCCGGGGGCGGTGAAGCCCGAAAGACCCACATTGTCACCATCGTGGAATATTTCCGCAGCCTCTTGTGGAGTAAGTACAGGAAATCTCATTTCTTATGCTTTTGTTAGTTGTTTTGCTGTCTTTGAAGTTCTCGGAACTTCTTTTTCAATCGTGACTGATTGAAAAATATATGTCGGAACGGCTCTTTCCGGCACGGTACGCCTTAACGGGCATTTCCTCCGCGAATTTAAGAAATTTATTCCAATCTGCCAACGTGAGATATTGTTTTCTCACTGAACTTGTTCAAACTTTTTTTACTTTTCTCGTGTCTCATCCGTACACGAAGGAATTTTCGAATACCGTGGTGAATGTAAACCGTAGCTTGCCACCCCTTGTTATTTTTATATCAGGTGGTATATTCCGCCGCAGATCATTCTTATTCCACTCAGATTTAAAGATTATGGATTCCGTCATAACCAATAGCAAAATATCCACATCTCCGGCACCCTCCGGTGCCGACGGAACGCCACACGGACATGCACTCAAAAAGTATATCGGAACGGGATTGCGATATATCGTTCCGGTTGGGATTTCCGTCGGACTTGTGGTATGGCTTTTCCACAAAGTAAACTTTCAGGATGTGGTAAAGACAGTCAAAGAGGGATGCGATTTCTTCTGGATCGCGGTGATGATGCTCCTTACCACCCTGTCTCACATGATCCGGGGAGTAAGATGGGGAATGCAGCTCCGCGCTTCGGGTGTGAAACGTATGCCTGTGGTATGCGAATGGGTGACAATATGGGGGGCATACGCGCTTAATCTCGTGTTTCCGCAGCTTGGGGAGGCATGGAGGTGTGTCTTCGTAAGCCGCCGACAGAAAGCCCCCCTCTCAACAGTGATCGGCACTGATGTCGGCGACCGCAGTTCCGATCTTGTGGTGATACTCATGCTCCTCGCCCTATCCCTTTTTGTGGCGCATCCTTTCATAATGGATTTCCTGACACGCTACGCCATAGGTCGCGACGTGAGAGACATCGCCGATGATCCCGTGATATGGATAGGGCTTGCCGTGATCGTCGGTGCCCTCTGGACACTGTGCAGATTTTTCAAGACCGTGAAATGGGTGAGCGATCTTGACACCAACCTCTCCAGAATATGGGACGGCTTCAAGGTGATATTCACCATGAAGAAATGGTGGCTTTACATCATTCTCACCTTCGGGATATGGACATGCTATTTCTTTGAGACCTATTCGGTATTCATGGCATTCCCATTCACGCGTGCCTTTATACACGATCCACATATGGCTGCCGGATTCATTCCCGGACTTGTCGTATTTGTGTTCGGATCAATGTCGATGGCAGTGCCGTCAAACGGAGGTCTGGGTCCCTGGAACCTCGCCGTGATGTTCGCCCTGTCGCTGTTCGGAATCTCCAACACCGAAGGCACGGCGTTCAGCATGGTGATGTGGAGCTGCCAGGCGGCTATGCTCATAGTGCTCGGACTTTTCTCCGCAGGATATATTTCAGCCACCGACCGCAAGGCAAAAGAAGCGGCGGCTGCCGCCGGTTCAAATGAAATGCAAAACAAGGAGCTGCCCAAAACTCCGATGAAAGACGAATAAAAATCGCCCGCGAATCAGATTCGCGGGCGATTTTATTTCATGCGCTGAGAAGATTATTACTTCTTGGCGATTTTCTTGTAGCCGTACTGAGCGTCCTTGCCGAGCTCTTCCTGGATGCGGAGAAGCTGGTTGTATTTTGCCATACGGTCTGAGCGGCTTGCAGAACCGGTCTTGATCTGTCCGGCGTTGGTAGCCACGGCGATGTCGGCGATTGTGTAGTCCTCTGTCTCGCCTGAACGGTGAGAGATCACTGCTGTGTAGCCGTTGCGCTGAGCCATCTCCACTGCACGGAGAGTCTCTGTGAGTGAACCGATCTGGTTTACCTTTACAAGGATTGAGTTTGCACAACCCTCGGCGATACCGCGCTCAAGATATTTCACATTTGTAACGAAGAGGTCGTCGCCTACGAGCTGGCAACGGTCGCCGATAAGATCTGTGAGAAGCTTCCAGCCCTCCCAGTCGTTTTCTGCCATACCGTCCTCGATTGAATCGATAGGATACTTGTTGATAAGCTCTTCAAGATACTTAGCCTGCTCGGCGCTTGTGAACTTGGGAGCGTCTGCACCCTGCTTCCATGTGTAGTCGTATACACCGTCTTTGTAGAACTCTGAAGAAGCCACGTCAAGACCGATGGTAACGTCTTTTCCGGGTTCGTAGCCGGCTTTCTTGATAGCCTCGATAATTACGTTAAGAGCGTCCTCAGTGCCGTCGAGCTTAGGAGCGAAACCACCCTCGTCGCCTACAGCTGTGGAAAGACCGCGAGCCTTCAGAACTGACTTGAGGTTGTGGAACACTTCAGTACCCATGCGGATACCCTCTTTGAAGCAGCATGCGCCTACAGGACGGATCATGAATTCCTGGAAGCAGATGGGGGCGTCAGAGTGTGCGCCGCCGTTGATGATGTTCATCATCGGCACAGGAAGCACGTAGCTGTTGGCGCCGCCGATATATTTGTAAAGGGGAAGACCGAGATAGTCAGCGGCTGCCTTCGCAACTGCGAGAGACACGCCGAGGATAGCGTTGGCACCGAGATTTGATTTTGTGGGAGTGCCGTCGAGTGCGATCATCGCCTCGTCTACTGCGATCTGGTCAAGAGCGCTCATCCCTTTGAGAGCCTCGGCGATAGGACCGTTGACATTGTCAACCGCCTTCTGTACGCCTTTGCCCATGTAGCGGTTTTTGTCTCCGTCGCGGAGCTCGAGAGCCTCGTTTACGCCTGTGGATGCGCCAGAGGGAACGGCAGCACGACCGAACGCGCCGCTTTCGAGATATACATCAACTTCTACTGTAGGATTGCCGCGAGAGTCAAGCACCTCACGACCGATAATCTTTTCAATTTTCATGTCTTGAATATGATTTAATAAATCTTGGTTGTTTCATCTTTGTTTCCGGTGCGGAATTTCCGCTTTTCCCGGATCTCATATGCCTTCGACTGCGGGAAAAGCCCGCTCCGGCTTTTGTTGTGCAAATTTACAAAAAAAATCTCATTTGCCTCACACGTATCAATGTATTTTTTTACTTTTTTAGCTTTTTTGAACTATCTGAGGCGACACCTCCGCTGACACCGCGTTTTTTTAGACTCTTTACTCCGTTTTTGCTTGAAGTTATTTAGTTTATAGGAAAAAATTTAGTAATTTCGCATACATTGTTCCATTTGTCGCCCACTACGGCGGCTATAATCGGTCAAACATTATCGGAATATGTCAGACACCCCCCTTTCCAGACTGGCTGTATCCCTCCTCCCTTTTGAGCCGAACGCGCAGCAGTTCGCCCTGATCCACGCCCTGTCGGCTTTTGTTCAAGCCCGCGGTGCGCGCGACGTGTTTGTGCTCAACGGATATGCCGGCACGGGAAAAACCTCCGTCATGGGTGCCATGGTAAAGGCGATGCGACAGTCGGGGATCAGGACAGTCCTCCTTGCCCCTACCGGACGGGCGGCGAAAGTGGCGGCGGCGATGGCGCAAGACCGCGCCTCCACTATCCATAAACGCATCTTCCGAGGAAATTCCGCCGACCCTTCCAACACCACGTTCTTTCTTGCTGAAAACCGTGACGCCGACACCATATTTATAATAGACGAGGCGTCGCTGATAACCGACGGCGGCTCTTTCCGAGCCTCGCTGCTCAGGCAGCTGACAAGCCATATCTACAGTGCCCCCGGTTGCGCCATGGTCCTCGTCGGCGACCTCGCCCAGCTGCCCCCCGTGGGACAGTCCGACAGTCCGGCGATGAATCCCGACAGGCTGCGCGAGATCGGTCTGAATCCCATAACTTTCTCCCTCGACCTCCCCGTGCGCCAGACGGCGGGAAGCGGCATCCTATACAACGCCACTGTGATCAGAAGATTCCTTTTCGGCGGTCTCGAAAAAGAAACCTTCACCATCTCCGCCGACAGGTTTCCTGATGTGGAGTGTGTGTCGACACGCGATCTCGCCGACAGGCTTTCCGAATCATGGGCTGCCGTAGGGCAGGACGAGACACTTATTGTCACACGGTCAAACAGGCGGGCAAACAATTTCAACAGGGCGATACGCAACATGGTGATGTATGCCGACTCCCCTCTTCAGCAGGGCGACCGGATAGTAATCGCTAAAAACGATTACTATTGGAGCCGGATCAACAGCCTGAAGAATTTCATCGCCAACGGCGAAACCGCGGAGGTGACCTGGGTCGGCAAGAATGAAAAGGCTTACGGTAGATGGTTTGCCGACGTCGAGCTTCGGCTTCCCGACAATCCCCAACCTGTGGCGGCGAAGATAATGCTGCGCAGCCTTGTGGCGGAAGGTCCGACGGTACCGCGCGAGGAAATGGAACGTCTCTACAACCGTGTCATGGCGGAATATGAAGGTGAGCTGTCACACAAGATAAAGGGGGCGCTCGAAGACCCCTTCTACAACGCGCTGCACGCGAAATACGCATATTGCGTCACCTGCCATAAGGCTCAGGGTGGACAATGGCGGCATGTATATGTCGACATGGGGGCGATACCACCTGACGCGATAGGTCCGGATTTCTATCGCTGGCTATACACGGCACTGACTCGAGCCACGGAAAAGGTGTTTCTCATAAATCCCGGTGAACTTGTCTCAGACTGAACCCCGTGTCCCCTGCGGGATTGATCCGCCATACACATACCAAGCCACGATCCGTCACAACCGTCACACCTCACACAAACATTTCCTTATGTCAGAATATTTTGTTAACTTTGCGCCGATTAACACAAAAACGCCCCAAAATCTGAATTAAAAACATGACTCCGGCGTTTTTTGATGTAATTTTAAACAGTTTCTAAGAAACTGTTTAAATTTATTTGTCGAAGGAATTGAGAAGATTTGTCAGGCAGATTTTTGATATTTATGAAGAAGTTATGGGGTTCCATAATGACTGAATAAATATCATAAAGATGCCGACAAAGAACTCAATGACAAGATAAAATAAATTTAAACAGTTTCTAAGACACATCACAACCCCGAAAGGGTGATAACAAACAATTAAAAGATGAAAGCATACGTTTTTCCCGGCCAGGGCGCTCAGTTCGTCGGTATGGGCAAGGATCTTTACGAGACAAACGCCGAAGCGCGCGTGCTCTTCGACAAGGCAAATGAAATCCTCGGTTTCCGCATCACCGACCTCATGTTTGAAGGTACTGAAGAAGACCTTAAGCAAACGAAAGTGACCCAGCCGGCGATCTTCCTCCACAGTGTCATCCTGGCGAAGAGCCTTGGCGACGAATTCAAGCCCGACATGGTGGCAGGTCACAGCCTCGGCGAGTTTTCCGCGCTTGTAGCTGCCGGAGCCCTCTCTTTCGAGGAAGGTCTCAAGCTCGTGTCTGCACGCGCCCACGCCATGCAGAAGGCATGTGAGGCACGTCCCTCCACTATGGCTGCAGTGCTCGGTCTTCCTGATGCGAAGGTAGAGGAACTTTGCGCGGAAGTTGACGATATCGTGGCTCCCGCCAACTACAACTGCCCCGGACAGGTAGTGATCTCAGGCACTGTCGAAGGTATCGACTCAGCGTGTGAGAAAATGCTGGCGGCAGGCGCGAAACGTGCCCTGAAGCTGAAAGTGGGTGGAGCTTTCCACAGCCCCCTCATGCAACCCGCCCAGGAGGAACTCGCCGAAGCGATCGCCGCAGCGAAATTCCAGACTCCTGTATGCCCCGTCTACCAGAACGTTGACGCGAAGCCTCACACCGATCCCGAAGAGATCAAAGAAAACCTTATCAAACAGCTCACAGCTCCCGTACGCTGGACTCAGGACGTGGAAGCAATGATCGCAGACGGTGCCGACGCGTTTATCGAACTCGGTCCCGGCGCGGTGCTCCAGGGTCTTGTGAAGAAAATCAACCGTGGCGTGGTGACCTCGGGGATGCAGTGATCACAACATCAAAATAAAAACAAAATGAACGTAGCTATAGTAGGAGCAAGCGGGGCTGTAGGCCAGGAGCTTCTCCGCGTGCTCGACGAGCAGAATTTCCCTGTTGACACCCTCCGCCTTTTCGGATCTCCCCGAAGCGCTGGAAGCGAATACGAATTCCGTGGCAAGAAAATCACCGTGGAGCTTCTGTCCAAGGATTCTGATTTCTCCGGAATCGACATCGCCTTCACATCCGCCGGTGCCGGGACGTCGAAGGAATACGCCGACGTAATCACCCGCCACGGCGCTGTCATGATCGACAACAGCAGCGCCTTCCGTATGGATGCCGACGTGCCTTTAGTAGTGCCTGAGGTCAACGGCGAGGATGCTCTTGACCGTCCGCGCAACATCATCGGCAACCCCAACTGCACCACAATCCAGATGGTGGTGGCGCTGAAACCTATCCACGACCTCTCCCCCATCCGCCGCGTACACGTGGCTACATATCAGGCGGCGAGCGGAGCGGGAGCGGCAGCCATGCAGGAGCTTATCGGACAGTTCGCCGAACTTTCCGAAGGGAAGGAACCCACGATCGAAAAATTCGCTTATCAGCTCGCTTTCAACCTCATCCCCCACGTAGACGTATTCACTGACAACGGCTATACTAAAGAGGAGATGAAGATGTACAACGAGACCCGCAAGATCATGCACTCCGACGACATCAAGGTGAGCGCCACCTGCGTGCGTGTGCCGGTGCTCCGCGCACACAGCGAGGCAATCTGGATCGAGACCGAGAAGCCCCTTTCCATTGAAGAGGTGCAGGCAGCATTCGAAAATGCACCCGGGCTTATCGTAAAAGACAATCCTGCGGAAAAGGAATATCCGATGCCTCTCGACATCACAGGTAAAGATCCTGTATATGTGGGGAGACTCCGCAAAGATCTCTGCGATCCCAACGGACTGAGCTTCTGGGTAGTCGGTGACCAGATCAAGAAAGGCGCCGCCCTAAACGCCGTTCAGATCGCCCAATGGCTGATCGCCAACGACGACAGGATCAAAAGCAAGCTCTAATAAATTCCAAAACCATAATAAAAGCTGCGATGGAAATTCCACCGCAGCTTTTATGTTAGAATGACGACCACCCTACTTTACAATCCCTTTCTCGAGATATTCCTCAAGATTCATACGCACCTGATCGCCGGCACGTTCCACAGCCACCTTCGCCATGTCGGCGTCAACCATCAGATTTACAAGCTGCTCAAACGACGTTTTCTTAGCCGGATCCCAACCTAATTCATTCTTGGCTTTCGTGGGATCTCCCCAGAGGTTTACGACATCCGTCGGACGGTAGAAATCAGGCGATACCTCCACAAGCACCTTCCCGGTCTTCCTGTCGATACCCTTCTCGTTCTCCCCTTCACCTTCAAACACAAGGTCTATCCCGGCGCGCTTGAACGCCAACAGACAGAACTCCCTTACGGAATGCTGTTCCCCTGTCGCTATCACATAATCATCCGGCTCCGGCTGCTGGAGTATAAGCCACATACATTCCACATAATCCTTGGCATATCCCCAGTCGCGGAGCGACGAAAGGTTGCCGAGATACAGCTTCTCCTGCTTCCCCTGCGCTATACGCGCCGCCGCGAGAGTGATCTTGCGGGTAACGAAAGTCTCTCCTCTTCTTTCCGACTCATGGTTAAACAGGATTCCGGAGCAGCAGAACATCCCGTAGGCGTCTCTGTATTCCTTCACTATCCAGAATCCGTAAAGCTTAGCCACTGCATAAGGGGAATACGGATGGAAAGGGGTCTTCTCGTTCTGCGGCACCTCCTCCACCTTTCCGTAAAGCTCGGATGTGGAAGCCTGATATATTCGGCACGTTTCGGCAAGTCCGCAAAGGCGAACCGCCTCCAGAATCCTCAGCACCCCTGTGGCGACCACGTTGGCGGTATATTCCGGAGCGTCGAAACTCACCTGCACGTGGCTTTGCGCCGCCAGATTGTAAATCTCATCGGGACGCACCTTGCTTATCACGCGCATGATCGACATCGAGTCGCCGAGGTCGGCATAATGCAGATGGAAATGAGGAAGCCCTTCGAGATGGGCTATTCGTTCACGGAAATCTACAGACGAACGGCGGATAGTGCCATGCACGTCATATCCCTTTTCAAGCAGGAGTTCCGCCAGATAGGATCCGTCCTGACCGGTGACTCCGGTTATCAATGCGGTTTTCATATGTCTGTTTGTGTGCTTTAAATCATGTTTAAAAATTGTGGTTATCTCTCCGCACGCATCGGATTGTTGAGGAAATCCTCATACGCGAGACGTATTCCGTCTGCAAGCTCCGTGCTGTAGGTCCATCCCAATGCGGTAGCCTTGCTCACGTCGAGAAGCTTGCGGGGGGTGCCGTTCGGGCGCGTGGTGTCCCATCTTATCTCGCCTTCATATCCCACCGTCTTTGCCACAAGCGATGTAAGCTCCTTTATGGTAAGCTCCTTCCCGGTGCCGGCGTTCACGGTCTCGTTGCCGCTGTAATTGTTCATGAGGAACACGCAGAGATTGGCGAGATCGTCCACATACAGAAACTCCCGCAAAGGGGAACCGTCGCCCCAGCATGTCACAGACTCCGCGCCCGCCACCTTCGCCTCATGGAAGCGCCGGATAAGCGCCGGCAGCACATGGCTGTGCTCCGGATGATAATTGTCGTTGGATCCGTATAGGTTTGTCGGCATCACGGAAATGAAATCGGTACCATACTGCCTGTTGAGATATTCGCAATACTTCAGTCCGGAGATCTTGGCGAGGGCATATGCCTCGTTTGTCTGCTCTAGGGAGGAGGTCAGCAGACAGCTTTCAGGCATCGGCTGAGGCGCCAGACGCGGATAGATGCATGATGACCCGAGGAACTGAAGCTTCCTGCACCCGTTTCTCCACGCCGCGTTTATCACATTCATCTCCAGCATCATGTTGTCATACATGAAATCGGCGAGTGCTGATGAATTTGCCACTATCCCACCCACCTTGGCGGCGGCGAGGAATACATATTCAGGCTTCTCGGCGGCAAAAAAGTCATTCACCGCCTGCTGGTTCACGAGATCGAGTTCACGGTGCGTGCGGGTGATGATATTGTCATACCCCTGCCGCCGTAACTCGCGGACAATGGCGGAACCCACCATCCCTCTGTGACCTGCGACATATATTTTAGAATCCTTTTCCATAAAAACAATATTAAACGGCAGGATAAAGACACATCTGTCCTATACCACAAATGAGGTTACCCCCAAGAGTGAAGCACAAAGGTAAATAAAAAAAACATATTCCACAAATTTACACACTCCCATAAA
>CAMWID010000043.1 GCA_947174235.1 uncultured Porphyromonadaceae bacterium | reverse complement strand
GGTCGAAAAGAGCTATAAAGATTTCATAAAGTTAAAAGTAAACATACTCTTAGATAAATGAGCAGATTCTTCTGCATGATGTATA
Organism: uncultured Porphyromonadaceae bacterium; assembly: GCA_947174235.1. GTDB lineage: Bacteria > Bacteroidota > Bacteroidia > Bacteroidales > Muribaculaceae > Lepagella. The sequence goes on along the minus strand of CAMWID010000043.1, from coordinate 31,156 downwards.
AGGTTTTATAAGGTTAAATATTTTAGGTTGAATCGGGACAATACATATCGGAATCCTTGTATTCCCGGTTGCATTTTTGGTTAATAATCCAGGTAAGAGCCTGTTGAGGTATCAAGTTTGTTTTAGGTTACTATGGAGACGGCATGTCGAGAAATGTCGTCTCCATAGAATTTTACGACACGCCGGACGTATGCGTCAGCATACTTTCCATGGGCTGCTATGTGCCAGCTGTCGTGTCTTTATCGGCAATATGAATCTTTATATTTATTGAAATATGGAACTAAAGACATTATTTCTTTCCGGAGTGGCGCTGATGTCCGCCATGTCGGCGTGTCTTCATGTGTCGGCGGCTGTCTTTAAGGGGACAGAGTGGGAGGATCCGGAGGTCGTGGGTATTGACAAGATTGATTATCACGCGACGTTGGTGTTGCCGTCACATCGTGACGCCTGGGAAGAGTGGACTACTCTTGACGGCGACTGGAAGTTCCGGTGCTCACCTGATCCATGGGTCAGACCGTCTGGATTTTTTCAGGAAAATTATGACGTGTCGTCGTGGGACGATATAATTGTTCCCGGACCATGGCAGATGCAGGGATATGGAAAGCCCATTTATACCAATTGGACTTATCCGTTTAAAAAAGATCAGCCGAAAGTCACGTCTGAACCGCCGGCGGAATATTTCAGTCATGCCAACAGGAATCCAGTGGGTTCATATGTGAGAGAATTTTCGATAGGCGGGATTGATGAATCCAAGAGGTATGTATTACATTTTGATGGAGTCAAATCCGCAATGTATATATGGGTGAACGGTATTCCGGTGGGGTATAGCCAGAATTCTATGTCGCCGGCGGAGTTTGATGTCACGGGATATGTGAGGGAAGGTTCCAACAGACTTGCAGTCGAGGTCTACCGATGGTCTGACGGCAGTTATCTTGAAGACCAGGACATGTGGAGGACAAGCGGCATATTCCGCAGTGTGGGGCTTCTTACGCGCCCTTCCGTGTGTGTAAACGATTACCGGATCACACCTTTGTTTGAAGACGGATCTTATGACCGATGCCGCGTGGCGGTGGAGGTGGACGTATCTAACCACGGTGTTTCTTCTGTCGGCGGTCTTGCCGTCAGGTTCAGTCTTAAAGGACGTGACAGTCATGGAGCGGTAGTGTCAAAATCAGTCTCCGGGATGGTGTCCGAGACTTTGCGCGCGGGAGAAGAGGCGACTGTCAGAATGAAAGTGGATATAGACAATCCCGCCTTATGGTCAAGTGAGGATCCGTATCTATATGATGTCGGTATCGAGCTTGCGGAGGGTGAAAAGATAATGGAGACTCTGTCATGGCATACCGGGTTAAGGGATATCAGGATAGACGGTGAGATATTCAAGATAAACGGAAAGCCTGTGAAGCTGAAAGGTGTCAACCGTCATGAGCATCACCCGCGCAAGGGCAGGAGCGTGGATGAGGCCACCATGCGCAAGGATCTTGAACTCATGAAGCGTGCCAATATAAATATGGTGAGGACAAGTCATTATCCGGATGAGCCGTTGTTTTATGAGCTATGCGACATATATGGCATATATGTGATGGATGAGGCAAATCAGGAATGCCATGATTATGGACTTGGCAACAAGGAGATAGGCGACAATCCCTTATGGAAGAAGGCGCATGTTGACCGGGCGGTGTCGCTTGTGTCGCGAGACCGCAACCATCCTTCGGTGATAATGTGGTCTCTTGGCAACGAAGGTGGCAGCGGCGGCAATCTGAAGGCTATGAGAGACACGGTGCTTGCGCTTGACCGCTCCAGAGTGGTCTATTGTGATACAGACAGAGACAGGTCGGATATCTACGACGATAGCTACCTTTCTCCGGAAGCGATTGCCTTATTGGCGGCGGAAATAACAGACCGGCCTGTATTCATGCGTGAATATGCCCATGCTATGGGTAATGCCGGCGGCAATCTGAGGGAGTATTGGGATGTGATCTATGCTGACCCTTCACTTGTGGGAGGGGCGATATGGGACTGGGTTGATCAGGCTATAGCCAAGAAGACCGACGGCAGCCCGCTGAAGTATGACGGCGGTCAGGACAGTCTGTGCCTCGGGAATGATGAGTTCTGGGCGTATGGTGGAGATTTCGGCGATATCCCCAACAGCGGGTCGTTCTGTATAAACGGTCTTGTCGGCGCTGACCGGGTTCCGCATCCCCATTATGAGGAGGTCAGGAAAGTCTATCAGAATGTTGATTTCCGATGGGCGGATGAAACTCGCACCGCCGTGAAGCTTGTCAACCGTAATTATTTTACTGATCTCGACGAATACCGCTATACTTATGAGGTGGTGTCGGACGGCGATATCGTTGACAGGGGGACATGCCATATTGACGGAGATATATTGACTTTCGACATCCGCCGCGACATAGCCGGACATGAGGCTTTTGTCAATCTGTATGCCTGTCTGAAGGAAGATAAAGTCTGGGCTCCGGAAGGGTTTGCCGTCGCACGTGAGCAACTTTCACTCGGCGGTGGATATGATCCCGCAGAAGGAGTCTCTGCCGGGGAAGGGCTTGCCGTATCAGAATCAAAGGGGGAGACATGTGTCATGACTCCTCTATTTTCGTTGCGTTTCAGCAATAATGACGGCGCGCTTGAGTCATGGAGAGCTGATGGAAGGGAAATCCTCGCCGAGAGATTTATGCCTTATTTCTGGAAGCCGGCGAACGACAGCCAAAGAAATAATGGCTATGCGGAACGTCTTGGAAAATGGAAGAACGCACACAGGCAGATGAGGGTAAAAGGTCATGATTGCAAAGTCACGGATGCCGGAGTAGTGGTGCGGTATGATATGGAGCTGACGGGAATAGGAGCACGTTATATACTTGAATACAGGGTAGGCAACGACGGACGCATAGGAGTGGAAGCTAAATATGAACCGGAGTCTGACAGCATTCCGCTGATGCCGAAATTTGGGTTCCGGTGCGGACTGTCACGTGAGATGGATATCGTGGAATGGTATGGAAGGGGACCGTTTGAAAACTATCCTGACCGCAAGGAGGCTTCGTTCATAGGAAAATATTTATTGCCTTTGGAAGCATTCATGACAGATTACGTCTCTCCTCAGGACAATGCCAACCGCAGCGACGTAAGATGGGTGGCACTCTCTTGCAGAGAGGGGAGAGGTGTAAGGATAAGTTCACGTCCGGGTTTTAATTTCAGGGCATGGAATTATACAGAGTCGGATCTCGAGACCAAGTCTCATCCATATGAGATAGAAGACTGCGGGTCGGTAATTCTGAATATAGATAAGGATATACATGGAGTCGGGGGTAATGACGCCTGGGGCGCGAGGACGCTCGACCGTTATACCATAGACGGCAACAAGCCTGCCGTATTCAGCATAGTGATGGAATTCCTGCAGTAGTTTTGAAAGCATCCTGAGGCTTTCGGGTGGCGGTGTCGCAAACGAGTATCGGCGGCACTGCCTTTTTTTTTACAACGGACACAGAAATCGACCAAGGACAGGACTGCTCTTGGTCATAATGGACGGTATTTTAGTAATTTAAAAATGAGATGTTACAAATGTGAATCAATATGAGAAGTGTTGGGAAGGGGATTATACAAATGGGCATGTAAAGGACAAACCGATAAATCGGCTGCACGCAGGGGTTGTGTAACTTTGCAGAAGATAATACATAACCTATGAAAACTAAACTCACCTGCATCACATTGGCGGCGTTTGCCGTCCCCGCATTGACAGGATGCCTGTCAGGAAAGGCGGAACGTCCGGCGTTGGAACCTCAGAGTTCAGTCGCGATATTTGATTCGTTTGAATATTCAGGAAATGATTCCATCTACAATGCCAACCCGCTTCCGGATGAAAGTTCTTTTTATAACCCGGTGCTTGCCGGATGGTATTCCGATCCGTCGATATGTACGAACGGGGAAGGTGATTATTTCATTGTCACGTCCACGTTCACGTTCTTTCCGGGAGTTCCCATTTTCCATAGCCGGGATCTTGTCAACTGGAAGCAGATAGGTCATGTACTGAGCCGACCTTCGCAGCTGCGGAATATGGAAAAACAGCATGTGAGCGGAGGTATATTCGCTCCGGCGATCTCCTACAATCCTGCCAACAAGACATATTACATGATCACCACCAATGTCGGCGACGGAAATTTCTTCGTGAAAACGCAAGATCCTTTCGGGGAATGGAGCGATCCGATCATGTTGCCGGAGGTTTTGGGAATTGATCCCGCTTTCTTTTTTGATGAGGACGGGAAGGGCTATATCGTCAATAATGATGACGCTCCTGACGGCAAACCGGAATATCCGGGACACCGCACTGTCAGGGTTGTGGAGTTTGATCCCGCCACCGACAAATGTGTGGGGGAACGAAAAATCGTCATCAATAAAGGATGCCGTCCGGAGGAAAAGCCTATATGGTGCGAAGGCCCGCATATCTATAAGGAGAACGGAAAGTATTATCTTATGACAGCCGAGGGTGGCACGTCCACATGGCACAGCGAAGTGATCTATCGCGGCGACACACCGTTCGGACCCTATACTCCATATAAAGGAAATCCGATACTGACACAGCGCACACTTGATGCCGGTCGTAAGGATCCGGTGACATGTGCCGGACATGCCGATCTCGTCAAGACTCCCGAAGGGGAATGGTGGGGCGTGTTTCTCGGAGTGCGTCCGGTGGCGAATGACCGGGAGAATCTCGGTCGCGAGACATTCATGATGCCTGTGAAATGGACGGAAGACGGCTGGCCCTATTTCATGACAGAAGGGGAGACCGTGCCTCTTGTGGTAAGCAGACCGGGGGTGACGAGAGGAGAGGAAACGACATTCGGCAATTATACGCGAACCGATGAATTTAACGATTCCACTCTCGGAATGGAATGGATGACGCTCCGCGGACCCGCCACAGGCTATTATTCGCTTACAGAGAATCCCGGTTATCTTACAATAAAGTGCGCGGAAGTCAAGTCTGCGGAAAAAGCGGAACTCCCTTATGTGTGCCGAAGGATAAACCATCATGATTTCAATGCCTCTACAAATCTTACATTCGTACCTGAGACTGAAAGCCAGAGCGCGGGAATACTGTTGCTTAAAGACGAGACGCATCAATATTATCTTGCAAGAACAAAAAAAGGAGACAGCCATTTGATAGAATTGCGTAAAGTGACCGACGGCGGGAGTGCCTCCGTGGCGTCAAAAGAATTGGATCCGTCATTGAGTTCAGTAGATCTTAAAGTCAAAGGAAAAGGACTTGAGTATTCATTCTTCTATTCCACAGATGCAGGCAAGACATGGGAGCCTGTAGCCGAGGGGGTGGACGCAGGATTCACGTCGACCGCCGAGGCGGGGGGATTCACCGGTACTGTAGTCGGGCTATATGCTTCGGGAGCAGAATAAAACCACCCGCCGTATGCACGTTTTTATGATGATTTTGATTTGATAAGTATGTGTCCAAAATTAATTAATGCATAGCATCATAAAATCAGAGGCGAACTTTCGAATTCGGATTCAGTTGCAATGGAACCCCATTGCGCCATAATCCGAATCCAAAATTTCATCCGCTTATTTCATAATTCTATACAATACTCAATTTAGGACACATACTTATGAATTTAGATTGCAACGGCGAGGGCAACAACCATAATAACTTATATTAATAACCTAAAAACATGAAAAAGATCAAAGATCTACTCCGGACCTTATCACTGGTCTTGGCGATGGCGGGATTTTGTTCGGCTTCCGCATTTGCTTTTACCGTGACCGGAACGGTATCCGATGACACGGGAGAACCCCTCATCGGAGTCACCGTACGGGTGGAAGGTGTCGCAGGAGGAACCGTCACGGATATCGACGGTAATTACAAGATTGAAGTGCCGGATGCGAAAAAAGGGGTGCTGGTCTTCACTTATGTGGGGATGATGCCCGTGAGTGAGACTGTCGATTCACGTCCTGTGATCAATGTGGTGCTGAAAGAAAATTCAGACTTGCTTGAAGAAGTTGTGGTGGTGGGTTACGGTCAGCAGAAGAAGGCTTCTGTGGTCGGGGCGATCACTCAGACCACCGGCGAGGTGCTTGAACGGGCCGCGGGTGTGCATGACATAAGCGCTGCGTTGACCGGCAACCTTCCGGGCGTGATCACCGTGCAGTCTTCGGGTATGCCCGGCGACGAGAGCGCGAAGATCACTATACGTGGCGCCAGCTCGTGGAACAACAGCGATCCCCTTGTGCTCGTGGACGGTATCGAACGCGACATGAACAGCGTGGATATCAGTTCGGTGAAGTCGATTTCTGTGCTCAAAGACGCATCCGCCACCGCGGTCTACGGTGTGAAGGGAGCCAACGGTGTGGTTCTTATCACCACCAAGCGCGGACAGGAGGGAAAGGCAAAGATCGATGTCGGATTTACCGCCACGATGAAGACCGTGTCGAAACTCCCGGAAAAGGCTGATTCCTACGACGCGCTCATGATGCGCAACAAGGCGGTGCTTCACGAGCTTCCGATCCAGCCGTCGTCATGGAGCTATATGACTCCCGAGGCGATAGCCTATAAATACCGTCATCCCGCCAATCTTGAAGAGTTTGAGCGTTATCCCAACGTAGACTGGCAGGATTATCTCTTCAAGAACCATGCCATGTCGTATAACGGCAACGTCTCCGTGAGCGGCGGTACCAAATTCGTGAGATATTTCGCTGTGATAGACTTTGTGCATGAGGGTGACCTCTTCAAAAATATCGACAACGGGCGCGGTTATGACACAGGCTTCGGATATAACCGTATCAACGCCCGTTCGAATCTTGACTTCTCATTGACCCCCACAACCACTTTCAAAGTCAACCTTGCCGGTTCCACCGGACAGAAGCGCTCGACATGGCCGTCTGACAACTCTTCTTTCAATCAGGGGAACTGGAACGACCAGCAGGTGTGGGCAGGAGTCTACAACATCGCGCCCGACGTGTTCCGTCCCATCTATTCCGACGGTTCGTTCGGATATTATCCGGCGTTCAAATCACAGGTTGCAAACTCTGCGGAGCTTCTTGCCATGGGAGGCGCCTTCAAGACCACGCATACTTCGATAAATACTGATTTTGTGTTGAATCAGGATCTTAAATTTATAACCGAAGGTCTGAATTTCCAGGCTATGATCTCATGGGACAACCGCTTTGTGGAATCAGGAAGAGGAGTCAGCGACCTTAACAACACCCCGCAGCGCAAATGGATAGATCCTGAAACCGGAATAGTTCAGACAGAAACTTCGTGGGATAAGACCACAATGTTTGATTACATTCCGGGAAACAAATGGGTGACACAAGGTGGAAGCGTGCAGGACTGGAATACCGTGCGCAATCTCAACTATCAGCTACAGCTTAACTGGAACCGGGATTTCGATCTGCATAATGTAAGCGCCACAGCGGTATGGACGCGTCAGGAAGTGGCTACCGGCAACATGATCCCTATCCGCAGGGAGGACTGGGTGTTCCGTACCACGTATAATTATGACGACCGCTATTTCGTGGAATACAACGGCGCTTACAACGGTTCAGAGAAATTCGGCAAGGGATACCGTTTCGGTTTCTTCAACTCAGGAGCGATAGGATGGCGTCCTTCCCAGGAGAAATTCTGGAGGGCGCTGAAGCTTGACAACTGGTGGCAGGAGCTGAAGATACGAGCATCATACGGAGAGATCGGTGATGACTCGGGTGCCCGTTTCCTTTATATGGACCAGTGGGCTTACGGAGGCAATACCAAACTTGTACAGACCGGTATCGACTATAACGGGGGAAGTATCTATCAGTTCTATCGCCAGAGCGCGCTCGGCAATCCCGATGCTCATTGGGAGAAAGTGAAAAAGATGAACCTCGGTATCGATTTCTCATTCCTAAACGGGATGGTGGCAGGTACAGTCGAACTTTTCAAAGACAACCGAGACGATATTCTCATCAACGGTTCCGATCGTTCCATGCCTTCGTATTTCGGGCAGACTCCGCCGACCGCCAATATCGGAAGCGCCCAGGTGAAAGGTTATGAGTTTGAACTCCGTCTCAGCAAGAACATCACTTCCGACATGAGGATATGGGGCAATTTCAACATGACACATGCCGCCAACAAAATCAAATTCCGTGATGATCCGGAATTGAAGCCGGCATATCAGAAGCAGGCAGGCTTCGCGATCGGTCAGACACATTCCCATATCAACGGCGGATTCATGAATTCTCTTGACGAACTTTATGGTTCTCCCATCCATGATGTGAACAACGGTAGCCGTCTTCCGGGAGATTATTATATTGTCGATTTCAACGGCGACGGAAAAGTTGACGTGGAAGACTCAGCGCCTTACGGATATTCGGGCACTCCACAGAACACCTACAACGCCACGGTGGGTTTTGAATGGAAAGGGTTCAGCTGCTTCGTTCAGTTTTATGGAGTGACAAACGTCACCCGCGACGTGAATCTTGTATCGTTTACCCACAACACCAACAACGTGTATGACCTCGGTTCGTGGTGGAACGGCACAACTCTTGACGGCGACGTGCTTCTTCCCCGCTGGTATTCTCAGCCGAGTTCTTACAGCAGTGGCACGCAGTATCTTTATGACGGTTCTTACGTGCGTCTTAAAAATGCAGAGATTGCATATACCTGGACTGACGGATGGGTAAAGAAACTCGGAATCTCTTCATTGAAAATCTATCTGAACGGCAATAACCTATGGCTCTGGTCAAGAATGCCTGACGACCGTGAATCAAACTTCTCGGGCGGATCCGGCTCCGGAGCATATCCGACGATGCGCCGCTTCAACTTAGGTATCAAGTTCAATCTTTAACACGCAGGAAATCGATTATGAATAAAATATTAAAAACAGTCGGCGCGGCTGCTTTCTGCCTGACGCTGATGACGGCATTCTCATCGTGTGAGGATTATCTCGACAAGGAGCCGGATTCAGATGTAAGCTCCGACACCCCGTTCAAGAATTTCACCAATATGCAGGGATATGTGGAAGAGATCTACAACTGTATCCCCGACAAGGCGAAATGCTACTGGACCACATCCTGGAATCTTGGCGATGACGAGATAATGAATCCTCAGGCAGAGTCTGACCGTGTGATACAGACCCAGATAGATCTCGGTAATTTCTATGCCTGGCAAGATAATATCCAGTTCTGGTTCGCCGCCAACAAGAGCGGTCTTGACCCTACTTCTAACGACGCTTTCAACCACCGTCTCGCAGGACACGCCTGGTATTGCATAGCCAAGTGCAACAAAGGTCTTCAGGAGATAGACAATTATTTCACCGGCACGGCTGAAGAGAAGAACCTTATCCTTGGGCAGCTCTATTTTTTCCGCGCCTGGTGGCATTTCGAGATGATGCAGTTCCTCGGGGGACTTCCATACGTGGACATGGTGTTTTCGGCAGGTGAGTCTCCCCGTCTGACCCGCCTTTCATACACGGAGTGTGCCGACAAAGCGGCGGAAGATTTCCGCAGGGCGGCAGATCTTTTGCCCGTGAACTGGGACAATACAACCACAGGAAAGAAGACTCTTGGTAAAAATGAGCTGCGTATAAACAAGATCACGGCTCTGGCATATCTCGGGAAAAACTATCTCTGGGCGGCAAGTCCGCTTATGCAGAACGGCGCCCAGACTGGAGGAACACGCACATATGATTACAGTCAGGATTACGCGAGACTTGCGGCTGACGCACTCGGAGAGGTGATCTCGCTTGTGGAGTCAGGTCAGACCCAGTATGAGTTCGCATCGTTTGATTATGAGAATATCTATGACCACAAGAAGGCTTCGGGAGTAGAGACAAGCTATAGCGAGCTCTTCTTCACAAGCGGACGTGGATGGCTGCAGCCCGGGGGCAAAGAGGCGCTTCTCCGCGGTCCTTCGGCAGGATGGTCGTATACCCGTTTTAATTTCTCAAGAACATTCGGACCCAACCAGCTTTGCGCGCAGGACAACCACATACATCAGCCTACAGCCAACTATGTGAGAAACTACGGCATGGCGAACGGTCTTCCTCTCGATGACCCGGATTCGGGCTGGGATCCCACTCATCCTTTCAAAAACCGTGATCCACGTTTCTATCACGACATCGTGTTTGACGGGGTGAAATACATCAACGCGGATCCTGACGCCGCCGACAAATCTATGAAATATGCAGGACTCGCTACAGGAGGCTCTATGAGAGCGGTCACCAATGCGAGCCGTTCCGGATATTTCTATCAGAAACTTGTGCCCCACACATGTCAGAAATATGATTCCGGTTCGTCTGACGACTACGGCCCGAACCCTCATTCCTACATACCTTACATGCGTCTTGCCGACGTGTATCTCATGTATGCCGAGGCATGTGCGGTACTTGGCGGACCTTCCGGCAAATCGTCGAAATGTACGCTTTCAGCCGCCGATGCCATCAACAGGCTCAGAGACCGTGTCGGCGCGGGTCATGTGGCAGACAAGTTCACGGGCAACGCGTTCATGGACGAGGTGCGCCGCGAGCGTGCGGTGGAGCTCGCTTTCGAAGGTTTCCGTTTCAATGACCTCCAGCGCTGGCTTCTTTTGACAGAGCCGGAATATACAGTAAAGACCTCACAGGAATTCATCAGGGTGTCAGGTGCTGACGAGAAATTCTTTGCGGAGAATGATCCCGCTGATGCCGAGGTCGCGGAGTTTCACGAAGAAGTGATATTCACCCGTAATTTCGATACGAAACATTATTGGTTCCCGTTGCTTCGCGACGACACCTACATTTACGAAGGTTTTGAGCAGAACCCCGGATGGTGATGGAAATTAATCTAACCTTACACGAAACAATATGATATCAAAATATAAAATATATATCCCGATCGCTGCCATCGCCGCCCTTTGTGCGGCTGACGCAGCCGCCGCAACGGCAGAGACGGATTCGGTGGCGCATGGTGTGACCGTGCAGCTCCCATTCCGTACTGTCGAGAAATGCGACATGCTCGGGGGCGCGGAAGTGCTCGACCTCGAAAAACTCATGGAGGTCAACTACATCAACAATCTTGACAATTCCACGATCTCAGGATATGTCTCCGGATTCAACGGCAACTCCCTGTGGGGTATGGACGCAGACAACGATTACGGTTTTCTGGTGCTTATCGACGGAGTCGCGAGGGACATGAACAATGTCTCGTCGACAGAGGTGAAGTCGATCACCTTCCTCAAGGGCGCAGCCGCCACCGTACTGTATGGAGCGCGTGCCGCCAAGGGTGTCATATATATCACAACAAAGCGTGGAGAGAACGCGCCTCTGAAGGTAGACGTACGCGCCAATACCGGCTGGCATGTCGCCAAATCATTTCCCGAATATCTGGGTTCCGCGGAATACATGACCCTCTACAACGAAGCGAGGGCAAATGACGGACTCTCTCCTATGTATAGCGCGGAGCAGATATATAACACCGCTTCCGGAGCGAATCCCTACAGGTATCCTGACCTGAACATGTATTCCGGGGATTATGTGAGGAAAGTATACAACCGTTCAGACGCCACAGTCGAGATATCGGGAGGTAATGAAAGGGCACGGTTCTATACCAATGTCAACTATTACCGGCTCGGTGATTATCTGAACTTCGGAGAATCGAAAGACAATTTCACCGACAGGTTCAGCGTCCGAGGAAATATTGATGTCGATATAACCGACTGGGTAAGCGCATACGTCAACGCGAGCGCCACGTTCTACGGGGCACGTTCCGCCCATGGCAATTATTGGGAGGCAGCCTCGACATTCCGTCCCAACCGTATAACCCCGCTCATTCCGGTGGATCAGATCAATCCGGGAGCAGGGAGTTCGCTGGGACTTGTCGGAACCACCGCCAACATATTCAACGGCTGTTTCCTCGCCGGCACACAGATTGACAAGACCAATATATTCGCGGATTATCTTGCGAAGGGATATAACAAGTTCACAAGCCGCCAGTTCCAATTTGACACAGGTGTCAATCTTGATCTGTCGATGCTTGCGAAAGGTCTTTCGTTCAATACAAAGTTCGCTGTGGATTATGCCACGTCATACGACACGAGCTACACCAACTCATATGCCACCTTTATCCCCGTATGGTCTGAGTTCAACGGATATGATGAAATCACGTCCGTCACGATAGAAGGTAAGGATGAGCATTCCGGCGTGCAGAATATATCTAATTCATCAAACCGTCAGACCATATATTGGTCGGGACAGTTCGATTATCAGCGCACATTCAATGATGTGCATAATATTCACGCTCTCGCTGTGGCGGCAGGATGGCAGCGCACTTTCTCCGGACAGTACCACCGACTCAGCAGCGCCAATATAGGTTTTGAGGCGGACTACAACTATGATCACCGCTATTATGCCGATTTGGCTGTGACAGGTGTTCATTCTTCGCGCCTCGCTCCCGGACATCGTCAGGCGTGGTCCCCCTCCGCCACGATCGGCTGGAGATTGACCGGTGAGGATTTCTTGAAAGACAATGATATTGTCAACGACCTCATGCTTTCCGCATCCGGAGCTATCCTTCATCAGGATATTGATATCAAGGATTATTACATGTATAGCGCGAACTATACCAACGGCGGTTGGTATAGCTGGGCTGTAGGCGGAACGGCAGCCGCATATCCAAGGCGCGGTGAGAATGTAGACCTTACCTTTATCAAGCGCAAAGAATTTACAGCCGGAGTGCGCGGTGAGCTGTTTAATAGGATGATCGATTTCAACGCCATGTTCTTCCTGTATAAGACGGAAGGGCTCATAGACAACAATTCATCGAAATTCCCGACATACTTCTCCACCTATTATCCTGAAGCGTCGTTCGTGCCGTATCTGAATCTCAACGACAACAAACGCACTGGATTTGATTTCGCCGTCAATTTCAAGAAAAGTTTTGGAGAGGTGGATTTCAGCGCGGGAGTCACAGGCACTTATTATGACACTAAAGCCACAAAGCGTGACGAGGTATGGGAGAACGCGTACCAGTATCGCGAAGGGAAAGCCATAGACGGTATCTGGGGATACAGATGTCTCGGTTTCTTCAAGACAGATGAAGAGGCGGCAGCCGCTGACCAGTCAGCTCTCGGAAGCTCGTCGCTCAAGGCAGGCGATCTCAAATATGCCGACATCAACGGCGACGGCAAAGTGGATACAAACGACCAGGTATTTCTCGCGAAAGGGGGATGGTATGGCAGTCCGTTCTTCATGGGTCTGAATCTTTCCGCATCATGGAAGGGCTTCACACTCTTCGTTCACGGTCTCGGCTCGTTCGGCGGTCACGGAATGAAGAACGATAATTCTTACTATAAGATGGCAGGCGATGCAAAATATACCGCCGCCGCCCGCGAACGCTGGACTACCGCCACTGCGGAAAGCGCGACTATGCCACGCCTCACGACAACCAATGGCGCCAACAACTATGTCGCATCTGATTTCTGGATCTACAGCACTGACAATTTCAGCGTTGACAAAATCCAGCTCACCTATGATTTCCCGAGCTCTATAATCAGCGGTCCGGTAGTGAAAGGTCTTCAGCTCTACGTCAGCGCCGACGATATCCTTACAATCGGTAAGAACCGCAGGCTTCTCGAAATGAACGTGGGTAGCGCGCCACAGTCACGTTTCTACAATTTCGGTGCAAAAGTAACTTTCTAAATTCCTCAAAATGAAAACCAATATAATAAAATATATAGCCGCCGCTTCTGTTGTGATGGGTCTTGCCTCTTGCGACGACCTGTTTGAGCCCGCCATCGAGAACATCAAAGATGAAAACTCGATGGAGACTGAGCCGAACTATGCCGACGCAATACTTGGCAGCGCGTATATCCTGATGCCCTATCCGTCAGTGCCTGAGAACGATGTGGCTACGGATGATGCCGTTTCAAATGACATTAACAACGAGTATCTTTCATTGGCAGGTGGTTCCTGGACTTCACAGACAGGGGTTTCGGTCAACAACTGGCGAGACCGTAACGCTTCCATACAATATTGTAATCTGCTTCTTGAGCATGTCGACGCCATACAGTTCTCCTCCACCGAGAGCATCAACGAGATGTTCCGCGACAGACTACGTGGCGAGGCTTACGGTCTCCGTGCGCTCAACATGCTCTATCTACTGCAGAATTATGCCGGCAAGACCGCTTCAGGCGAGCTGGCGGGAGTGCCTATATGGACTTCATCTTTCGGAGCGTCTTCCGACCTTAATGTCCCGCGCAACAGCTTCTCGGAATGTATGGAGCAGCTTTTGAGCGATGTGGATAAGGCGATAGCCAACCTCCCGGTAGACTACAAGGATATCTCCGACAGTGAGGTGCCATCGAAATATGCGTCTAAAGGAGTGTCGGCGGCGATGTACAACAGGGTGAACGGCGCCACTACGGCATTGCGTCTTTCAGGCAGAATCGCCGAGGCGATAGCCGCCCAGGCGACACTTCTTGCAGCAAGTCCCGCGTTTTCCGACCAATCGGGTGTAAGCTGGGAGGATGCCGCAAACCGTGCGGGAAGCGTGCTTGACAGGATCGGCGGCGTCAACGGTCTTGCCGCAAAAGGGCATGTATGGTTCTCGGCGGCAGAGATAGGAAACAGCGTGACAGCATCCGAGAATCATCCGGAGGTGATCTGGAGAGGCGGCGCTGAAGAAAACTCCACCATAGAGGGAGACAACTTTCCTCCTTCTCTGTATGGCAAAGGTCGCGTGAATCCGACACAGAATCTTGTGGATGCGTTTCCGATGGCAAACGGTTATCCTATATCTGACGAACGTTCGGGATATGACAAGGCAAATCCTTATGCCGGACGTGACCCGCGCCTTGCGGAATATATAGTCACAGACGGCAGTCAGCTTGGAGTGAACAATGCCACAATCTCAACAGGGACGGACGCCGGCAATAACGACGGAATCAACAAGGAGTCGGGATATTCCACACGTACAGGATATTACCTTCGCAAGCTTTTGCGTAATGACGTAGATCCGAATTCCACGAATGAAATCAAGAAGTATCATTACACCACCCGTATAAGATTTACAGAAATCTTCCTCGCATATGCCGAGGCAGCCAATGAGGCATGGGGCCCGACAGGGGGAGGATCGCATGGATATTCCGCATATGATGTGATCAAGGCCATCCGTCAGCGTGCGGGTGTCGGCACTGACAACGGCGACCCTTATCTGGAATCGGCGAAGGGAAGCAAGGAGAGCATGAGGGAGCTTATACGCAATGAACGCCGTATAGAACTTTGTTTCGAGAACAAACGGTTCTGGGATCTCAGACGCTGGAACGCGGGACTGAACGAGACCGCAAAGGGAGTGTCAATCACGGGAAGAACATATAATTACCTTGATATAGAACCCCGAAATTACCGCGATTATATGATCTATGGCCCGCTTCCTTACACCGACGTGCTTAAATTCAGCAATCTTGAACAGAACGCGGGTTGGTAATCAAAAATCCTTAACTGAAACGACATGACAAACTTAAAAAATAGCATTATAGCAGGATTTGGAATCCTTCTGTCGGTCTCTGCCGTGTCTTGTAAGAACGGCGACAATGAATTTCCAGACTATGAGAAAGGCGTGACAGCATATTTTGCAAACCAATATCCTGCACGTTGCGTTGTCCTGGGAAATTATCCCGATGGCGACAACAGTCTTGATAATGAGCACAAGGTGATGATCCTCGCCACCCAGGGTGGTGCCTATAAATCCCGTAATCTCAAGATCGATGTGGCGATTGACCCGTCGCTTGTAGAGAATCTGACCTTCCCTGACGGCTCGCCTGTAAAGGTGATGCCTGAAAACTATTACTCGCTTGAGTCTACCACATTCACCAAGAAGAAAGATTATCTTTTTGGAAGCGAGGTGACACTTACAGATGCATTCTTCGCGGATCCCGCATCAATAAAGAACACTTATGTGATCCCCGTGCGTATGGTGAATGCGATCGGTGCTGACCGGATTCTTTCCGGCACTCCGGTAGATCCCGAAAGCAATCCTGCAAGATGCGATGCTTCCGCGTGGAGTGTGCTCCCTCAGGATTATGTCCTTTATTGTGTGAAATATGTTAATCCTTGGGATGCAAGTTATTGCCGCCGGGGAGTGGATCAGGTCAACGATGCCGTGGAGGGATCTTCCACCAATATCCGTCACGAACAATATGTGGAAAAAGATGAGGTTGTAAGGCTCACGACAAAATCTATGAATGAAGTGGTATTCCCGCTCTCCACTGTTGTGCCCGACGGGGAATCTGTCAAGACTTTGACCTGCGATATGATTCTGACATTCAACGGGGATGACTGTTCCATCTCCACTTCTACCGAAGGGATGTCTGCTTCAGGCACAGGAAAGTTTGTGAAACTTGGAGACAAGCACAGCTTGAATAATGAAGATCGAGATGTGATCTATCTTGATTATCAGGTGAATTTCGGAAGCCGTCAGTTCACTACTAAAGACACTTTGGTGGTTCGCTCACGTGAGATTGTTCCGGAGTTTGATTTCAAACCTATATACACAAAGTGACAGTTTTATGAAAATAGATAATAAATATTATTTGGCTCTGGCTCTTATCCCGATGCTGACAGGATGTGCCGATTATATCGACACAAACAACTACACGGTAGATAAGCCGGAAAATATGGCGCAGTATGAATATCTGAATGCCTATAAGCCTCTTAAGGAATATATTGATCGCGCATCTCATCCCGGATTCCTTCTCGGAGCCGGGGTGAGTGCCGCCGACTATCTCAAAGGGGATAACGTTTATCTTCTCACTAATTCCAACTTTGATCAGGTCACAGCCGGAAATGCCATGAAGTATGCGTCGGTCGTTGCAGACGACGGCACAATGAATTTCGGTACTGTCCGTGATTTTGTATCGGCAGCCACCCAGGCTGGTCTGGAGGTCTATGGCCACACTCTCTGCTGGCATGAGCAGCAGAATGTGAAATGGCTTAATTCCCTCATAGCTGATAAGGAAGTGGCTTTCGATCCTAACGAACGGATTGAAGTGGAAGATGCTGTGGCTGATTTCTCACAGGGAGCCATGTGGGGCTGGGGACAGTTCGGAAACAGTGCCGGCCCTGTGATCAATGCCGACGGATGTTTTGAACTTGCTCAGGATACCCCTACACCAAATTTCTGGGAATTGCAGTATCATATTGTCCCGGAGGTTAATTTGGTTGCCGGACAGGAGTATATCCTTAAAGTGATGGTCAAGGGCACTTCTGAAGGGGTGATTCAAGGTAAGGTCGGTGACTGGGGGGGAGGTCCCGATATCAGACTTTCTTTCAATGAAGATTGGGAGGAGAAGACATTTAAGTTCACCCCGACTGTCGACGGGAATAACTTTGTCCTTTTCCAACATGGAGATTTTGTAGGCACCTTGCAGATCCGGTATGTTAAGATTGTTCATGAGGAAGCCCCCTCGGTCTCTTTCTGGGAATCGTTGATCGCCAACGGTGATATGGAAGGTGATAATGCAGGTAGTTTCTGGGTGTGCGAACCCGGTACCGGAGGGCATCATGCTCCTGAGTTTACTGCCGGAGCAGGTTGCGACGGCAGCCGGGGCATAGTGGTGCAGTCAATAGATAATCCTGCCAACAATTATGATACCCAGTTCTTCATCGTTTCCAACACTCCTCTTGTGGAAGGAAACAAGGTGCATATCTCCTTCATGTATCGTGCCGACAAACCGGCATCCGCATCTTCCCAGAACCATGGGAATCCGGGTTCTTATATCCATTGGGACGGTGGTGTTAATCTCAACTTCACCACAGATTGGCAGTTATTTGACAAGACCCTCACTCTTGGGGCTGACAATGTGGGTGCTGACGGGATGCTCTCTTATGCATGGAATCTCAACGATTTTACTGAGGCAAATAAATACTATTTCGACAATGTGGTGTTTGAGATTGAAAAAACCGGCAACACCATACCTTTGACTCCGGAAGAGAAAGCCGAAGTGCTTACTGCTGAAATGGAACGTTGGGTGAAGGGTATGATGGAAGCTACCGAAGGTAAGGTTAAGGCATGGGATGTGGTCAACGAGCCGATTTCAGGCGGTCCTTGGGGACAGCGTTACGATCTTCAGCATGCCGCCACAAGCGATAATCCTTCCAACAAGTTCTATTGGCAAGATTATCTCGGTGATGACTATGTTCGTGTGCCTGTCAGGTTCGCACGTCAATATTTTGAAGAGAACGGCGGAAATCCCTCCGATCTCAAGCTCTTCATCAACGACTACAATCTTGAAAGTGACTGGGACGACAACCAGAAACTTAAGAGTCTTATCAGCTGGATCGAGCAATGGGAAAGCGACAATGTGACCAAGATTGACGGCATCGGAACCCAGATGCACATCAACTACTACCTTAACTCCCAAACACAGAAGAGCAAGGAGGAGCATATCGTCAAGATGTTTGAACTCATGGCTGCTACAGGAAGACTTGTACGTATCACCGAGCTTGACATGGGCATTTGTGACGAATCAGGCAACGCTATAAAAACTGCTGATGTGACATTTGAACAGCAACAGCTTATGGCTGATCACTACAAATGGATCATTCAGAAGTATTTCGAGATCATCCCTGAACCTCAGCAATATGGCATATGCCAATGGGCACAGACCGACAGCCCTGAAGGTTCAGGATGGCGTGCCGGTGAACCTATCGGACTTTGGAACCTTAACTACAGCCGCAAGCCTACGTATGGTGGCTTTGCCGACGGTCTTAAGGGGAATTGATCAGTTCATGTGAATTTTAGCTGAAAATAAGCTTCCGGGAGCGGTGTCTCCATCGCTTCCGGAAGTGTTTTTAATCAACCATTAAGTTTGGAGCGGGGTAACGCTGCTCCATCATATAACATAACCCTCTTTACAACAATCATGAAAAATCTGGTAATCGCATCTCTCTTCATTCTTGCCGGTTGCGGTGGAATATCCGCCGGGACAAATCCCTATGGAGTGGCGGCATCTACCAACATTCCTCTCGCAAAATATCCTTCAGTAGATTCTGACTCCAGGGCTACCTTCAAACTGTTTGCTCCTGATGCCAAAGATGTGAAAGTGGATATCTGCGGCAAAAAGTATGATATGACCCGGAATGAAGATGGAACCTGGACCGCGACTACCTTGCCGCTTGTGGAAGGATTTCACTATTATTCCCTTCTTGTGGACGGCGTTGCCGTCAATGACCCCGCTTCCGAGACGTTCTACGGATGTGGCAGGATGGCATCCGGAATTGAAATACCGGAAAAACCGGAAATTGCTTCTTACTACTCTTTTAATAAAGATATACCTCACGGGCAGGTGCGCGAATGTCAATATTATTCAAATGAGGAAAACGCACGCAGGCGTTGCTTTGTCTACACGCCTGCCGAGTATGAAAAGGCAACTGATAAATCTTATCCGGTGCTTTATCTGCAACATGGCATGGGGGAAGATGAAACCGGATGGCATACTCAGGGAATGATGGCAAACATACTCGACAATCAGATAGCTTCAGGGAAATGTGTCCCCATGATTGTTGTCATGGACTATGGCAATTGCGGATATATCCACGGGGCGATCCCCGGGGAAAGCCGCGACAGTTTCGGCGCTTCTTTCACTCCGATACTTCTTAACGATATCATCCCGTTTGTGGAAAGCACATTCCGTGTGAAAACAGATCGGGAAAACCGTGCCATGGCGGGATTGTCGTGGGGCGGACATCAGACTCTCGAGACCACAATGCGCAATCTTGACAAGTTCGCACATATCGGATCTTTCAGCGGCGCGCTCTTTTTCCTCGCCGACGGCATAGAAAACGCTTATGACGGAGTTTTCAATAATGCGGAAAAATTTAATTCCCGGGTAAAGACTCTGTTTCTCGGGATGGGCACCGAAGAGAATTTCGGAAGTGACAGGATCAGCGAAGCATTGAAAAAAGCCGGCATCAACCACGTATATTACTCATCACCTGGCACGCATCATGAATGGCTTACATGGCGCAGGTGTCTGAATGAATTTCTGCCTTTGATTTTTAAATGAAGACTTGCCCTATGAATAAAACATGTATATATATATCCTTTTTAATGATGACAGGAGGGTTGTCCGCTTCGGCGGACAATCCGATAGTCCAGACCTGTTTCACCACAGATCCGGCGCCAATGGTGCATGACGGGCGCCTGTATGTCTATACGGGTCATGATGAAAACAACGCTGATTTTTTCTGGATGCAGGAATGGCGTGTATATTCCACCGATGATATGGTCAACTGGACTGATCACGGTTCTCCACTCGCCATAGAGGATTTTTCGTGGGGAGATGACCGGGCATGGGCGCCTCAATGTGTGGAAAGGAATGGAAAATTCTACCTTTATGTGCCATTGCATTCAAAGCTGAGCGGCACTATGGCGATAGGTGTGGCTGTCGGCGAATCTCCGACCGGTCCGTTCAAAGATGCAATAGGTGCCCCTTTGGCAGACGGGAGCTGGGACTATATCGATCCCACTGTCCTCATAGATGATGACGGACAGGCATATCTTTACTGGGGTAATCCGGAAATTTATTATGTAAAACTCAACGAAGACATGGTGTCATATTCCGGAGACATAAAGAAAGTGGAGCAAACGGTCATGGGATTTGGCGCTCCGGGTCCGCAGTCGCGTGAGGATGGGGTGAAATATCGCGACAATTACACGGAGGGTCCGTGGATCTATAAACGCGAAGGAAAATATTATCTGCTTTATGCCGCAGGGGGAGTGCCGGAACATATCTCATATTCAATGAGCGATTCTCCGGAAGGTCCGTGGAAATATATGGGAGAGATAATGCCTCTGTGTGACACGGGTTCGTTTACCAATCATTGCGGTGTGGCTGATTATAAAGGGAAATCCTATTTCTTTTATCATACTGGCAAACTCCCCGGAGGAGGTGGATTCGGACGCAGTGTGGCGGTGGAATCTTTTGATTATAACCCTGATGGAACAATTCCGGAAATCTTGCCTTCTGAGAGCGGAGTGCCGGCAGTGGGCACTCTTGATCCCTATGGCAGGATAGAGGCTGAGACGATGGCATGGTCGCAGGGGGTGAAGACAGAACCAAACGATTCAACGGGAGTGTATGTCTCAGATATCCACAACGGAGATTTCATAAAACTCGCGAATGTGAATTTCAAGAGCGGAGGACCTAAGACTTTCGGCGCCTGTGTGGCGAGCGCGTTGCGCGGCGGCACTATCGAAGTCAGGATGGACAATGCAGACGGTCCGTTGGTGGCGACGCTGGAAGTGCCGGGAACCGGCGGTTGGGAAAACTGGAGATATATGGAAGTTCCCGTCATGTCGGAGGTGTCCGGAGTGCATGACATATATTTCCTTTTCAAAGGTAGGAAAGGTCCCAAACTGTTCAACATTGATTACTGGCGATTCAAATGACGATAGAACCATGAAACATATAAAATATTTCATAGCGGCGATTATAATGTCATTCACTTCCCTGTTATCTGCGGAAACTCTTGCAGATCCGGATTTTTACATATATCTTTGCATCGGTCAGTCGAATATGGAGGGAAACGCCTTCATAGAGGATATTGACCGCGAAGGCGTGCCCGACAGAT
Organism: uncultured Porphyromonadaceae bacterium; assembly: GCA_947174235.1. Taxonomy (GTDB): domain Bacteria; phylum Bacteroidota; class Bacteroidia; order Bacteroidales; family Muribaculaceae; genus Lepagella. The sequence continues at coordinate 9,557 of CAMWID010000043.1, read as the reverse complement.
TTCTGATGATGGCGGCTACAGATTTTTCAGATCCCGAAAGAAGGTGTGGCGAATGGTATACGGCTTGTCCTCCCTTGGTAAGGGAGCATACCGGTCTGACTCCGATGGATTATTTCGGAAGGACAATGGTTGCCAATCTTCCTGCGAATGTCAGGGTAGGGGTGGTATCCGTGGCGGTGGGAGGATGCCGCATCGAACATCTTGACAAGGATTTTGATCCCGAGTCTCTCGGGAATGAGGCGGAATGGTTCAAGGGATTCATGTCTGCCTATGACAACCGTCCTTATGACAGACTTGTATCATGTGCAAGGAAAGCGCAGGAATCGGGTGTCATAAAAGGGATATTGCTGCATCAGGGGGAATCAAACAACGGAGATACTGAATGGTGTTCCAAAGTAAAAAAGATCTATACAGACATTCTCTCAGATCTGGGACTGGAAGCTGATTCCGTTCCGCTGATAGCCGGTGAGGTGGTCAGCCTGGAGCAGGGTGGGATCTGCGGCGCCATGAATGAGATCATCAATAATCTTCCTTGTGAGATAACCACGGCAAAGGTTGTCTCTTCCAAAGATCTCCCGCAGCGAGGAGACGGGTTGCATTTTACTGCGGAGGCATACCGGACACTTGGCAGACGGTATGCCGGGGCAGTTCTTGCAGCGATGGGAATCCCCGTCGGCGCCACGATCCATGACAAATGAATTAACCGAAAAATTATATCAAATGGAAATGGCTTTGAATACTGTGAAAACTTCAGAATCAAAAGGTTTTTACAAACTGTCGATGCTGCAGTGTGTGGGATTCGGGTCGGGCGATCTTGCCCAGAACCTGATCTATCAGACCATCAGCATGTATCTTCTTTTCTTCTATACCAATGTGTATGGTCTTGATCCGGCTGTGGCTGCAGTGATGTTTCTGATCGTGCGGATAATCGATGTCATATGGGATCCGTTGGTGGGCACTTTTGTCGACAAGCATGATCCGCGTATGGGGAAATACCGTTCTTATCTTATTTTAGGTGGTGTGCCTCTTACCGGATTCGCCATTCTGTGTTTCTGGAACGGATTTTCAGGATCGTTGATTTATGCATATGTCACCTATGTTGGGCTGTCGATGTGTTATACGCTTGTCAATGTGCCTTACGGAGCATTGAACGCTTCCTTGACGCGAGATACGGCGGAAATCACCAAACTGACATCAGTGCGTATGTTCATGGCAAATGTCGGAGGTCTTGCCGTGGGAATGGGAATCCCTGTGGTTCTTAAATATTTCGATCCGTCAGAGTCAACCGACGTGTCTATGAACGACAGTGCGTGGCTGGGGACAATGACTCTTTACGGATGTATTGGTCTGTTGTTGTTGATGTTCTGTTTCTCCCAGTGCCGGGAGAGGGTCGTCATGGATAAAAGCGAGACAGAAAATGTAAAGGTCAGCGACCTCTGGATGGAATTTGTACACAACCGCCCTTTGCGTATCCTTGCTTTCTTCTTTATCACTTCATTCGCGATGATGTCTATCGGAAATGCCGCAGGCGCTTATTACATAAACTATAATCTGGGAGGCACTGCCGGAGAACTTTCCATTTTCATGGGACTCGGATCAATTCCCGCCTTTATCTTCATGCCTATGATCCCCGCGATAAAAAAGATGGTCGGCAAGAAGGGTATGTTTTATGTATTCCTGATTACCGCGATAATCGGAATGGCTATGCTGTATGCTGTCTCCGTCATAGAGCCGTTGAAGAAGATGTGGCTTGTATACATAGCACAATTCGTGAAATCCACAGGGGTTATAGTCGCCACCGGCTATATGTGGGCGCTTGTTCCTGAAGTGATCTCTTTCGGGGAATATACTCATGGAAGACGTATATCTGGAATTGTCAACGCCCTGACAGGAATATTTTATAAAGCCGGTATGGCTTTGGGGGGCGTGGTTCCCGGACTTGTGCTCGCGTTTGTCGGGTTCGATAAGGATTCAGCCGTGCAGACCTGGTTCGCGCAGCAGGGTATATTATGGCTCGTGGCAGTCATTCCGGCGATCATGCTGGCGCTGGGGATGTATATCATTTCCAAATATGAACTTGAGGATGACGTGATAGACAAGATCAATCTCGAGATAGAATCCCGACATAAAAATAACTGATAAATAATAACCTATAGAATCAATATGAAAACAATGTTTTTAGGCGTGACCCTTCTCGCGTTGGTCGCGGGAGGATGCGGGTCAGACAGGAATGTGACTTCCATCCCTACGGTAAAAGATCATTTCAAAGACAGTTTCCTCATAGGTGCGGCGGTCCCTGTGCCTCACGTGAGCGGGCTTGATCCGAAGGCGGATTCCATCGTGAGTCTTCATTTCAATTCGGTAGTGGCGGAAAACTGTATGAAAAGCGCAGAAATACATCCCGAGGAGGGGCGCTATGTATGGGAGGATGCCGACGCTTTTGTGAAATATGGAGAAGACAGAGGTATGGTAGTGATCGGTCATTGTCTTGTATGGCACTCGCAGCTCGCTCCATGGATGCCATATGGCGATGACGGCAAGTATGTCACGGCGGAAGTCTTCAAAGAGCGTATGAGAGACCATATACATACGGTAGTGGGTCGTTATAAAGGCAGGATACACGGCTGGGACGTGGTCAACGAGGCTATAGAAGATGACGGCAGCTACCGTCATACACCTTTCTATGATATTCTCGGAGAGGAATTTATCCCTCTGGCTTTCCAATATGCCCATGAGGCTGATCCGGATGCCGAACTGTATCTCAATGATTTTTCTATGGCTATTCCTGCAAAGCGTGACGCTTATGTGCGTATAATAGGAGAACTTAAACAGCGTGGACTCCGTATCGACGGAATGGGGATGCAGAGCCATATCGGTCTTGACTATCCTGATATGGGTGAATATGAGAAGACTATCGTGGCTCTCGGCAATGCAGGTGTAAACGTGATGGTGACGGAACTTGACATGACAGCCCTTCCGACAGTGAAGTTCGGCGCCAATGTCGGAGACAACGTAAACTTCAAGGAAGATCAGAACCCTTATCCCTCCGGACTGCCTGATAATGTGTCGAAAGAGTGGAATGACAAGATGGCAGGTGTGTTTGAGTTGTATAAGAAACATTCAGATCTGATATCCAGAGTGACATTCTGGGGAACTTATGACGGTATGTCATGGCGCAATGACTGGCCAATGCACGGACGCACGGATTATCCGTTGCTTTTCGACAGGAATTATAATATGAAACCATTCATGGAGAGAGAGATCACACAAAATTAAGGATGAATAATATGGAAGCGATCAAAACGAACAAACGTTATCTTTTCCCGGAAGACTATATGGCGGATCCGAGTGTGCATGTATTTAACGGGAAAATATATATATACCCCTCGCATGACATAGAACTTGACAATGTGGAAAATGACAATGGCGACTGTTATGTGATGGAAGACATGCACGTACTGTCGATTGACGGAGATCCGATGACCGGCAAGGTGACCGACCATGGAAAGGCGTTCGACATGAAGGATGTGCCATGGGGCGGACGTCAGCTCTGGGACTGCGACTGCATAGAGAAGGATGGGAAATATTATCTGTATTATCCTTTGAAGGACAAAAATGACGTTTTCCGGATAGGGGTGGCGGTGGCAGACCGTCCGGAGGGACCTTTCAAGGCGGAGCCCGATCCTATCCGAGGAAGCTATTCGATGGATATATGTGTCCTAAAGGAAGAAGACGGTTATTATCTTTATTTCGGAGGACTTTGGGGAGGTCAGCTCCAGCGTTATCGCGACAACAAGGCTCTTGAATCGGCGGAACTTCCGGAGGGTGATGAGCCTTCTTTGCCGAGCCGCTGTGTGAGACTGTCGGACGACATGCTTCAGTTCGCTGAAGATCCAAGACCGATACAGGTTGTGGATGAAGATGGCAACCCGCTTAAGGCGGGCGACCCGCACCGATTCTTCGAGGCTTCATGGGTGCATAAATACAACGGCAAGTATTATTTTTCGTATTCCACAGGCGACAGCCATCTACTATGTTATGCTGTGGGTGACAATCCTTACGGACCTTTCGTATATAAGGGAGTGATACTTACTCCTGTAGTGGGGTGGACTACACATCATTCCATCGTGGAGTATGAAGGGAAATGGTATCTTTTCCATCATGACAGTGTCCCTTCAGGTGGCAAATCATGGTTGAGAAGTCTTAAAGTGTGTGAACTGACATACGACAAAGATGGAAATATCCTTACAATAGAGGGTATGGACTGACCGTCAGGTTGGTTGTGACGGATATGTCGGCTGCTTTCACTGCGGCATCAAATACATTCCGTTTAGATGTGAATTTTAAGGGGGAGGAATATCAGTATTCTTCCCCCGTGTCTTAAAAATAGAAGTATGATATTGAGATTAATTATAGCAGTATTTGCCATGTCATTGTATTTCAGTGCATGGGGAGATGACAATATGAAATTATGGTATTCCTCGCCTGCAAATGAATGGACAGAGGCGTTGCCGATAGGAAACTCAAGGATGGGGGCGATGGTGTTCGGAGGTGTCATGGAGGAGCGGATCCAGTTGAACGACGAGACATTCTGGGCAGGGAGTCCGTATTCCAATAATAATCCGGAAGGTCTGTTACATCTTGAGGAAATAAGAGGGCTGATATTTGACGGAAAAGAAAAAGAAGCCGAGAAACTGATAGACAGATATTATCTCACCCCTCACCATGGGATGTCTTACCTTACATTGGGTAATCTGATGATAGATTTCCCGCATAATGGAGAAATTACGGATTACAGGCGAGAACTGGACATATCCGAAGCTGTGGCTGTGGTTTCCTATAAAGCGGGAGATGTTTCTTTCCGGAGGCAGTCATTCGCGTCTCTTCCTGACGGAGTGGTTGTGATGAGGCTGGATGCGGATAGAAAGAAATCATTAGAGTTCTCCGTAAGATACGAACTTCCGGGAGAAGGTGCCGTATGTGTCGCCAAGAAAGGTATGGAAATTAAAGTCACCGGTCCTGATCAGGAAGGTATTGCCGGAGGGCTTACAGCTGTATGCGGCATACGTATAAAGACAGACGGCAAGCAGGTGTATGGAAAAGATAAAATTAGTGTAAAGGGAGCATCTTATGCCGAAATGTATGTCGCGTCCTCTACTAATTACATTTCTTATAAAGATATAACCGGCAATCCGGTTAAGACGGTTGATGATCGTTTGTCGAAAGTCATGAAAAAAGACTTTTCAGATATAAGAAACTTACATATTGGCGAATACCGAAAACAATTTGACCGTGTAAGACTTGAGATGCCCGGTATAGTTGGCTCAGAGAAAGAAACGCACAAGAGGGTTGAGGATTTCAGGAGGGATTATGATCCGTCGCTTGTCGCGCTTCTGTTCCAATATGGACGCTACCTTCTCATTTCATCTTCCCAGCCGGGCGGTCAGCCGGCAAACCTTCAGGGGGTATGGAATGATTCTTATCATGCCCCGTGGGACAGTAAATATACGATAAATATCAATACGGAAATGAATTATTGGCCTGCCGAAGTCACGGGATTGGCGGAATGTCACCAACCGTTGTTTGATATGATAGAGGATCTGTCGCATACAGGAGCGGAGACCGCCCGGGAACTTTATGGTGCGGAAGGATGGACCGCCCATCACAATACTGACTTATGGAGAATCTGTGGTCCTGTGGACATGGCGCAATACGGGATGTGGCCCAATGGCGGAGCGTGGCTCGCGACTCATCTATGGGAACATTATCTTTTCTCCGGTGATAAGGATTTCTTGCGCAAATATTATCCTGTGATAAAGGGTACGGCAGACTTTTATCTAAGTTGCATGGCGGAACATCCCTCGACAGGATATCTTGTCACCGTGCCGTCAATGTCTCCGGAACACGGATATGGAAGTTCATGGATCACCGCAGGATGTACAATGGATAATCAGATAGCATATGATGCGTTTTCAAACACATTGAGAAGCACCGAGATTCTCGGAGAGGGGAAAGACTATCAAAATAGGCTCAAGGATGCGATAAGTCGTCTTGAACCAATGAAAGTCGGTCGCCACGGTCAACTTCAGGAATGGAGTGTGGATGCTGACGATCCGACAGATGAACACCGTCATGTGTCGCATCTTTATGGATTGTATCCATCACATCAGATCACACCCTATTCTACGCCTTTGGCTTTTGAGGCGGCAAAAAATTCACTTCTCCAACGTGGAGATATGGCGACCGGCTGGAGTATAGGGTGGAAAATAAATCTTTGGGCCCGTCTTCTTGACGGAAATCATGCCGACAGGATAATAAAAAATTTCGTGACCTTGTTACATCCGGGATCTGGTTCCTTATATGAGGGAGAAGGTAGGTTGTATCCGAATCTATTTGATGCCCATCCTCCATTTCAGATTGATGGCAACTTCGGATTCACGGCGGGAGTGGCAGAGATGTTGGTGCAGAGTCATGACGGTGCCATACATCTTCTGCCCGCGCTTCCTGACAGCTGGAAAGAAGGGAAAGTGGAAGGACTCAGGTCAAGAGGCAATTACACTGTAGATATGAAATGGAGAAAGGGGCAACTTGAGGAAGCCTGTATACGTTCATCTATCGGAGGTAAGGTCAGGATAAGGTCTTATGTCCCTCTTTCAGGCGCAGGGCTGAGAGAGGCGGAAGGAGAGTGCCCAAACGATCTGATGAAACCCAGGCAAGTTGTTGATGCTTCCGTCTCAGGTGATGAATCCAGACAATATCCGATGATTCTTCGGATATATGAATATGACCTGGATACAATGCCCGGTGGCGTCTATAAAGTCGTGAAAACGAGTTGAATAAATGTCTTGCAAATAAGAATCACGGGATTCAGTAATTTTATGCTGAATCACGTGATTCGTATTTATAAGACATTTATTTTCGATATCCAGAGCGAGACATAACAAGGGAAAGGACGGCACAGGCGGCGCAGACTGCCGGACACATCACCATAGTATTCCCTATCCCTACCAGCGGTGATACCAACCCACCGGCAAGAAACCCTGAAGCGCCTACAGTGGCGGATGCGGCTCCGATATATTCTCGTCCTCTGTCCATGGCGACCGTGGTGGCTCCGGTGAATACAAATCCCATGAAAAACAGCATCAGCCAGGCGCATATTTCGTAAGTCCAGAAGGATTGAGTCAGTATGTTGAAAACAAGCATCGCTACGGCTGTCACAAGCATACCGGCTGCCCCGAAAACACACGCTTTCCTCATTTCGTTGAATTTCATTGACATTGCTGAGCCAACTCCGATTCCAAGGGCGTTTATACCAAATATGATAGAGAATTTCATTTCGGAAAAACCGAAATCATGTTGCATGATGAATGGCGCGGCGGATATGTAAGCGAACAGAACTCCCTGGCTCATTGCGAACGACAACACATAGTAGGTGAAATCCCGTTTTTTAATGAGAATGCTATAGCTTTTTAAGATTGATGACGCAGAACCGTGTACCCTCATTGAAACGGGCAAGGATTCCCGGAATATCAGGCACATCACGAGTAAAACGATTCCGATGAAGAACAACACGCAGAAGATACCCTGCCACCCTGCGAATGCTGCTACAGAACCTCCTATGACAGGGGCGGTGACAGGCGCCACTCCATTTACGGCTCCGATAATTGCCATCATTTTTGCAAGTTCCCTGCCGGAATATAGGTCGGTCGCGACTGAACGAGACAAGACAATTCCGCCTGATGCCCCGAGACCTTGCAGGAGTCGCATGTAAAGGAATATTGTGATATTTCCGGAATACATGCACAGGATGGTGGCTACGCAAAAAAGTACCAGTGAAGATACCAATATCGGTTTTCTCCCATACATGTCGCTAAGAGGTCCGAAGAAAATTTGTCCAGCCGCGAGTCCGATCATGCTTGCTGTCAATCCGAGCTGGATCATTGACACGGTTGTTTTAAATTCTGTTTCAAGAGTCGGGAAAGTCGGCAGATACATGTCTGTGACAAGAGGTGCGAAAGCCGAGAGCATTCCCAGAAAGATCAGGATAAATCCTAAATAGATGGATTTTTTTGAATTGACATTTTGTAAAATCATAGTTCTGATGTAGTCGTTACTTAAACTTTTTACATAAAAAAAATGCCTGCATCACAAAAGCCAATTAGACTTACGTGCTGTAGACACTACATATCGGTTTATGGGAACAAAATTAGTTAAAATTTTACGATCCGCAAAACTTAAAATTTTATCGGAAGGTGGTGACGGAATGAAAACAATGTAGTATTTTTGCAGACGAAGTCGTTTCAGCTGTTTCATTTTTTAGTATTACATAATATTTCCAAGATGGTTTTGTATCCCGAAGATGGAATTTAGCCGGCTAAATAGCTGAAGAGGATTCAAAAACATTCGAAAAAAGAATGAAATACAGAAAAGGAACTTTTCAAACAGGAGAAAAGCTTTAATAAAATCAAAATTCGTAAAGAGTTAAAACACTTAGATAATAAAACCAATAAGATATGCATCTGCAACATTTAAGGATTCATTCAATACCGGATGTCAGGGACTATCTGATAATTATAGCCGGCATGGCGGTATATGCACTTGGCTTTATCGCGTTTATTCTTCCGCATGAGATCGTCATAGGAGGGATGGCAGGATTCAGTACACTTGTGTACTTCGCAAGTGGTGGACTTTTACCTGTGGCAGTCACAATGTATGCCACAAACATACTGATGCTGGTATGCTGGTACCGAAGTCTGGGGCGTAAGTTTGTGGTTAGGACCGTTTTTGGAGCCACAATATTATCTGGTATAATAGGGATGATAGAAGGATATTTCACCTCCCGCCCACCTCTCGTGACGGATACTACAATGAGTGTGCTCATGGGATCCGTGATATGTGGCATAGGTATCGGTATGTATTATTCTCATAAAGGATCAGCCGGCGGCACGGATATAGTGGCGGCAATATTTGAGAAGAAACTCAACATAAGCATAGGGAGGACAATGATGATAATCGATGTGGCGATAGTGACATGTTCCTTTTTTCTGCCGTTTGACGGAGATATTGACGCCAGGATACAAGACCGTGTGCAAACCATAATTTATGGCTGGGCGTCTATCGTGATTTATTCACTTGTCGCCAATTATATGGTAAACGCAGACAAACAGACGATACAATTCTTTATATTGTCGTCGGAATGGACAAGGATAGCCGACAAGATAGCGCATGAATGCGGCAGGGGCGTGACATCATTTGACGGAAAGGGTCTATGGACAGGAGAAAACCGCACTATGCTGGTTGTGTGGTGCCGTCAATATGATGCGGACCGTATCTATAGTATAGTGCAGAGTATAGACGCTGGTGCATATATCGTGCAGTCTGCGGCGAAGAGCGTATATGGCAATGGCTTTGATACATTGCGTGTCAAAAAGGTCAAAAAACAAATTGCTTCTGTCAAGGACTGACAATCTGTATGCCATAAGCGTTGGTATTTATGAGATGAAGTCTAAGAGTATGTTTACTTTTAACTTTATGAAATCTTTATAGCTCTTTTCGAC
>CAMWID010000042.1 GCA_947174235.1 uncultured Porphyromonadaceae bacterium | reverse complement strand
AGTGACAAAATCCGCTCCAAGGCTGCGACCCCTACGACCTCGAAATTTTAAGGAAAGCGCTCTACCGAAGCTTTCATAATTATATTGCCCGCCACTTTCATTGCCTCTAATATTGTTTTGTCCATATCAAGATATCTGTAAAGCCCGAGTCTGCCTCCGAAAATCACATCGGGTTCCCTTATCCTGGCAAACTCACTATAATTTTCGTATAATTTGTTGTTTGTTCCATCACAGCTTCCTTTATTGGAACAGCCGTCTCGGTTTGACGAGTTGGCACATGATGAAGGGTTCTGACATTTTTGTCATTGTAACTGCTGTTGCAGGTTGTCGTGTTTGTTGTCCCTGCCCCGATACTCATCTCATTGCAGCAGACAACTTCTGCATACTCGATGGAATCAAGTCCATCTTGTTCAAGACCCTGTATGAAAGTCTTGATTCTTTCCAATTCATTCCTCATAGGCGAAGTTGATTAGATTAAAATTAAACATTTGTATTATTCTTCCTTGTGCATATCTTTCCTGAGGCGGAATATCCTGTTGCCTCCTTGGAAATAATAGCTCAGGGATATCATCACGGAGTTGTCGTTGAGCCTGTTCGAGCGAGATGTCAGAGAGGACTTCAACGCGGGAGACATGATATAGTCGGTCTTGCGGTCTGACAGGAAGTGCACGGGGGGGAGATACCTCACCATAACGTTCAGCTTTCCCTTGAGAAACCTTTTCCCGATATCTATCTTAAGGTAATCCTGTGTGTCCTCAGACCATGCCATTGCATTGTCAATGCTGTAAGGCTGAGGGGTCTCATATTCAATCTCGGCATACATGCCGGCATCGGGTATGTAATATCTCAGCGAGGCGTCGACACTGAACCCAGATTTTGACATACTCCAATCCTTATATCTACCCCTGTCCGTTTCCCAGTTAACCCTCGCGTTGATGTCGAAATTCCCTATGGACTTATAGAACGACATGTCTATACTCCAGTACCTGAGATAATAGTTGTCAGGCATTGCGACGACATATGGACCTTCCGTGCCGTCAGGTCTTGTCCCGACGCGTGACTCCACTACAGACCCGATCCTGTCAGGGTCCACTGTCAGGGATCCCCTGATGTTGAACATGTCCAGGAAATCCACACTGCATTCGAAGAAATGGTTTCGTGGTATTTTAAGCGCCGGGTTCCCGGTGACGAACTGGATCGGCGAGACGAACTGTCCGTAGTCCGATAGTTGGGATGTGGTGGGGGGGCATATGGTGCCGAGATAAGATAACTCTGCGGAAAGATTGTCTGAGAAAGTGTGGGTCATTCTACATTGGAAAGACCATAGGTTCTCAGAGGATTTTGTACCGGAGGAATGGGTGTGGTTATGCAGAAAGGAGACGCCCGCTCCAACATATGTCTCGGAAAATATACGCATGTCTGCCGACAGTCTTGCGTGGTGTCGGTTCTCTCGCAGCCGGGACAACGTCTCTCCGGTGACCCGGTCCATTATCTTCAGGTTACGGTTGATGTAATCATAACCCAGGTTCAGATCAAGCCTGCCAAAAAAATTGCGTCCCATGTTCATTCCCGCGAAAGAGTAATACATCCTCTGACGGTTTAGGTAATCCTCATGATACCCGCTTGTTCTTGAATAGGTGTTGTCTGTGTCATGACTGTTGTTGACATAATTCAATTTCGCCCCTATGTTCCATCCAAGGAGGTTCCTTCCCTCATAAAAAATGCCTGCCATGTTTGTGAACCCGTCTTTCCCGGAGCTGTCCCTGTTGTAGCATGTGTCACTCAGTGGAAGTCTCCCGTGTTCAGATACAATCAGGCTGTTTCCCGTTGAGTTGTCGTTCAGATAGTTTATGGCATATGTCACACCTATGATGTGGTGGGGATTGACAGTGTAGTCCACATTTACCGCCACTTCATTGCGGCGGACATAATCCTGTTTTGTGGGGACTCTCCCCGGATTTGATATGGAGTATTCACGTATCTCATTGACCGGATACCATCTGTCGTAAAGCTCCTGTTGCTGGATGTTCATCCATGTGAACGACTCGGTAAGATATGCGTTCCAATGCTCGTTCATATAGTCCAGAAATCCATATTCGTTTGACACGGAGAACTTATCGGAGGTGACATAATCCGGCCTTACGACATTAAAGGAGCTCAGAGAGAGTTCTGTCCCGGTGTAACGGGGTTTCAGTCTCAGATTGATCAGGACATCGTATCCTGAGTATCGTCCCGTCGGGTTTACGGTCATCTCCACTTTCGAGAAGCGTCCCGGACTAAGCCGTTTGATATAGCTCTCATCCTTCTCAATGCTGTCGACCAATATCTTGATATTTTTTCTTCCGAGATATTCCATCTCGTTTGTCATACGGTCAACATACATTCCCGGAAGATTCCCGATAAGGTGTGCCGTGTTGTAGGCTTTCTTGCGCATTTCGGGAGTTATGGTGTATGTCTTGGTACGTCCGTCAGTTGAAACCTGCTTCCGTATTATCACCACCTCATCGAGGGTTCTTTCTATGCTGTCCGGTCCCACTGTATTTGTAGAGTCCTGACAGAGTGTATTCTGCGCATGCATAAAAAACACTGACATCACAGACATGACGAAAAAAATTAATTTCATTCCGTTCTGTTTTAATGATTAAACTTGGTTCCTTGGATACGTTAACAAACTCTCAAAAAACAACTGAAGTATTGAGAATACATATAAACACTATATATTCAATATTCCTCATGTATTTCTTTCCTGAATCTGTTGATTCCCTTTCCCTTGGAGAATCTGTAGCTAATGGACAGGAAAACGCTGTTGTCAGAGAGGCGTGGTGTGGATGAAATTTCAGTGGATTTCATGGCGGGTGAATCCGAATACGAATATTCACGGTTTTCCATCAGATGTACGGGGAGGTAGTATTCTGCCATGATGTCAAGACTTCTTTTGAGAAAACTTTTGCTTACTGTCACCCTTAGCCTGTCATCCCTGAAGTCACCCCATGACTGGGGTGACGATATAAAGCACCGCGACGGGGAGTCATAGGTCAGAGAGGCGAAAAGTGATATTGGTCTGCAATAGTATGATATCTTGGAATCGAATGTAACATTGTTTTTTGAGATTGACTTGCTTTGTCGGGATACGGATCGTTCGTGTGAGTATGACAGGGACATGTCGAGACTGAACGCCCCGATGTTTCTATAGAATGACAGTTTTGTCCCGGTCTGCCACTTGTCGAAATTGACCGGGATGGTTGCGACGTAGCTTCCCTCCGTGCCGTCAGGACGCATACCGTTACACGCCACGTCAATATTTCCAATGAAATTTTTGAAATATAAACAGTTCCCAGATAAAGTAAACATTCCAAACAAATTGATGTCCGCAATCAGATAATGCAGGAAAGCCGTCTTTAAATCAGGATTGCCTCCGGCATATTGTAGCTGGCTGGAGAACTGACCGTAGTCGCTGAGTTGGGAGGAGGTAGGGTTTGACGAGGAGGTATAATAGCTCATCATTGCAGAAAGGGAGTTGCTGAAGGTATGACGCGCCATCGCCCTGAATCCGACAAGGCTGTTTTTAACTTTAGTTCCGGAAGAGGTGGTGATGTCGTGCAAATACCAGCACCCGGCGCTTAAAAAGGTCATGGGAGCGACCATGAAGTCAACTCCTATACCTGCATACTGCCTGTTTTCTCTGAGTCTGGCAAGCATATCACCTGAGAGTCCATCGTCAATATCCCGGTTCCTTTTTGTGAAATTGTATTCGAGAGAAAGATCAAGTCTGCCAAAAAACTGTCTGGACAGGTTGAGTGATGCGAAAGTGTAATACATTTTCGATCTGGTGTCATACACGGTTGAATAACCGTTCGACCGACCGGTTGTGTTCACAGACCTGTACCTGTTCATTGAATAGTTCAGCTTGGCGCCTGCATTCCATCCACGTATATTTCTTCCTTCGTAGAAAATGCCGGCTGTGTGAGCGTGTATATCCGATTCCGTTTTGCTGTGTTCAGTGAAATTGTCCGTTATCGAGGATCGGATGTCTGTGGACTGTATCTCCCTGAGGGTCTTGCCATCGTTGTCTGAGAGACCGAATTTGTAGACTATTCCGACAGTGTGATCCCTGTTGAACGAGTGGTCAAGGTTGATGGAAACATTGTTCTGGCGTATATATTCCTGAGCGGTGGGCATGCCGGCAGGGTTGGGGATTGTCTTCTCAACAATGCCGAGCAAGGGGAATTCCTTGACGTAACTTTCCTGACTTTCAGAATTGACCCATTGGAAGCTTTCGTCAACATAGAAGTTCCATCGGTCGTTCATATAGTCGAACAATCCGGTGGAGTAAGCCATGGCGAGTTTGTCATTTCCCAGATATTCCGGACTTAGGTTCTCATATGTACTCACGTTGGCTTCGACCCCAGAATATGAAGGCTTGAGTATAAGGTTTATCAGGACATCATATCCTGCATATCTTCCAGCCGGCATCACCGTCACCTCCACTCGATCAAACCTGTTGGGGGACAGTCTCTTAATATGTTCTTCGTTTTTCTCAATGCTGTCCACCAGTATCTTAATTCTCTCCCTCCCTAAATATTTGATCACATTGGTCATCCTGTCAGTATCCATCCCCGGGAGATTGCCTATAAGCTGTGCGGTATTGTCCGCTTTTTTTTTCATGTCCCGGGTTATCAGATAGGATTTTGTCATCCCGTTGTCATTTACAAGTCTGCGGGTGACAATCACCTCATCGAGGGTTCTTTCTATGCTGTCTTCCCGGACAGTATTTGTAGAGTCCTGACAGAGGGTATTCTGCGCATGCATAAAAAACACTGACATCACAGACATGACGAAAAAAAATAATTTCATACCGTTCTGTTTTAATGATTAAAATGAGGAAATAATGTCTTTCTCCCTGCAATTCATTTCTGAACACCCTAAATAATAAATTCCGGAATGAATGAGCTTTTCACATAGGTGTGAGCCTATGAACCCTGCTCCTCCAGCAACAATTATATAAGATGATGTCATATTTTATGTTAGGTTTTCAGATTAATTAGACTTTCACTAGTTGTGATCATAGATATTTAAATCATCATCCATTAGTTATGAACTATCTGAACAGATTGTTAATCTATAATTTAAGCTAATTCATAAGCTTTATTTACAAAATTATGAGTTCTACATCCATAATATCTGGGAGACATATAACTGTCCGATCAACTTGAGTGTTTTCATTCCCTTTTCCATTTTTATAAAATTCAAAAAGAACATCCTTTTTAGCGGCATATGCTCCATATGTCAAGGAGAACATACATACAATTGTAAAAAAAACAGTTTTTGCATAATAAAATACTTAAAGTTTAAAAACTTTTGCAAAGCTATAAAATAAAAAGTTTTCAAACAATAAAACAAATCAAAAAAAATGCAAGCATATGCCACTAAATATCAATTATTTATGAAATATTAAAAAAATTCAATAAAGATAAAAGTTTTCAAAAGTTTGACATTGGGTAAAATTTTAAGGTAATACCCGTTTTTGCGTGGCGCATACGGGCGGGTAGATAATACTTCCCTTTAGACACAAGCTGATGGACGTACCCGGTTTTGTCTACATACAATTTGCCCTCCTTGCGAATTGCGCGAAAGGTCTGTATTCCGATTGGATAGTCTTTAACCGTCATCTCTTTTATTGATTTTGCGAAGCGGTTTAAACCACCATTATGAATCAATTATAAAGAAAAATACGTAACAAAATCAAATAAGCACCTGCGAAAAAATTGAAAAAAATTACTTATACAAAACGGATAAAGCCCCGGATGCACATGTGTGTCGGGGCTTTATCCGGATTCAGGGTAACGGAGTTTTATTTACCGTATTCGTTGTAAAGCATTATCAGGTGGGAAGCGCTCCAGCTGAAATGAGGCGCCTTGAGACGCTCTCCCGTGTGGGTGCCGTAGTTCTCGTGGATCGGAGCACCCTCTTTCAAACCGTCAAGACGGTCAAACACCTGTCGGGTATATTCATCAGCGAGATCATTATAACCGTAATTGCGTAATCCGTTGATGGCGAAATATGTCTGGTCAAGCCAGATGGGCCCGCGCCAATATCCTCTCGGATTATATTTCGGATTGTCGGCGGCAATAGTCGGGAAGGGGATATAGGTTGAGAATTTCTTCTCGTCACGGAGCACAGGCATCATCTCCTCCACCTGTTGTGGAGTGGCGAGACCCGTCCAAAGCATCGTATATGCCTCACATCCCGGATCACCCACGAACTTGCCGTCAAGCGAGCGGTCGAAGAAAAACTTGCGTTCCGGATCATAGAAATAGTCCGCAAGCTCCGAAGTGTGGTCGGGAACGTCGAATTTCTCCCCTAAAATCTCCGCAAATTTTCTGAGATACTTACACTCATTCGCGATGTATGCATTGAGGTCAACGCTTTCCTGATCCATGCTCCAGGCATCGTCATAACCGTTCCGAAGCATCTTGGTGTCGTCGAAACGTATGGCGTTGTCCATACCACTCTCCCATGCGGCAGCCTCAAGGGTGCCGTCGGTGGCGCCGTATTCGCAGATGCCGTTATGGTCATGGTCCCGTTTCTCAAACCACCATTTGTAGTAGGAGAGAAGCTGGGGATACATTTCGGCAAGGAATGCCTTGTCGCCAGTAGCCTCCCAGATCTTGTCTACACACCAGCATACCAACGGCGGCTTGCTGTTGCGCGCGTTATTTTCCGACGGATCGGTATATATGCAGTCGATTATCATGCCATCCGGGAGCTGATAGTCAAACATGGCGCGGACATTGTTCTTGGCAAGCTCCGGATCGAATGTGGCGGCTCCCGCGCAAAAACGCCAGCTGTCCCAAGCCCATAGTCCCACGAAGTAACCTACGGCATGACTCGGTATTATGCCGTCGTGCAGGAGTCCGCCCCGTGCGGAGCGATGGTTGGAGACAAGGGTCGTGATCGCCTTCACGGCTATGCGGTCGTATTCTTCGGGCATGTCGTCGCGCAATGTCTTCTTCAGATAGTTGTCCCACCGCACGGTGTTCACCTCCAGCGCCGCTGCCGGATTGGAAATGATCCCCTCCGCCACAGATATTCCTGACTGAAGGGATTCCATGGAGTCAAACATGCTGATGACTACATAATCCTTTTCGTCTCCGTCGTTTTCCGCCCTGTAGTTCCCGTTAACCACAGAGACCTCTACATCCGGACTGAATGTCAGGGCGACTGCCTCTCCGGAAGGGTGTGACGCTATGACGGAATTGCCCTGCTGTGACAATGTCACGTCAGAAGCCCATCCGATTCCGGAATAATATAGCTTTTGTGCGGAAGGGTTGTCAATGGAAAGAAGTGCCGATGAGGCATTGATAAAATTCAGTCTCTGCCCGATCTCCCCTCCGTCGTAAGCGGAAGAGATACGGAGTTCTCCGGGATAGTAGCACACGGAATCCTTTATGAGATAATCTCCGCTGTCTGACGGAGAGACTGCCACAGCCGTTTTCGCGAACCATTGGCGGCGGTTCATGTCAAGACTGAACGGACCGCAGAATCCATCTGTCCATGCCTCTTTTTCAGGTGCGGTGAATCCGAACCAGGCTCCGGCATCGGTAAACCAGCCCGTGCAGCGGTGGAGCGTGTCGGGAGTATATGATATGTCGAAAATATCCGGATATGAATATCGCAATTCTTCGGAAGCAGCCGCGTCGGTGCACGCAGCCGGAATAATTGCGGCTGCGGTCCCGAGGGCAGTAAGTGCCAGATATAATAATGATTTCATGCAGATTTCAGAATTTAAGGGTGAATCGCGCGTATTGAAAATTTATAGTTATACTCTTCGGGCGTGACCGTATATTCGGGATGCACCTGCGCACCCCATGTATTGTCACCCCCCACGCCCATCATACGGTGGTCAATGTTGAGGGTCACCATATCTTTCTTTTCGAGGCTGCCACCATGGCGCCGCTCTATCATCGCGGGGACATATTCGAGGTCGGACTGCGGAAAATTCCACGCCCCGATATTGAGGGGCTGATCGCCTGACACCATTATGCCGTTGCCGGATTCGTCGGCAAAAGCCATCCAGCGCACGTCGCAATGGTTTCCGGTCTCCTGTGCGCGGACATAGGGATGAAACTGATCCCATACGGTCGATTCATAAAGTCCGACAAGAGATGCCGATCGGCGGTCGGGGTAGCTTTCACCGGGACCTCTGCCATACCAGCTCATCCTGTCGTATGCTCCCGGCATTGCAAGGGTCATGCCGAGGCGGGGAATTTCCGGAAGAGCCACATTGCCGGGGATGAAGCGGCAGTCCACTTCAAGGGTCTCGTCGTCTCCGAGACGGTAAGCCATTTCCATCCTGATGTCGAGATCTTTGTTGAAAAGCCTGACATTCACTCCGGCGAGTCCGTTTTCATTTTTAATCGCCTCTATTTTCTCAAGCATGAGGTTTGCGGCTGCGTTTTTCCATACGGCACAGCGTTCGAGATGTCCGTTGGGGATGTCATTGTCTGTGAGCGGGCGCCAGAAATTAGGACGCATGGGACTTTGGATCAATTCCCTGCCCGCACTCTGCCATGAGACAAGACTTCCGTCTTCACGGGAGAAAGCAAGAGCATACCCGACACCGGCAAGCACGATACGGTCCGCCTCTTCACTGACGTTGATTTTCCCGGAGCCTTTGGCTCCCTGCCATGACGAGAAATCGTTGAGAGCCCATTGGTCCGTGGCTGCCTCGTGGTTTGCGGGAACCATCCCGTTCGCGGTCTTTGTAAAGGCGCGTAGAGTGAGGATGTATTCGCTGTCGTCGCCGATATTTCCGAACGGGATTTCCATAGCGGCTTTCTTTCCGGGAGCTACAGCGGGGAAATCCATCTCTCCATCGTTTACAATCCTGCCGTCGCGGAGGAGCTGCCAGCGGAGGGTATAGTTCTCAAGTCCTGAGAAATCGTGGAGGTTGCTTACTTCGATCCGGTGGCTGTTGAATGCCATGGGTTTGAAGTGGATGTACTGCAGCACTCTTTTCACTTCTGCGAGATGCGGGTGCGGGATACGGTTGGCGTCCACGAGTCCGTTCGCACAGAAGTTGGAATCGTTGACCACACCGGCGAATCCCATGTCTCCTCCGAATGCCTGTATTTTTCTTCCCTTTTCATCCTTCTTGTTGAAGGTCTGGTCAACCCAGTCCCATATGAAACCGCCCTGGAGCTGGTCATATTTATAGATAAGATCCCAGTAGTCCTGAAGGTTGCCGACACTGTTGCCCATCGCATGGGCATATTCGCACATGATGAGGGGACGGGGGGCGCGCTGGTTCACATGGCGTGCGAGCGACCATATGCGGGCATACATGGGGCAATAAATGTCGCTCTTGGCGTTATAGCCGCCACCTTCATACTGCACCGGGCGGGAAGCGTCGGCTGAATGGGTATAATCGTATAAGGTCTCAAAGTGTTTGCCGTAGCCTGATTCGTTACCCATTGACCAGGTTACGATGCATGAGAAGTTGCGGTCGCGGGCGATCATGCGGCTCATTCTTTCCATAAACGGGACTTCCCAGCCGGGCATGTTGGCGAGGGTTCCGTCGGGATGCGCCTCCATACCGTGGCTTTCGATATTTGCCTCGTCCACGAGATAAAGACCATATTCGTTGCAAAGCTCATACCATTGCCAGTTGTTGGGATAATGGCAATTGCGCACGCCGTTAAGGTTGTTGCGTTTCATCAGCGAAATGTCGGTCAGCATTGATTCCACGCTTATGGTCCGTCCTTTATCGGCATCATGCTCGTGGCGGTTCACTCCCTTGAAAAGGACAGCCTTTCCGTTGATGAGCTGCATGCCGTTGCGCATTTCCACGGTGCGGAATCCGAAGGGATGTGTGAATGATTCTTTCTCTTTCCCTGCCGCGTCGCGGTGCGTCACCGTGAGGGTGTAAAGATGCGGGTTTTCAGCGTTCCAGGGGGTCGCGCCCGCTATCATGTGATGGAATGCGAACACACTGTCGGCGGAAGAGGCGATCCTGTGGCTTCCGCACCATATCTCATTGCCTCCGTCCGTGAGTTTTATATCTACATTCTCACCGGCTACAGGCTCGTGCATAATGAATGTGAGATTCATGTCGCCGTCGCGGTAGGCATTGACAAGGGGAGCCTCGAGCCTGAAATCGGCGATACGTGATTTCGGACGCGCCGTGAGAGCCACACTGCGTTCTATACCGCTGTATTTCCAATAGTCTTGACCCTCGAGGTAAGATCCGTCGCTATAGCGGTACACCTTTACCGTGAGCCGGTTGTTTCCTTTTTTAGCCTTTCCTGTGATCTTGAATACAGACGGCAGACGGCTGTCTTCCGCATAACCCACGAGTTCATCGTTGAGCCATACATAGTAAGCCGATTCCACGCCCTGAAATTCCAGAAATATGTCAAGGTCTTTCCATTCCCCAGGTACAGAGAAATTTCTTTGATATACCCCCACAGGATTATAATCGGAGGGGACATAAGGAGGATTGGCAGGGAACGGATAGCGGGTGTCAGTATAGATAGGGGAGTCGAATCCCTGAAGCTCCCAGCTCCCGGGCACCTCGATCTTCGCCGGTTTGCGGAGATCGGTTCTGTGGATATTTGCAGGACATAAGGAATCATTTCGGAAATACAGGAATTTCCATGTGCCGTCAAGCGACACGCGTCTTTGTCCTTCTGTAGACGCATAGCGTGCCGACGCCGGAAGATTTCTGTTTGACACCGCCCCCTTTTCAGTAGCGAACGGCAGGAAATGTGCCGCCATCGGTTCACGGTTGATGGAGTTTACAAGAGGATCCTGCCAAGGCACGGACGCGGTTGCTCCGGATATGGCGAGGATGTATGTGGATATTGCGATAAAATGTGATTTCATGACATTTGGAAACGCTTCGACAATTAGCAATCAGCAATTAGCAATTAGCAATTTATAAAGCGTGATTAAAACTATCAGTAGACTATGAATTATGAATTATGCATTATGCATTGTGCATTATGCATTGTGCATTATGAATTATGCATTATGAATTAATCAAAGACTGCAGAAGAATGTCACAAGAAACGGGACACTGAAGTCAACCGTAAAGCCATGGTATATCGACAGTATTACAAATTCCTTGCCTGATACGTTGCTTATGATCGGAAGGGTAGTGTCCATACTTGTGGCTCCTCCTGCTGAAATCGGAGACAGGGGACCTGTCAGCCGGAGGAGGAGGGGAGCGCCGAGCAGGGTTATGATCTCGCGTGAAATGTTGGCGAGAAGCGCAACGGTTCCAAGTTCGGGACCTTTGTATTGGGTGATGAAAATGCTCGACAAGGAGTAATATCCGAATCCGCTTCCCACCGCGAGGGTATCCGGTATCGAACGCCAGGGGAGAAAGAGGGCAAGGATGGCACATCCGGCGAGTGTGCCGGCTATTGTGACAAGGGGGAGGAGCAACAATCTTGAGTCAAGATTGCGCAGATTACGCAATGCCCCAAGGTCATTCCCTACACCTATCCCCACACATAGCATGAGCATGGCGAGAGCAATAAAACTGATGTCGAATCCGAAAGAATCGATATTTATCCATCCGAACCGTCCGGCAATGATGCCGAGGATGAAGAATCCTACGATTATGAGACTTCCTTTCATTTCCCGGCACCCTCCTTTCTTCGTCTTGAAGCCCATTTCCACAGAGCCGCCGCGAGCAGACAGCTTCCCGCCACTCCGGCTACCGCCACGGCGGCTGCCTCCGCCCCGAGTGTGGCGATGCCGTTTATAATCCTGTCGTCACCACCGACTTCCACTCCCAATAAAAACAGGAGCACCCATATGAGGACGTTGGTCAGTTTCCCGAGAAAAGGGAGTTTCTTCCCTCTCAGAAGCCAGCCGAGTGTGATGCCGGCAGCCATTATAATGATTATTATAAACATGATTTTGATTATAGGTCTTGTAGGTCTTATAAAACCTATAAGACCTACAAGATTGTTATCAGTTTGATGCCGAGATCTGATCGTTGGCGTTGATTTCCATCAGCGGAACGGGATAGAATGCGCGGCTCTCGTCATATCCGGCGCGGCCAGCCGCGCTGAGGGCGGATTGTGTCTTGCCCCAGCGGCGAAGGTCATACCACCGCCAGTTTTCGAGAGGGAATTCAATCATGCGTTCATGTTCGATCTGTGCGCGCACTTCATCCTGTGATGTGCCTGCCATCGGTGGCATGTCGCCGTGTACGTCCCTCACTTCGTTAATGAGGGGTATGGCAGCCTCGGGATGTCCCTGCTCGTTGTAAGCCTCGGCTTTCATGAGGAGTACATTGGCATAACGCATCAGGGGAAGATTAATTGCACAATAGTTTGCCTCCATCCCTTCCATGTCGCCGGGGAGATACTTCCGGAATCCGGCACGCGTGGAGCCTTCGCCAAACCAGTCGTCAAACTCATATCCATACATTCTTCCGCTGCCGTCGTTGAAATAATCACAATCAAAGAATACCGTGTGATACAGACGGGAGTCATAGCGGCCTGTGGCGGCTGTCTCCCCCTCTTTCTTGAATTCCTTCATCAGAGCCTCGGAGGGAAGAATCTCATCCCATCCCCACAGTTCGCTGCACCCTATGAAACGGTGGAACTGCGTGCGGTAGTTGGCTCCGTTGGCGGTGCTCATGGATGTCTGCAACTCAAATATTGATTCCTTGCAGTTTTTGTTTGATCCGTCGAACATCGTGTTGAAATTTTTCTCAAGCTCATAACCTTTCACGTTGTCAAAAGCCTCCAGAGCTTTTGACAGACATGCGGCTTTGTTCTCAGGTTCCTCATATGCCCTTGTGAGCCAGGAGAAACCGAGATATGCATATGCCGCCCCTCTTGTGGCGCGTCCGAGATGGTCGGTGGGATGCGCGGCGGGAAGTCCGGTGGCGTCTTCAAGGTCGGAGATTATGAAATCCCATGCATCGGCACGTTCTGAAAGAGGCGCGCTGAGATCATTCTGATCCGTGATGAAATGGTCTCTGACGATTATCCGGTTCCAGTTCAGAAGAAGCTTGAGATGATAATACGCACGTAGGAACTTACCTTCATTGACGATCTGGTCGCGTACGGAGCTATCTATTTTGTCATCGCCCATTTCCCCCACTTTCTCTATCACCTGATTTGAGAAGCTGATGCCGAGGTAGTTGTTGCGCCAATAGCTTGTAAACTGTGAGTTGCCGTTGGTGTAGGTGAAGTTATATAGTTCCATCCAGTTGGGATAATTGGGGACATCGGCTCCAATAGTCACCACATCCTCGCGGAATGCTTCCACAGGCCATTTCACTTCGGCGAATTCCCATGTGTCGACGTAGTATTCGAGCTGGGAATAGGCTGCGGCGAGTCCCGCCTCCGCATCGCTCTGGTCGCGCCAGAAACTGGAAGATGTTAGCTGGTCAGGACTCTCGAGGGTGAGATAATCCTCACACGAGGAGAAGGATGCCGCCATGAGGAGAAGGGCGGGAATCATTATCTTGGTTTTCATGAGTTTTTTCAGATTTGTAGTTGATTAGAATGAAACCTGCGCCCCGACAGTGAAGCTGCGGGTGAAGGGGAAGATGAGATTGTCTATACCGGTGTTGAGCACGTTGGCACGTGAAAATTCAGGATCCACACCCTTGTATCCGGTAATTGTGAAAAGGTTTTCGGCACTGAAGTATATGCGGATATTCTCGATAAACGCCTTCCTTGTGATATTCTGCGGGATAGTGTATCCGAGCTGTATCTGGCGCAGACGCACGAAGTTGCCGTTTTCAAGGAAACGGTCGCTCTCCTTGAGGTTGCCATTGGGGTCGTTGAAGATGGCGCGTGGCACGTCTGTGTTTCTGTTTGTGGGTGTCCAGGCGTTGAGCGATGACTTGAGGAAGTTGCTTCCGGCGTTCATGCTTTCGTAGAAATAGAGGTTGCCGTTATAAAGCTTGTGACCCCATGCGCTTCCGATCACACCGGAAAGGTCGAACCCTTTCCAAGCCACGCTGAAGTTGATGTTTGCCTCCACTTTGGGGATACCTGAACCGTATTCCACCTTGTCGGCGTCATCGATCACACCGTCACCGTTGACATCGACAAACTTCACGTCGCCGGCGTCGGCGAGAGGCTGTAGACGCTCTCCGTTCTTGTTGACATAGTTGCGGGCTTCCTCATCGCTCTGGAACAGACCGTCGCTCTTATACAGATAGTAAGAGCCGATGGGCTTCCCTACCATTGTCTGGGTGGGGAAATGTTCCGTGCCGAATTTAAGTCCCTCTCCATAGATCACCTGACCCTCGTCGGCGAGTTCGAGCACCTTGTTGCCGGTGGTGGCGAGGTTCAGCCCTATGCTGTAGTCCCAGCCGTTTTTAGAATCCTGATAGTTGATCTCAAATTCCACGCCTGTGTTTCTCATCTTGCCCACATTGAGGATGGGGTTGCTCAATCCGGCGGAGTAGGGAAGCACTTTATATATCAGCAGATCCGAGGTCTTGTTGTAGTACCAGTTGAGAGATCCGTTGATATGGTTGTTGAAGAATCCGTAGTCCACGCCGATGTTTGTAGTCTCTGTGGTTTCCCATTTAAGCGAACGGTTTTCGAGCGCGCGGGCTATCGATCCGGTCCAGGCGTTGTCGCCGTTGCCCTGTACGTATCCCTGATATTTGGTGTTGTAAGTTGAGATGAGGGCAAGGAAGTCGTAATATCCGAGAGCGTTCTCGTTGCCGAGTTTTCCCCAGCTTGCACGGAGCTTGAGATTGCTCATGGCGATGTCGTGGGGGAAGAATTCCTCTTCGGATATTCTCCATCCTAAAGCGAACGACGGGAATGTGCCCCAGCGGTTCTTTGATCCGAACTTGCTTGACCCGTCACGGCGCACGGTTGCCTGAAAGAGGTAGCGGCTGTCATAATTATAGTTCACGCGTCCGAACACCGACACGCGGCGGTATTTCCAGTTGCTGCCGTCGCCTTCGAAGGTGCCGCCGGTTCCGGCTCCGATAGTCGTGAAGTCGGGATCAAGAAAACCTCCCGGCACCTCGCTTGTCACAAGCTGTCCGTCCTCCACTTTATATAGCGTGGTTTTTCCTGTCACCCCTACCGAGTTCCATGTATATTTGCGCGCCATCACCGATTGTCCGAGCACTGCCTGTACGGAATGCTTTCCGAAATCCTTGTTGAAGGAGAGCACGTTCTCCATCACCTGTTCTTCCCAATAAGCCGAGGTCTCGCTGTTGTAGGGATATTCCTGCTTGGAACGGACGTCCGCCACGTATGGAGGTGTGTGATAGGTGTCGCGCTCATGTTCTCCACGGTATGCGTAGCTGATCTTGTAGTTGAGCCAAGGAGTGAAGCGCATTGTTATGGCAGCGTTGGCTGTGGTATGGTAATAGCGGGCGTCTGACTGACGGTAGTAGTTGTCTGCCATGACGTTGCGGTTATTGGGTAGTCCGTTGAAGTCTGTGAGTCCGAACCCGTATTCGCGGCTGTCGTCGTAAATCGGCACAAGCGGTGAGATGCCATACATCTCCTTTATCTGATACTGGGGCTGCTGGCTTTTTGTGTACTTGAATGCCATGTTTGCCTCGAAATCGAATATATATTTTGTGGCGTTCACTTTTATGCGCGCGTTGTCCTGACGGTAGTCGTTGCCGAGAAATATACCTTTGTCATCCGCATGGTTGTAGCTCAGGGAGAAGCGTGCGATGTCGCTTCCTCCGCGTACGCTGACCATATAGTTCTGGGAAAGACCCGTGCGGGTCATGGCGTCCTGCCAATTGGTGTTGACACCTGTGTTTTCTGTTATGTATGCCGGGAGGGATAGTAGCGAGTTGGTATAGTCTTCACCTCCATAGAGATCCTTATGGTTGGCTACGTGGCTGTTCCAGTTGTCATACATCTGTCCGTGCACCTGTTTGTATTCGTCCGCGTTGAGCATTTCAAGACGGTTGGCGATGCTTGTCCAGCTGAGATATGTGGAGAAATCCACTTTTACATCACCCTTGCTTCCGCTTTTTGTGGTGATGAGCACCACGCCGTTGGCTGCCACGGATCCATAGATAGCCGCAGCCGCGCCGTCTTTAAGCACTTCAAGGCTCTGGATGTCCTGCGGATTCACGGCATTGATATCGCCGGGAAATCCGTCGATTATATAAAGAGGCTCGTTGTCTCCGAATGTCTTCACACCACGGATCTTTACAGATACTCCGGCACCTGCGTTACCGCCGCTCTTTGTGATGTTGACACCGGCGATCTTTCCCTGAAGGGCTTCCGCAGGATTGGTTGTGGTGCGTTTTGCAAGGTCGGAGCCGTTTACGCTTGAGATCGCTCCGGTCATGTCGCTCTTCTTCATTGTGCCGTAGCCCACGACCACCACCTCGTCAAGCACCTGGTTGTTTTCCTTGATCACAATGTCGAAATGCTTGCGTCCGTCCACTTTTATCTCCTGTGTGTCGAATCCCACATAGGAGATGATGATGGTGGCGTCGGGAGCCACATTGATGGAGAAGTTGCCTTCAATGTCTGTCGTGGTGCCGTTGGAGGTACCTTTTTCCATTACAGTAGCGCCGATCACGGGATCGCCGTTCTGTTCTGTCACCGTGCCGGTCACGGTCGATTTCTGAGCCCCGGCAAGCACCGGGAAGCAGAGGCAAAGAATCAGGATCAGAAAGAAGACCCGCTCTTTGAACTTGATAACGGTTGTCATGATAGATAAGGTTAGATGGATGTTAAAAAATTGATGTCCCAAAATTAGATGTACTATGTCGCGACATCAAGTTTTCAACACCTAAACAGACTCTACAAAATGGCAAAAAACAACCTTTTTATATCTACAAAACAAAATTATTATTACAGAAAATCAACAATATACATATTCAAAGACATCTACAATCCGGATTTTACCTTGTTGATATCGGCAATCTACGGGATTTTGGGTTTCTGTCGGCGTTCAGGCATGTGAACCCGATAGCCGACAGCACTTGACCCCGTGTTTTCCTTCAATGTCACCCTGTCCCCCAGACAGGCTTCAATCCGCTATCGCGGATTAGTGTGAGACACCATCAATAATGGTGTCACATTTGGGCTTTGTTGAAGTCGGATATTCCGGAATCTGATTCCGCATCCTCCACCTGCAGCTGCTGCCGCTTCTTGAGGATCCCGTGTGAGAACGACCATGTCAGCCCTACAGTTATCTGATTGGCAAGACGTGGATAGCGCGACTTTGACACGTAGTCAAGGATTCCCGGCGCATGGATCTCAGTGCGGTCATTCTGATATGAGCGGCGCCATTCAAGCGACAGCGCCAGGTTGGCGGGCAACTTTGCAAGTACCGAGCACGAGAGCTGCCAGCCCCCATATTCCATTACATCCCCGTTGAAAGTCTTATAAGGGCAGTTCGCCGCCACGACAGACTGGATTCTCCGCGTATTGAGGCTCACAGACCCTCCATATCTGAGATATCCTTTCTCTACTTTTCTGCTTGGGGTAGAGAAATCGTTGTAAGACCACTGGAAATAGGGTTTCAACGTCAAAAGTCTAACAGGCGTGATGCTCATGAAAAGCACGGCTTCGGCATTTCTGAGATAAGACAGGTTGACGTACCTCACCTCCACCGGCGAGCCGCTGTAGACACACTCCTTTATCGGGTCTGTAGTATATTGGAAAGAGAAATCGCCGTTGAGAGACAATTTTCCGGGAAGCGCCACCCACTCCGGCTGGAGCGCCATCCCGTACATGGTCCACCCTTTCAGCGACGGGTCTCCCCGCCATGCGAGGTTGTTTTCCTGATATGTAAGCACATCGGAAAGTTCGCCTGTTCCGGGCACCCCCGACTTAATATACCCCCTTAGCCGCACGAATATTCTCTCAGACAGCGGCGAACTCAATGTGATGTATGGAGTGAAGCGGCAATGCGTGAGATCAACGCCAAGGCTTCCCCCTCTTGTACTCTGATAGTTCATGGCGAGACCAAGGGTGTAGTTTAGCCTTTTGCCGTCACGAGCGAACTTCCCGCTGACCGCGGCAGAAAGGTTGACAGTGTTGCGGTCGGTATCATACTTGTACAGGCCGGGCAGTTTCCGGTCATGGTCGATATGCTGGTAACGGTAGCTTCCCGAGAAGAACAGGTTGACCCTGTTAACGGGAAGGTGATACATAAGTTTCCCGTAAGCCATGTATGTGTGGTTGGTTAGGTCTGTGCCGTACTCCGGTCTCGTTGTTGATTCAATATAGTTTTCTGAAGATGTCTTCCCCACCGATCCGTTTGCCTGAAAGTCGAGCCGCCCCTTCCCGTTTTTTCTTCTGTAGAAAAAATTAATACTCCCGATGTCGGAATTGCTCTCCAGAAAGCGGGAATATCCATCCCCTTCCATCATTTCGCTGGAAAGCGGGTCGCCTATGGTGCGGTTTAAATATTCTCTGTTGCCCGGGGTATGTGTGAACATTGCCGAAAGATGGAGGAAATTGTCTTTGGCGGTGTTCTGCCAAGACACTTTCCCATATTGGTAATGTCCGCGATATTTACCTTTGGTGGAGTAATCGCGATTGAGCATCGGAGTGGCGGGGTAAATATAGGAATCCTTGTTGTTGAATATAAGGTTTCTGTAGTCAATAAAATAATCCGCCCTAAGCATATTTAGCGAATCCGCCCATCTCACCACCGCCTGGTCAGTGCCGAATCCGGCATTGACAGAATGCGAGGCGGAGAGGAAAACGTTTACGTAATCCCTGTTGACCTTGACGATAACGTCGATCAGCGGTCCGT
The DNA here is from genome assembly GCA_947174235.1 of uncultured Porphyromonadaceae bacterium. Classification (GTDB taxonomy): domain Bacteria; phylum Bacteroidota; class Bacteroidia; order Bacteroidales; family Muribaculaceae; genus Lepagella. The sequence continues at coordinate 12,637 of CAMWID010000042.1, read as the reverse complement.
CAGTTACGTCGCTGTATCTCGGTGGAGCGACGGGATAATACGTCACCTGTTTGATCTCCTTGCCGGTATACCCCCTGAGATCCTGTGGTGTCGCGGGACGTCCGTTGATCATTATTGCGACTTCCTTCTGGTCGGCAGTGGTCAGTGACATTCCGTTTATGACCGGAGAGAACTGGCGCAACGACGAGACCGCGTCGAGGGCGTTGGTGCCGAACCGACGGTTCTTTTCTGACAGATATATCACGTCCGACTCGTCTGTGTGGATCTCCCGTTTAGCCTTGATGACAACTTCCGAGAGATTTTTGGCTATAGAATCGTTACTTGCCGTCTGCTGCGCGTCTGAATTGGCTGTCATGCAGCAGAGGGTAAAAATGACAGGTAACACTCTCTTGCAAAGACGGCAACAATATGGCTTAATTATGTGGTGCGTCATACGATTCATTTATATAATTGATAATTCCTTCGTCCAGTTTTATATCAAAACCGTCCATCTTGCACCCTTTCCTATTCCGGAGGTAATTACGTGGACATTGCCCCATGCATACATTGAAAAATACACTTTTTCCATGTTTTAATAAGGTTAAATTAAACAATACAATAAGACAAACAGTTAAGAATACTGATTCCCTTAAGTGGAAAATAAATTCTGATTAATCAATATATTAAGATTAAGTATATGTGCTAAATTAATTATTGTATAGAATTATGAAATATGCGGATGAAACCTTGGATTCGGATGATAGCGCAATGGAGTTCCATTGTTATTGAATCCGAATTCGAAAGTTAACCTCATATTTTAGATGCTATGCATTAATTTTGAACACATACTTATGACAATGTCATATATAAAACGTAAACAGACACAAAATATTGTAGTTATACTATTCCGAATCGTAGCTACGGTCGATAAAGCTTTTGATTGAATCCTCAAACCTTGTATCGAAGCCATCCTCCTTGCAGTATAAATTGGATCCTTCTTTTCATGATTGATTGTATGAACATGAATCTGTGAGGATCCAATGCAAATTTAGGCAAGATTTGGCGTAAAAGTGTGTGGGAAGTGTGCGGTTTTCAGCCCCCGCACTAAAAACCGCACACATTAAGAACGCGCTTTAATTTACGTTGTTTGCCGGGAGATTGGTGAGATAGTCGAAGAGGTCTGTCTCCGGCGGAAGCTGAAGCGCCTTGCGCAGACGGTAGCGGTTCATGTTGACGGTCTTTGTCTCAAGTCCGAGAAGTGTCGAGATCTCCTTTGTCGCCAATCCTCCTCGTATCAGCAGGGCGAGATTCCGTTCTCCCTTGGTGAGGTCCGGATGAAGAGAGAGAAGGGCATCCATGAAATCTTTATTCTTCTCTTCGGCTTTCATGAGCAGCGTCCGGTTGGTGTTGTCATTGCTCGTGTGGCTTGCGATAAACGCCGCGATCTTCTTCATGTGTGGCACGATCGCATCCGCAGGAAGCTTACACCCCTCTTTGATCATGTCGCGTATGCGCTCCATCATCTCGTTGCGGCTTTTCAGAAACGCCGCGAATTCCGTCAGTTCCTGACGGCTTGCCGAAAGCATGTTCTGTGCGTTTTCGAGTTCAAGCCGCTGCTGCCGCATTTTCAATTCATCCACCTCTTTCTCCGCAGAATGCAGTTCTTTAGTTGCATCAAGCAGTTCGACATTCTTCTTATGCTTGTACCAGATATAATACAACACGCTTGAAACGATAATGATCAATACACCCGCGATCAGCATCCACAGGTTACGGTTAAGAATCTGTATCTGATAATCCTTTTCCTGACGTTCGGCGGCACGTTTCTGGTCGTCGGCGCGTTTACGCGCCAGGTCAAGGTCAGTATTGCGTTGACTGTTCCGCCGTTGGAGCTCACTTACAAGGACAGCCATTTTCTCCATATTCTCATAAGCCGCCTTATAGTTTCCGATGCCGGCATTAGCCATACCCATATATTCATAATAGTCGCACAGAAGCTCCCGTGCCCCGATCTCTTCTATATATTTATGAGCGGTCTCCAGCGCGCCGAGGGCGTCGTGGAACCGTCCGGCATAACACAGCTGCTTCCCTTTGTTGTTGTAGTTCTCACCAAGCGCCCATTTTGAATCAAGATTCTTGTTGATGGCGATCGCTTCTTCTATCATCATGAGTTTCTCACCGCTGTCGCCGGGATACAGGCACATGTTGTTGAGATTGCGGGCTATGGCTTCGAGATTCTTCAGGCTGCGGCAGATCGCGAGCGACTTGCGGAACAAAAGCTCGGCGGTGGCAAACTCATCATAATTCAGAAGCGTCACGCCTCGCTCGGTATAGCACTGCGCCACATGGGCGGAATCGCCCATTGACTTGAAAATAGCCGTGGCACGGTCGTTGAGTTCATTAGCCCTGGTATAGTCACCGAGTTTGCTGAACACCCTTCCCTGCAACACGAATATTCTTGCAAGCGTGTGAAGATCGGAAGAATCCGACATCTCGGTCGCGTCATAGAGAATGCGTATGCTCAGGTCGAAATTTCCTAAAAGCTGTTCGGCGTTACCATAAAGGATAGTCGCCTCGCGGCACACCGAGTCAGGACTGGAAGTGTCACACAATCTTAGAGCCCGGTTGGCGAGCGAGGACGCCTCTTTCGGATTGGTATAAAGTGTGGCGTTCGCACGCCGGAGAAGTGTCGCGGGATCTACAGAGGTATTGTTGGCGGAGATCGTGACACATAGTGTCATAGCCCATATCAGAGCCAGCGGATACAGGGCACGTTTCGGAAAGAGGGAAAGAAGGAGCGAGTTCATGAGGTATAGGTTTTTAATTGTTGGCAGCCGGTTGTCAGAGGGCATTCAATGCCGCTGGGCGCATGTCTCAGGATTCCTGATCAAGCCGTCGCTTTGAGAAGAACCTCCGCGACGCGAGGAAAAACAGGGCGGTCCCTGCCCCCTGCATTACCGCCGCACCCCAGAAAGCCGCCGAATAAGAGATATATTCAAGCAGGAAACCACCGGTCACGATGCCGAGACCCATCCCGACATCCCACGCTGTAAGGATTGAGGAATTTGCCGTGCCCCTCTGGTCATTACGGGCAAGCTTTATAAACATGTTGAGGAATGCGGGATACATGTGGCCGTTGCCGAGACCGATCAGCGCGGCTGAAAGATAATATGCCCATCCCTGCTCCACGGCGGCGAAAAGGGTATATCCGGCGAGTGAAAGTATGACACCCATCGCGGCGTTTTCGATTATCTTCCCTTTCGCCAGGGCTTTCGAACCTTGTACACGCGATGCGAAAAGTCCGAAGGAGAGTATCATGAAAAAGAGTCCGGTGCCGTCAGTGATGCCAAGAACCTCGCTTCCGTATATCGCTACATAGTTCGACATTATTCCCCAGCATATGCTGAAGCATATTATGTTGACGGCGAGGAGCCATCCCCGGGTCAGGAAGAAGCGGTCAAGGCTCATCGTCTTTTTCTCCCTCTTCAGCTCCCTGACAGGGAGTTTGATTGTGGCTACGGTAAGGAATCCCACAAGCGCCATGACGAGGGCTATCCAGAATAGCAGGGAGAAATTGTCTGTGGCGTGGTATATCCATATCCCTATAGATGGGGCGAAAGCCATGGCGAGGTTGTTGCTGAGACCGTAGAATCCGATACCTTCGTTGCGTCTTGATGAAGGGAGCGTGTCGATAGCCACTGTGGAATTAGCCACGGTGACAGCCCCGAACGGCAGACCGTGCATTGTCCTTACGATCGCGAACATGAGCAGCGTGCCGGCACCGATGTAGCCGGTAAACAGGATAAAGAAAACGAAAAAGCATATCGCAAGCACCTTCTTACGGTCGAACGTGTCGACGATAAAGCCGCTGAACGGGCGAACGAGAAGCGCCGCCACCACATACCCCGACAAGACTATACCCATCACATGTTTGTCGGCGGCAAACTGAGAGTCGAGGTAAATCGGGAGAAGAGGTGTAAGGATATAGAATGAGAAGAAGAGCATGAAATTGCCCACCATCGCCTTGCAGTAGTCACGGTTCCACAGCTTGTCTTTACCGGAGCCGGAGGTAGACTGAGAGGATATTCTGTTGTTCAAACCTGCGTGTGCCATATCTTAGGCAAAGTTACAAATTTAATATGAATTTACAAATCAGGACTGAAAAAGAGGTGTCCTGATACGATTTGTCCACGTTTTTGAGACATTTGTCCACTTGAATATAACATAATAATACCTAACTTTGCAACATGAAAATCTCCGGGATGTAACGGAGAGAGATAGTTCCTAACATAACCGGAAAACTCGATTGACCAAATCATGAAAAAGAAAATCCTAACAACTCTTCTCGCTGTCGGTTGTCTGGCTACCGCCGGCGCAGAAATCAACCGCCTGGTGGTTGAGCCAAACGCCAAGGGGGCACAGATCCCCTCTACCATGTATGGACTCTTCTTCGAGGACATCAATTACGCCGCCGACGGCGGTCTTTATGCCGAAAAAATTAAAAACCGTTCGTTTGACTTCCCGACACCTCTTCAGGGCTGGACTGCTTTCGGAAAAGTGGAAGTGAAGAATGACGGACCGTTTGAGAACAATCCCAATTACGTACGCCTGTCTCCGGCTGGACACACAGACAAATGGACCGGACTTGACAACGAAGGGTTCTTTGGTGTAAGTTTTGAAAAAGATAAGGAATACCGCTTTTCCGTATGGGCGAGAGTGCCGGACGGAGGTGTCTCCAAAGTGCGTGTGGAGCTTGAGGATCCCGAGTCAATGGGAGAGGGACAGGACAAATGCTCGAAAGAATTTGAGGTCTCCGGTAAAGAGTGGAAGAAATATACGGTAAGTCTCACTCCGTCAGAGACTGTATATAAAGGGAAACTTCGCGTGTTTCTTTGCAAACCTGAGGTGACTGTCGATCTTGAGCATCTTTCGCTTTTCCCCGCCGACACATGGAAAGGTCGTGAAAACGGACTCCGTAATGATCTCGTGCAGAAACTCGCTGATCTCAAGCCCGGTGTGTTCCGTTTCCCCGGCGGATGTATCGTGGAAGGCACGGATATGGACACCCGATATGAATGGAAAAAAACTGTCGGTCCCGTAGAGAACCGTCCTGTAAATGAAAACCGCTGGCACTATACGTTCCGCCACCGTTTCTTCCCCGATTATTTCCAAAGCTATGGTCTCGGCTTCTATGAGTATTTCCTTCTCAGCGAGGATATCGGCGCAGAGCCGCTCCCGATCCTCAATGTAGGTCTTGTATGTCAGTATCAGAATCACGACGAGAGCGCGCATGCCTCTATGGATGAGCTCAAACCGTTTATCGACGATGTGCTCGACCTTATAGAGTTCGCCAACGGTCCGGTAGATTCCAAATGGGGTAAGCTGCGCGCGGAAATGGGTCATCCAGAGCCATTCAACCTCAAGTATGTGGGTATAGGCAATGAACAATGGGGTCCGGAATATACCACCCGTCTTGAACCGTTTATCAAAGCCGTCAGAGCCAAATATCCTGAAATCAAGATAGTAGGCAGCTCCGGTCCCAACTCCGAGGGTGAAGAATTTGATTATCTGTGGCCGGAGATGAAGCGGCTTAAGGCTGATCTTGTCGACGAGCATTTCTATCGTCCCGAATCTTGGTTCCTCGCACAGGGCAACCGTTATGACAACTATGACCGCAAGGGTCCGAAAGTGTTTGCCGGTGAGTATGCCTGCCACGGCAAAGGGAAGAAATGGAACCATTTCAACGCCGCGCTGATGGAGGCGGCTTTCATGACCGGACTGGAGCGCAATGCCGATATCGTGGAGATGGCTACTTATGCTCCGCTGTTCGCCCATGTGGAAGGATGGCAGTGGCGGCCCGACATGATATGGTTCGACAATTTCCGTTCGATGCCCACCGCGAGCTATTATGTGCAGCAGCTTTATTCTCTCAACAAGGGCACACAGACCGTCCCCCTGAAAATGAACGGTAAGGCTGTTGCCGGGAATGATGACCAGAACGGTCTTTTCGCGTCGGCGGTGAAAGAGGAACCGAGCGGCGACCTTATCGTCAAAGTGGCGAACACAGGCGACGCCCCGCAGGATCTGCAGATCGATTTCAAGGGACTTAAAAAGAACCAGCATTACACCTCCGTAGAGATCACCACCCTTCACACTGACAATCCTGATGCTGAGAATACGCTTGACAATCAGGAAATAGTGAAGCCTAAAGTGGAAAACTACACTCATGAGAACATAACTGACATGAATGTGGCTATACCTGCCAAAACATTCGCCGTCTATCGTTTCAAGAAATAATAATACGAAATAATAAATGAAAAAGACATTAGGCGTACTTGCATTATCCGCGATATGTGCCTTCCCATCGATGGCCGCCAACGAGGCGACCGTCACCCTTCTCCCCTCGAAAGAAAGTCCCGTGATCGCCAAGGAGATCTACGGACAGTTTGCCGAGCATCTCGGCACCTGTATCTACGGAGGTCTGTGGGTTGGTGAAAATTCACCTATTCCAAACACCAACGGCTACCGTACTGACGTGCTGAACGCTCTTAAGGAACTGCATATCCCTGTGTTGCGATGGCCCGGAGGCTGTTTTGCCGACGAGTATCACTGGATGGACGGCATCGGCCCGAAAGAAAACCGTCCACGCATGGTCAACAACAACTGGGGCGGAACTGTGGAAGACAACTCTTTCGGCACCCATGACTTCTTCGATCTCTGTGAAATGCTCGGATGCGAGCCTTATCTCAGCGGGAATGTGGGAAGCGGATCTGTGGAGGAGCTGGCAAAATGGGTGGAATACATCACTGCCGAAGACGGACCTATGGCAACCCTTCGCAAGCAGAACGGACGCGAGAAACCCTGGCATCTCAAATATCTCGGAGTAGGTAACGAAAGCTGGGGTTGCGGCGGAAGCTTCACTCCTGAATATTATGCCGACGTTTACCGCCGTTATCAGACATATTGCCGCAACTACAACGGCAACCGCCTGTATAAGATCGCGTCCGGAGCAAGCGATTATGACTACAACTGGACAGACGTGATGATGAAGAACGCACGTCACCAGATGGACGGTATCTCCCTCCACTATTATACGGTGCTCGGATGGAGCGGCAGCAAAGGATCTGCCACAAAATTCAATGAGGAAGACTATTACTGGACTCTCGGCAAGTGTCTTGAGGTAGGAGACGTGGTGAAGCGCCATTGCGAGATCATGGACAAGTATGATCCGCAGAAGCGTGTAGGTCTTCTTGTCGACGAATGGGGCACATGGTTCGACGAGGAACCGGGGACAGTACCCGGACATCTCTATCAGCAGAACACTCTACGCGACGCTATGGTGGCGGCTCTGAGCCTTAACACTTTCCACACATTTACCGACCGTGTAAAGATGACCAACATCGCCCAGATCGCCAACGTGCTTCAGTCTATGGTACTTACCAAGGAGGATCAGATGGTTCTCACTCCGACATATTATGTCTTTAAGATGTATGTACCTCATCAGGACGCGCAGCTGATACCGGTGAGCGTCTCTACCCGTGAGATCGCAGCCCGCGACGGCAGAAAAGTGCCTGTGGTAAGCGCTACTGCCTCCGCAAAAGATGGTGTGACCACACTTTCATTGGTCAACACAGATCTCCAGAACGAGACAACAATCACCGTAGACCTTGCCGGAATCCCTGCAAAAAATATCTCCGGAGAGATCCTTACAGCGTCTTCGATGAACGACTACAACGATTTCGGACAGCCTGAGAAAGTGACTCTGAAAGGTTTTTCAAAAGGCTACCAGGTGAAAAACGGCAAGCTGACCGTGACTATGCCCGCAAAAAGCATCGTTACTCTTTCGTTGAAATAAGGTAAATTCAATCCGTAAGGTTATTAAGACATAACGATCCACGGTCGTGTCAGGGATCTTTTGATAAATGATCCTGATACTGAAAAGGCGTGTCAGCTTCCGGCTGACACGCCTTCTTACTATATTTCCTATCAAGCCTCATTCATACTGTTGACAAAACCACGATAGCGCTCATTTATCATTGACCGGATTGTTCCTCCCTTGTTCTGTAAAACTTATTTATTACGGAATTGTTTCTATTTTAAACAGTTCCATATTGGAAGTGTTTGAATTTTATGCTTTCCAGGATTTCGTCAGATTTTAAGGATAATTTTGAGACACGAAGAGTAAATTTTGCCGGACAATTGACCGGCGGAGGGTCAAAATCAACCGGAAAGATGATGAAAGCTTAAACAACTTCTTTATTATGAAAACATTCACGAGACTTACGGCAATTGTGGTTATAGCCGTACTGACTTTTCTAAAGGCTCACGCCGGATCTTTTCCACCTCAGCTCAACGGCTCAATGATGCCGTTTGATTTCTCCCGGTGTGATTCAACAGTGCCTTGGGACAGCGGCAAGACTCCCGTATTCATCAATTACATGGCTCGCCACGGCGCACGTTTCCTTTCATCCGAAAAGAAAGTTGAATCCCTTAAAAAAGAACTTGCCAAAGCAAGATCGGAAGGGTATCTCACAGATAAAGGAATTCAGTTTATGACATTGTTGCAACAGGTAGACTCGGTGACGGCTGGTGACTGGGGTGCCTTGAACGCAGTAGGGATATATGAGGAAAAACGTCTCGGAGAAATGATGGTGAATACAGTTCCCGAGCTCCTTGAAAAAGGTAGGGTGGAGGCGATAGCCACTTACGTGCCCCGCGTCGTGATGACGATGTATGAACTATGTCATGAGCTTTCCCGACATTCATCGTATCTGGAAATATCCGCATCCGAAGGGAGGGAATACAACCCTTTGCTGCGGTTTTTCACAACAGATACTACTTATGTGGATTATCTTAAAAAGGGGGATTGGCTAAGCGCTTATGACCGGTTTGTCGATACAAATGTATCCACTCTACCGGCTCAATCCTTGTTTTCCCAAAATATGGAACCGGAGAAAATGAGAAAACTGACCCTCGACATGTATGGCGTGCTACAGTCTCTCCCCGCCGCACAACTTCCCTGGGAACCCGAAAGATGGTTCTCCGAAACGGAATATCGTACATGCTGGGAGGCTGCCAACCTTAAGCATTATTACCAACGTTCGGCAAACGCCTTTTCAGACCTTCCGGCGATCAGCGCGCGCCGTCTTTTGGATGACATCATCAACACTACAGATTCAGCCGCAGACGGCAAATCAGACGGAATTATCGCTAAACTGCGTTTCGGACACGCGGAAACGGTGATGCCCCTTTTCGCCCTTATGCAACTGCCGGGATGTTATTATCCTGAAGGTAACGCAAATGAAATATCGGCACACTGGAAAGACTGGGAAGTCTCTCCATTGGGAGCAAATCTGCTTATAGTACTCCTTAAAGACAGTAAGGGAGACCCATACGTATCTCTCAGACTTAACGGCAGATGGCTTACCTTGAGATATAAAGACGGATCGGGTATAAAATCGGGCAATGTGATACCATGGCACGACCTCCGGTCGCAATGGACGGAATGAGAATAAGGCGCGGCAGGAAATCCGGGATTTTCTGCCCCGCCTTATCATCATATATCATCAGTAAGACAACACCGGCTCAAGCTCACCGGCATACGCTATCATCTTTTCAAGTTCCGACACTGAGGGAACCCGGTTACACAGATTCTTCTTGTCGTTTATTTCCACAAGTTTCGGTTGTAGATAGGCTGCCACCCTGTGTCTGAATTCCTTCACCGTGTCAACGCCTGCCGCCTCAAGGAGCTCGGCAAACTGTCCCGCCACACCTTTTATCCTGAAGAGATCGGCATGATTCGCCCATTTAAGTATCAGCTTCGGACTGATCCCGGTCTCCAGAGCAAGCTTTTCGCGCCCTTTGGGAGTCGCTGCCTCTGCAAGAAGATCCGCCGTGGTTTTCACTCCGGCGTCTTCGAGTTTTTTCGCATAGGATTCTCCTATACCTTCGATTTCAATAATCTTGTATTCCATAATACTTTCTTTTAGCGTTTTTCATAACGAAGACAATCACTACAGCTTGTCTCTTTGATTATAAACATATTAATCATCATTAAGGTTGCTTCAGGATGTTGTCCGGGAACACCACATCTTGCCCCTTCTAAAAATTTTTCAAAAATTTTTTATTTTTTGTGAACAAAACAGTTCTTTGATTTGTCTTAATATCAGAAAATCGTTTCATGATGTTAGGTTAGTTCGAAAAAAGTATTGAAAGCGGTCGATGTGAATCGGCCGCTTTTCATTTCCCCCATACAACATCTCTCGGGGCTGTGGGCACATGTCCATATGCGTAAGACGTGAGAACCATTCCGGAGGTTCAAACGTATAAAGTTATACGGGGAATGCCGCGGAACCTAAAAATTGTCCGGCTAAATCTCCGTGTTACGCAATAAATTTATCAGACTTATGGAAAACACAAATCAAGAATCCGCCAAACTGTTTGCCGATGCCAAACAGGCTCTCGCAGAAGATATGGAAGCAAGGGGGATAGGCGCCGTGATATGGGACAATGCCAAAGCCGGATTTCCATATCTTCCGGAAGTAGTGTGCCATTCTTCAAAAGAACCGGGAAAATCCAGAGTGGCACAAATAATGGGACTGTATCGCTACAATGGTGTGCTTTACCTTATCGAGGAAGACCGCTCTCCGGTAAAGTTCAAGGATTTCTGGAATCCCGACACGGAAGCCGCTCCTACGGTAGTCACCTTATCGGAAGACATCGCGGTAAAGGATCTCGGAGATCCGGAGACGGTAAAAGGATACACTACCCAGGGCACCCTTGAGGAATGGACTGCCATAGCCGATTGCTATTTCCAGGCTCTCACCCAGGATTAGAGGGATAGCTCCATAAAATTTCGCAGAAACCGGCTCCAAGAACACTTTGATTCTATTACGGATCTTATTAAGCCAATAAATTGCATTATCTGCAATTTATTGGCTTAGTTTTACAACAATATTCATCATTTTGCAAGCCTCATACCTATTTTTTCACATTTTATAATCTCTATGACAAGGCGAAATATTAATTTTGCAAAAAAATATAGTTATGAAATATCAGGAAGTGTTAGAATCAATCTGTAGGGAAGTAGAGCCCTACAGAGGTATGGGCAAACAGGCTGACTATATACCGGCTCTTGCGGAAGTCAACCCTGATCAGTTTGGGATATGTATCCATACTGTCCATGGCGACGTATATTCGGAAGGTGATGCCGGAGAGCCATTCTCTATTCAAAGTATATCCAAAGTATTCTCACTTTCAATCGCCCTGAGCCTTGTAGGCGACTCTCTTTGGGAAAGAGTAGGGAAAGAACCTTCGGGAACGGCTTTCAATTCCCTTATACAGCTCGAGGCTGAACATGGAAAACCCAGAAATCCATTTATAAATGCAGGAGCCATTGTAGTGGCAGACATATTATTGGAGAAACTGCCCCTGCCGGAAGAAGATTTCATCTCTTTTGTAAGGGAGCTGACCGGAAATCCGGGCATAAGTTACAATGCGGAGGTGGTACGTTCCGAACGAGAGAAAGGGTATCTCAACGCCGCCATAGCCAACCTCTTAAAATATCACGACAATATCAAGGGCGACATCGAGGAGGTGCTTCATTTCTATTTCATGATGTGCTCTGTAGAGATGACGTGCATGGATCTTGCCAAAGCCTTTCTTGCATTCGCCGACCACCGACGGCATTTCTCATATCATGGAGTGGATCTGTCGTCGTCTCAGGTGAAACGAATAAACGCTATCATGCAGACATGCGGCTTTTACGATGAGGCGGGTGAATTTTCTTTCCTTGTCGGTCTCCCCGGGAAAAGCGGGGTCGGAGGCGGCATAGCCGCCGTATACCCTATGCGCTATTCTGTGGCAGTATGGTCACCCCGTCTAAATCCCAAAGGGAACTCCATCATGGGAATGAAAGCACTCGAATTGCTCACCACGAAGACAAGGGAATCCATATTCTGACATTGCTTCTGTAACCACCTGCATTTGCCACAATGACGCGCCGGATCCTGACTGACAGAGATCCGGCGCGTCATTTGTGGTCTCACACGGATATCTACCGACACTTACTGCCATTTACCTACTGAAACATATCATCCACATACGACATAAGTGCCAATATTAAGCATTTTAACATTTAACGAGGATGTTTTTAACGTTTATAAGTTGCGTATTTATAGTTTTTATCCTTAAATTTGCATATCTGCAATTTTTTAGTCACTAAACCCGTATCTTAGTGCCTGGATAATTGTGGAGCTAAGGTTCAAGTAGATTCAGAAGTACCTACATACGCAAGTTGATAACTGCTTCGAAGCGATTAAGTCATTTACAGTTGTGAAACTATAGATAATAATTGCTTTCCCGGAAACGGTATCTCTTTTCTTGTGAAAGAAGAGGGATGATTCTTGCCGGACTTCTCTTCTTTGTCGGGCAAGGGTTTTGTTTCCACTGAATTTATACTTGAATTTTGGTTATGGGGGGATTGCGTTTTTGTGAGAAAAGCGCAATCCTTTTCCGTGTCTGTTGTCAGTTTTCCGTTTTCCGTTGTCCGTTGTCCGTTGTCTGTTGTCCGTTGTCCGTTGTCCGTTGTCTGTTGTCGGTACTAAGAAGAGTCAACTACTCAATGCATGATAGAGTATGCATTATGCGGTTTGAATTA